>JAXDOR010000069.1:0-3234 GCA_034668825.1 Alphaproteobacteria bacterium | reverse complement strand
TTCAAGGCCGGGTTGACCGGCACATAGACCGCGCCGAGATAGTTGATGGCGAACATCGCCCGCAACGCCAGCGGCGATGTCGGCAGCACCAGGACCACGTGGTCGCCCTGGCGGACTCCAAGTTCATTCAGATTGCCGGCGAAGCTTTCAACCTGCTGCAAGGTTTGCGCGAAGGTCCAGCGCTCGCCGCCTTCGAAAGCCGCGAAGATGTCGTCAGGTTTAGTACGGGCGTTCCTTTCCAGCGCGTAGCGCAGCACGCAGATATCGGCCGGATAGGTGCCTTCGGCCACATAGGCAGCCGAGAGGGGCGCTTTGTCGTTTGCTGCGTCCAATTGACTCATCAAACTTACGCTCGGGTCTGGCGATATTGATCCAAGTCTGCGTCGTGGGTCATCGCCCAGTAATCAACGAACCGCCAGGGCATGGCGGAAAACACCCGGCCCTGCTTGTTGCGGTAATAGGTCGTCATTCCCGGGTGGGTCCAGATCATCTGCTCATGTTCGGCGTCGACCTCACGGACATACTGGTCATGAACGTCCTGGCGAACGTCGATGGCGGCGATGCCGTGCTCGATCATGTCGACGAGACACGCCGTGATGTAACGGCTCTGGCATTCGGACTGGAAGATCACGCTGCCGCCATGCGCCGGACCGGAATTGGGGCCGAGCATACAGAAGAAGTTCGGGAAATCCGGCACCGTCAGGCCAAGATAGGCGGTTGGATTGTCGTCGGCCCAAACTTCCCTCAGCGTCTTGCCGTCGTGCCCGGTGATGTTGAGGCGCGCCGCCATCTCCGTGACCTTGAAGCCCGTCGAGACGACGACGATATCGGCCGGCCGCAATTTTCCGTCCGAGGTGACGATGCCGTCGCGCGCAAAATGCTCGATCTTGTCGGTGACCAGTTCGACATGGGGTTTGGTCAGCGTCTGAAACCAGCCGTTGTCGAGCAGGATGCGTTTTCCGTAAGGAGGATAGGTCGGCAGGCATTTCTCGATCAGGTCGGGCCGGTCCTTCAGTTCGGACCGAATGAACTCCGTAAGTTCCTCCCGATGCCGGTCATTGCCCTTGTTGACGGCGCGCGCGGGATGCGGCCAGTCCGGATCCTTGCGCAGGAACGGCAGCAGCCCGTCGCCGTAGCGCCAGAACATGTTGAAACGATACCACTGCACGTAAAACGGCAGATGCGCGAGCAGCCATTGCGCGCCTTGCGTAATAGGATCGGAATAGCCGGCGACCGGGCGCGACCATTGCGCGGATCTCTGGTAGATGCTGATCGACGCAACGCGGCCCGCGATCGAAGGCACCAGCTGCATCGCGGTCGCACCGGTGCCGATGACGGCGACGTGCTTGCCGTCGACCTTGATGCCATCCGACCATAATGCGGAGTGGAGCGTCGTTCCGGCGAAGTCTTCTTCGCCTTTGAAGCGGGCGCGCGATGGATCATTGAGCTGACCGATCGCGCTGACGAGAATAGTGGATTCGAAATCCTCGGGGCCGTTGCCGGTCTCCAGGGTTGAAATCCAGCGTCGTTTGGTCTCGTCCCACCGCGATGACGTCAGTTTGGCATTGAAGCGGATGTGGCTGCGAACGTCGTGTTCGAGCGCAACCTTCTTGAGATAATCGAGAAGTTCCTCGCGTTGCGCAAAGTAACGGGTCCATTGGTTTCGCGCACCGAAAGAGAATGAGTAGGAATGGTTCGGCGTATCGACGCCGCAGCCGG
The DNA here is from genome assembly GCA_034668825.1 of Alphaproteobacteria bacterium. Classification (GTDB taxonomy): domain Bacteria; phylum Pseudomonadota; class Alphaproteobacteria; order Rhizobiales; family Xanthobacteraceae; genus CANKHA01. The sequence goes on along the minus strand of JAXDOR010000069.1, from coordinate 1,515 downwards.
GATATCGATTGACGTACCACGTGCCGCCGAGTTCGTCGTTTTTCTCGACGATGGTGTAGGGAATCTCCAGTCGGCCGAGTGCAACGCCCAGGGCGATGGCGCAGACGCCCGCGCCAACTATCAGCACATGTTGCTTCATCAGGGCGTCGCGAGGCGGACGCCCGGCCCAGCGCGCTTCGCGCGGCACAAACCCCATCTCCTCGCGCATCAGCGGCGCATACTCCGGGGCGACGTTTTCACCAAGGCACGCGCGCATCATTTTGAGCATCAGCTCGTCGCCGGGATCGGTGATCGCAGGCGTGGGCTCGCCGTTTGCGAACAATTCGAGCACAGCGGCGCGGATCTTGTCCTGAATGTCCATCGGCACCCCCGCTTACGGATCGGGGATCAGGCGGACGTCGCGCCGGGGTTTGTAGGGCGGCTCCAGCCAGCTGGTATCGCCGGTCATATGAACCAGGACCATCAGCAGGACACGGATATCGCCTTCGGCGATGGCCGATGACAGATCGAGTTTTTTTCGCGGCGCCTCGACGTTCATGGCCCGTCCTTGCCCCGCGGGCTGAACAATCCGCGCGTAATCAGCTTTTCGTAAGCCGAGATGACATGATCCGGCACGGCGATGACGGTGCCGTCGGCGTAGGAATAACGGCGGCTGAGATATCCGCGCGCGCCCATGAACATGTGAACGATGGCCTCGAATTCATCGTCGCTGAAGTCATCGATCGCCCCGGCATGGCGCGCGCGCCTCAGGATGCGGACGTAAGCGGTCGAAATATTGTCGAGATGTTTCTGGTAGCCGCTCGGCGCAAAGAACTCGGCTTCATTTAGAATGCGCAGGAATTCCGGAACCTGAAGGATGAAATCGAAGAAAGCGCCGAACCGTTCGATTTCCTGTCTTGCCGCGCGCGCCGTGCCAGTGCGCTCGCGAATGAACCGCACCATGTCGATGCCGATTTTCGGCAGCAATTGGTCGAGCAATTCCTGACGATTCTCGAAATGATTGTAGAACGTGCCCTGCGCGACGCCGGCCTGTTCGGTGATACGGGCGACGGATGCTTCGGCGTAACCGTATTTGCCGACGATCTTGGTCGCGGCGTCGAAAATCTTCCGCTTGGTCCACGCATTGCGTTCGACGCGATTGAGTTTTGTCACTTTTCCTGACGTGGTTTCGGGCGCTTGCGTCATGCGCTTGCCTCAAGTTCGGCGCGCAGCACGCGCTTGAGCACCTTGCCCGATGGATTGCGCGGCAGGCTGTCGCGAATGATGAGCTGCTTGGGGACCTTGAAGCCTGCCAGACGTTGGCGGCAATGATCCGTCAGGGCCGGCAATTCGAGTGCTGCGCTGTCCGCAAGCACTACGATTGCGACGGGCCGCTCGCCCCACCGGTCGTCGGGTATGCCGATGACGGCCACTTCGCGCACTTGCGCCAGTTCATAGATGACGCGTTCGACTTCGGACGATGCGATATTCTCGCCGCCGGAAGTGATCATGTCCTTCTTGCGGTCGGTGAGAAAG
>JAXDOR010000068.1:0-4150 GCA_034668825.1 Alphaproteobacteria bacterium | reverse complement strand
AAGGGGGAGGGGTTAGGCAGCCCCTGTTTCAACATTATCATCACCATTTCCCCATGGGCTTGCTCAGTTCCTCGGGGAAATATTTCAAGACGCACATCAGCGGGTTCGGCGCCGCCTGGCCGAGCCCGCAAATGGAAGCATCGCGCATGGCATTGGAAAGCTCGGTCAGCAAGCCTTCATCCCACGGACCTTGCGCCATCAGCTTCACGGCCTTTTCAGTGCCGACCCGGCAGGGCGTGCATTGCCCGCAACTCTCATCCTCGAAGAAGCGCATCAGGTTGAGCGCCACGGCTTTCATGTCGTCCGCTTGCGAGAGGATCACCACCGCATGCGAGCCGACGAAACAGCCGTGCTTCTCCAGCGTGCCGAAGTCGAGCGGCTCGTCCGCCATCGACGCGGGAAGAATCCCACCCGATGCTCCGCCGGGGAGATAAGCTTTGAAAACATGCCCCTCGGTCATGCCGCCGCAGAATTCGTCGATCAACTCGCGCGCGGTGATGCCGGCGGGTGCCAGCTTGACGCCGGGGTTCTTCACGCGGCCTGACACCGAGAAGCTGCGGAAGCCTTTGCGCTCATGGCGGCCCTGGCCAGTGACCCACTTGGCGCCCTTCTCGACGATGTCGCGCACCCAGTAGAGCGTCTCGACATTCTGCTCCAGCGTCGGGCGCCCAAACAACCCGACCTGCGCCACGTAAGGCGGGCGATGCCGCGGCAGGCCGCGCTTGCCTTCGATGGATTCGATCATGGCGGATTCTTCGCCGCAGATGTAAGCCCCTGCCCCGCGCCGCAGATGGATGCGCGTGAATTTCGCCAGCCCCGCGCCCTCGAGCTTGGCGATCTCGTCGATCAGCATCAGGCGCAGCTCGGGATATTCGTCGCGGATGTAGATGTAGATTTCCGCCGCCTCAACGACCCAAGCCGCGACCAGCATGCCTTCGAGGAGACGGTGCGGATCGAGGCCGAGATAATGCCGGTCCTTGAAGGTGCCGGGTTCGCCCTCGTCGGCGTTCACCGCCATCATGCGCGGCGCCGCTCCGCCCCGCACCAGCGCCCATTTCTTCCCGGTGGGGAAACCGGCGCCGCCGAGACCGCGCAGGCCGGCATCGCTGACGATCTTGATCAGCTCGTCCCGGCTGCGCTTACCGGTGAGCGCTTCCGCCAGCACGCGATAGCCGCCGTCGGCGACATAATGCTCAAAATCGGTGCCCGGTGTGATGGCATGCGCATGGGTTTCGGGAATCGCAAGTTGCGCCACCGAGGCGGGCGTGGCCTGCATCACCTGTACATGGCCGACGGCGCAGACCGGCGCATGGTCGCAGGCGCCCATGCAAGGCGCACGCAGCACACGGACGCGGTCGCCAAACTGCTCGGAGATTTCCTTGAGCAAGCGTTCCGCGCCGGCCATGGCGCAGGAGAGACTGTCGCAGACCCGCACGGTGACGGCGGGCGGCGAAACCTCGCCTTCCTTCACCACGTCGAAATGCGCGTAGAAAGTCGCGACTTCATAGATCTCGGCCAGTGCGAGTTTCATTTCCTGCGCCAGCGCGGCGAGATGCGGCGCCGAGAGATGTCCATATTCGTCCTGGATTAGATGCAGATGCTCGATCAAGAGATCGCGCCGGCGCGACCGCTCGCCGAGCAGCGCGCGGACTTCGTCGAGCGCTTTCGGATCGACCTGGCGGCCCTTCGGTGTGCGGCGCGGACGGCGGTTAGGACTGGCGCCGTTACCCGCACGCGGCGGCGGCATCTGGATATTCATTGCTATCTCCAGCCTTAGAATTGGGCCGGTTCCACACCTCGTACAATCCCGTGCAAGCCATGAAGCGATAGAACATATCTATCGACTGTGAGGCTGTTGCTCCTTATTATTTATGCGATGCAAGTTGGCTATTTGGCTAAGCCTTTGAAGTGAAGAGACATTCATGATCGACAAGCTCGACTTCCTCTTGGCCCTGGCGCGGGAGAAACACTTCGGCCGAGCCGCCGAAGCCTGCGGCGTCACCCAGCCGACGCTGTCGGCGGGCGTGAAGCAGATCGAAGAGCAGATGGGCGTGCTGCTGGTGAATCGCGGCTCGCGCTTCCAGAGCTTCACGCCGGAAGGCGAGCGGGTGCTGGAATGGGCGCGACGCATCGTCGGCGACACCCGCGCCATGCGCGAGGAAATCAATTCGCTGCGCCATGGTTTGTCGGGACGGCTGCGCATCGCCGCGATTCCAACCGCACTGGCGATGGTAGCGGCGCTGACCACGCCCTATCGCGAACGGCATCCGAATGTGCAGTTCACCATCTGGTCGCGCACCTCGATCGAGATTCTCGATCTGCTTGATAACTTGGAGATCGATGCCGGCATCACCTATCTCGGCAATGAGCCGGTCGGCCGCGTCAACACCGTGCCGCTCTATCGCGAACGCTACCGGTTGCTCACCTCCGCCGACGCGCCGCTCGGCAACCGCGACACGGTGACCTGGGCCGAAGTGGCGCAGGTGCCGCTGTGTTTGCTCACCCCCGACATGCAGAACCGGCGCATCATCGACCGGCTGCTCAAAAGCGCCGGAGGAGAATCGCGGCCGACGCTGGAGTCGGATTCGATGATCCTATTGTTCTCGCATGTGCGCACCGGGCGCTGGGCGAGCGTGATGCCGGCGAAGCTGGCCGAGACTTTGGGATTGACGGACACCATCCGCGCCATTCCGATTCTGGAGCCGGAGGCGGTGCAGACGATTGGGCTAGTGGTGCCGGCGCGCGAGCCGATGATGCCGATCACCGCCGCGCTGGTGGTGGAGGCGAAGCGCGTGGCGCCGGAGTTGGAGGGTGAGGGGTAGGCGCGTGTCCCGGACGCGGCGCAGCGTGAGCGCAGCGAACGGTGCGCCGCTGATCCGGGACCGTTACGGACACTGAGTTGGAACGGTCCCGCATCTGCGGAGCAGCGCTACGCGCTGCACCGCGTGCGGGAAATAGGGTTAAAGCGATGAGCAGACGCTTCTTTGTTTACATCCTTACCAACCGTCCGCGCGGGTTCTTTATGTCGGAGTCACAAACGATCTCATACGCCGACTTACGGAGCACAAAGGAAAGCTCGTGGCAGGATTTACGCGCACCCATGGCATTATCCTATTGGCCTATTTCGAAGAATACTCATCCATTCTGGAGGCACGAGCACGAGAAGCGGTTTTGAAACGATGGCGAAGGCAATGGAAGATCTTCTAGTCGAGAAGCTAAATCCCGAATGGCGCGATCTAACAGATGACCTTGCCTTATAAATTCGTGTCCCGAATGCGGTACAGCGCGAGCACGTCAGTGCGAGTGGTGCGCTGCTGATCCGGGACCGTTATGCATACTGAGTTTGGAACGGTCCCGCATCTGCGGCGCAGCCTGTCACGCTGCACCGCCTGCGGGACACGACGCTAAAACAATCCGACAATCTTCCCATCCGCGCCGACGTCGATGGAGTCCGCCGACGGCACCTTCGGCAGTCCCGGCATGGTCATGATCTCTCCGCAGATCGCCACCACGAATTCCGCCCCCGCGGAGAGCCGCACCTCGCGCACGTTGATGATGTGATCGCTCGGCGCGCCCTTGAGATCGGGGTTGGTGGTGAAGCTGTATTGCGTCTTGGCGATGCAGACCGGCAGCTTGGCGAAGCCCATCTCTTCCCAGGTCTTGAGCTGATCCTTCACCGCCTTGTCGGCGGTGGCGTCGTTGGCGCGATAGATTTCCTTGGCGATGGTACGGATTTTTTCGAACAGCGGCGTGTCGTCGGGATAAAGCAACTTCAGCTTGCCCTTGGCCTCGTCGATGGTCTTAACCACCGCGCGGGCGACATCGGCCGCACCCTCGCCGCCCATGGCCCAATGATCGGCCATCAGCGCTTCGACGCCGAGCGCCTTGCACTTCTCCTTGACCAGCGCGATCTCGGCATCGCTGTCGGCGGAGAAGCGGTTGATGGAGATGACGGCGGGCAGGCCGAACTTCTTGATGTTCTCCACGTGGCGCTGAAGATTGGCCATGCCGGATTCCAACGCCTTCAAGTCTTCCTTCTTCAGATCGTCCTTCTTCACCCCGCCGTGCATCTTCAGGGCGCGGATGGTGGCGACAATCACCACGCAGTCGGGAGTGAGGCCCGCCTTGCGGCATTTGATGTCGATGAATT
>JAXDOR010000067.1:0-17412 GCA_034668825.1 Alphaproteobacteria bacterium | reverse complement strand
GAAGGATAGGGCCTCCACCGCCGCTGCTGCCGCCGCCCGAACCACCGCGTGAAAGTCCACCTAGCGTATTCGATCCCTGCCCGGTGTCGGAACCGCCGGAACCGGCGGCGCCGCCGGTAATGGTGGACAGCGGCTGGCGCACACCCGAGGTGCCTTGTGACGGTTGACCGACAACCAACGCCGAGCCACTGCTGGTTTGCGTGGTAACTCCCGCCCCAGGCGCGATCTGATTGGCCGCTGTGTCCAGACCGCTGCTGCCGCCGCCGCTTCCGACGAAAATGTCATTGAGGAGCCGCGCGATCTGCCGCGCCTCGCCATAGCGCACGCGATAAACCTTGACCCCGGTGGTGGCCGTATCGGAGCTATCGAGGCGGGAAATCCAGGTCGCCGCGGTTTTCAGAAGTTCGGGTTTGCGCGTGACGACCATAATGGCGTTCAGGCGGCTGATCGGCTGCAGCATGACCATGCTCTGGCTGAGCCCGCCTTCGCCGGTATCCATGATCTTCTCGAGCTCGGCGATCAACGGCTCTGGTGTGCTGTTGTGCACCGGATAGATGGCCACCGACTGGCCGCGCATCCAGTCATTGTCGAAGCTAAGTGCCGTGTCGATCGTCGATCGGCGTTCGTTGCCGTTGCCCTGGACGATCAGCATATTGTGGCCCGGGTCGGCGCGGACCGTGCCGGGCTTAACGGCAAAACTGTCGAGCAGCTTGATCAATGTCTGCGCCGACATGTGCTGCAGGGGAATGACGCTAATTCCGTATCCGGGCTCCGCCCGGGCCGCGACCTGATCCATGTTGCCGGCGCCGATGGCTTCACCTGCGGGCGTGATGCGATATCCCACCGTGTCGCGCACCAGCACCACGTTGCTCACGCGCAGCGCGCTTTCGAGCACGAAAAGGATTTGGCTTTTGGGTACCGGACGCCCCGATGCAAGGCTGACGGTTCCCTGTACGCGCGGATCGATGGTGTAGCTCATCCCCAGAATGTCGCCGAGGATGACCTTGGCGACGGTCGTGACCGGCGCGTTCTCGAAGTTGAGCTCGTAACCCTCGCCGCTCCCGCTAGGCTGCACGCCGGCGACGGTTGCGGTTTCGCTCCCGGCATAGACCGCCGCGCGCGGCGTTTGCGATGGGCCGGAATTCGGATTTTCGGCTTGCCGCGGATATTGCGGAAGCAAATCGATGGAGCGGATTTTTTCGAATGCGTCGGACGAATGCGCATCGTCTTGGCTGGCGGTAATGACGTTGCAGGCGGCGAGCGTCAACGCGGCGAAAACCGCGACGCCGCACGTGAGAAACACGGCGCTCGACGGATGCACCGATACAACCCGACGTAATACGTTCCCTGCCACTAAGGCCCGCCCGACGTTATTGCTCGCGCTCTTATGAAGCTGAGTGTGAGCACGTTAAAATTGACAGAGTTCGGTATTATCAATAAAAATAATGTTGGGTGTCAAGTAAAAATACTTTATCCGGAGGAGACGTAAGTAAGTTGACTATAGTCAAGTGGACACTCGGATGAACGTCAATACTTCCTCAGAGTTTATTAGATACCTGTCCGGTAACAACCATATTGCTGGGGAGCTAAGCTCAAAGCTTGATTTCCCCGGTGCCTCAGGCGCGGAGACGACGTTCCGAAAACTGTGGGAATTGACTGATCTGTCGGCGAATGACTTCGCCGAGGAGGTTGCCCGCTTCTACAGATTGCCCCACCTCAGCCTGCCGGACCTTATCGCGGCGTCGCCACTGGTGGCCGGATTCTCCCGCCGCTTTTTGCGCGAAACCACGGTCTTTCCCTACCGGACGCCCGAGGGCCAGTTCAAACTTGCTGTGACCGATCCAACCGATGCGGCGACCATTCGCGCCACCGAGATCGTGCTCGGCGGTCCGGTCGAGATCGGGGTGGCGTCTTTCGAAGACATCGCGACCATTCTCAACGAGCGACTGGGTGAGGATGACGATGCGCCGGCTGTGGAATCGTTGGAGGCCGCAGTCGCGCGCGCTGATGACGACGTTGAAAGCTTGCGCGATCTCGCGAGCGGGGCGCCTGTCGTCCGCGCCGTAAATAACCTCCTAGAAAAGGCGATGGAGCTGCGCGCCAGCGACATCCATATCGAGCCATTTCGCACGGGTCTGGTCGTGCGTATGCGGATCGACGGATTGCTCCGCGCCGTCCCCGCTCCAGGCGACGCGCTGCCGCAAGCCATGATCTCGCGTATCAAGATTCTGGCCGGCCTCAACATCGCGGAACGGCGCCTGCCGCAGGATGGTGCGGCCCGTTTGCGCGTCGCGCGTTCGGATATCGATATCCGTGTCGCCACCATGCCGACCCAGCACGGCGAATCTGCCGTGATTCGGCTGCTGCCGCGAGATCGCGGCGTACTCGAGATCGGCAAGCTCGGCCTGTCGAATGCCGACGAGTCCAAGCTCGAACGGCTGCTGGCGCTGCCCCATGGAATGATCGTGGTCACCGGCCCAACCGGAAGCGGCAAGACGACGACACTGGCGACCATGCTCTCGATCCTTAACGAGTCGACCCGCAAGATTCTTACGATCGAAGATCCGGTCGAATATGAAATCCATGGTGTGAACCAGTCGCAGGTAAAGCCCGGTATCGGTCTCACCTTCGCGGCGGCTTTGCGTGCTTTCGTTCGCCAGGACCCGGATGTGATCATGGTCGGCGAGGTGCGCGATACCGAAACCGCGCATATCGCGATTCATGCCGCGCTGACCGGGCATCTCGTCTTGACGACGCTGCATACTGAAACGGCTGCCGCTGCGGTGCCGCGCCTGCTCGACCTTGGCGTTGAGGGCTTTCTTTTGAAATCAACGCTACGTGCCGTGGTCGCCCAGCGCCTCGTCCGCCTACTCTGCGACCGCTGCAAGAAGCCGCGCACGCTGACGTCGGCCGATTTCGCCGCCGATCCGCGCTATGCCGCGATCAGCCTGAAGCTTGGAGATTGCGTGCACGAACCGGCAGGATGCGAACGCTGCGGCGGCACCGGCTATCGCGGCCGCAACGGCGTCTTTGAGGTGCTCGAACTGGTCGAGGATGTCCGCAAGCTGGTTGGCGCCCATTCCGATTCCGGCATGATCGATGACGCCGCCATACGTGCCGGCATGACCACCATGGTGGACGATGCCGTCGCCAAATGCCGCGCGGGAATAACCTCCGCTGCCGAGGTTCTCCGCGTTACGGCTATACGGTAACGCCGTGCCGAGCTTTCGTTACCGGGCGCTAACGCAAAGCGGCGAAGTCGTGAGCGGCGCGATTTCGGCGCCGACTGCGGAAGAAGTTTCGCGTCGTATCGAATATCTCGGCCTGGTTCCCATCGATACAGTCACTGCGGCCGCGGAAGGGGAAGCGGTTGCGACTTCCCGGTTCAGCTTCTCGTTATTGTCGCGCGTGCGCCCGGAAGACATTACGATCTTCACCCGCGATCTCGCGCTTTTGCTGAAGGCAGGCGCGCGCATCGACGACGGACTCGAACTGCTCGCCATCGATATCGACATCGGCAGACTGCGTCCGACCGTCGCTAAGATCAGAGCGGCTATTCTGGCGGGCGAGAGTTTTGCCGAAGCTATTTCGCGCCATCCGTCCATTTTTCCTTCGATGTATGTGGCACTCGTGCGCGTCGGTGAGGCCTCCGGCACGCTCGATCACATTCTTGAGGTTCTTGCCAATGAACGGGAGCGTTCCGACGCGCTACGCCGCAAGCTCGGTGACGCCTTACGTTATCCGGCCTTCGTGTTGTTCGCGGCGTCCTGCGTGCTTGTCTTCTTTCTGTTGTTCGTGTTGCCGCAATTTGCCACGGTGCTGCGCGATTTCGGCGCCAAGCTCGATCCGGTCGTGCTGATATTCCTCAATTTGTCGGACTTTTTACGGGCGAATGTCACGGCGCTCGCGGTAACTTTCACGATTCTTGTTGCCGGGAGTTGGCTGCTGCTGCGGCGTCCCCATGTGCGCGCGGCCATGATTTCGAATCTGGCGCGGCTGCCCCTGGTCCGGCCGGTACTCACCTATCATCGCACAGCCCTATTCAACCGCAATCTCGGCGTATTGCTCGGAAGCGGTGTCGCGCTACCGGCAACCTTGCGCATCCTTGTTGACATGATGGCCGCTACGGGAAGCGTGGCCGCCTGGACCAAGACAGTCGACCGGGTTCGCCACGGCGGCAAGTTATCCGATGCGCTCGGCGACACCGGGGTACTTCCCGCTATGGCTGTGCGTATGCTACGCTTGGGCGAAGAGACAGGGCAGCTACCGATGCTTGCCGGCCGTGTCGCCGAATTCTACGAGGCCAGGCTTCAACGCAGCCTCGATAGAGTGGTCGGCATCGCAGGGCCGCTGGCGATCATCACGATCAGCATCGTCGTCGGTGGATTGATCGTTTCCGTCATGACCGCCCTGTTATCCGTCAGTCAAATCGTAGGATGAAGAGTTCATGTTTAGCTTGAACCGTTTTGCCCTGTTAGTCCGGCGCGGAAGACGCCGGCGGGGCACAAGGGACGGCGAGCGCGGCTTCACGCTCGTGGAAATACTCGTCGTCATCACCATCATCGGTTTGATTATGGGTCTCGTCGGGCCGCGCGTGCTCAACTACCTCGCCGAGTCGAAAGTCAAAGCCGCCAAAATTCAGATCGAAAGTTTTTCCAGCGCGCTTGACCTGTTCTACCTCGACACCGGGCGATATCCGTCGAGCCCCGAGGGCTTGGCGGCGCTGGTACAGCGCCCCGGCGGCATCGCTGCGTGGAACGGTCCCTATCTCAAGGGCGGCGCCGTTCCCAATGATCCATGGGGCAAGCCTTACGTTTACCGCGCCCCAGGGGAGCATGGAACTTTTGACATCCTCTCTTACGGCGCGGACGGGCAGGAAGGTGGCACAGGGACAGCAAGTGACATCACCAGCTGGATACGTTGACGGCGGCGAGGACGGGTTCACCCTGCTTGAGGTGATTTGCGTCGTTGCCATCATTACCATGCTGGCTGCCATCCTCCTGCCGGCCATACCGCGGGGAACGTCGACCGCCCGGCTCGAATCTTACGCGATTGAAACGGCTTCGTTACTGAAAGGCGACCGTACCGCAGCGATCCGGCGCCATATCCCGGTTGCGACGGCCGTCAATGCCGGCACCCGTTCGGTCCGCTCGGGGGCAACCGGCCGCGTCGTACGCGTGCCTGACGACGTGGTGTTTAATGCCGTGCTCGCCGCGCGCTGCAATCAGCGCCCGGCCGCTTCCTCGATCAACTTCTTTGCGTCGGGCATGTCGTGCGGCGGGACCATCGCGTTGACGCGGCTTGGCGTGGGCTACCAAATTCGGGTCAATTGGCTGACGGGAGGTGTCGAGGTTGTCCCACTCAACGTCCTTTGACCGCGACAATGCCGGGTTCACACTCATCGAGGTGCTGGTCGCTCTCTCCGTCGTCGCCGTATCGCTGGTCGCCATCGGTTCGCTGATGGCAACCACGGTCCGCGGCACACGCTCGATCGATCAACATTTAGCTCTTATTGAGACTGCCCGCGCCATTGAAACCGCGCTCCCCGAGCGCGATCAGCTCGTCATCGGCAATCTTTCCGGCGAGAGTTCCGGCCACCGCTGGCGTGTCGACGTGCTGCCGTTTATTTCGAACTTTGTCGATCCAAGGAATGCACCGTCTTGGGTGCCGCAAACCGTGGTCGTCACGGTGCAGTCGCCGTCCGGCTCCATCTTTCAGATCGATACGGTGCGCCTGCGCAAGAGAACCAGCGAATGAAAAGGTGCCGATTCCGCAACCGTTCGCATGCGCGCGGTTTCACGCTGATCGAGACACTTATCGCCACGGCGCTGATGGGTGCGGTGCTCGCCGCGCTTGCCACCGTGACGGCGCAGTGGTTGCCGAACTGGAACCGCGGCTTCGAGCGAGTACAGCGGGCCGAGCTTCTCGACCTCGGCCTCGAACGTTTGGTTGATGATCTTTCGGCGGCCGAGTTTATCCCGCCCAACCGGGCGAGCCCCAATCCTCTATTTGATGGTTCGCAGCTCGCGGTTACCTTCGTGCGATCCGCGATCGGTCCGAACACGCGTCCCGGTCTTGAAATCGTGCGTATCGCGGAGACTGCCGATGAGCGCGGTCCGGTCATGGTGAGGACGCGCGCACCTTTCGTCCCGATTACGCCGGGAGCGGGCGCCGGCAACGAGCCGAAATTCTCCGATCCGGTGGTTCTTGTCCGCACGCCCTATCGCATCTCTTTCGCCTATGCGGGACGCGATCGGGTTTGGCAGGACACCTGGCACGATGCCGCGCTCCTGCCGAGCTCCGTCCGGGTGACGTTACGCGACGCGGCGAGCCAACGCACGCTGTCGGTTTCGACCGCCGCGTTGATTCACGTCCAGCTTTCGCCGGACTGCATTCGCGTGAACGTCACAATGGATTGCGGTCGCTTGCCACCCGGAGTGCCGATCACACCTGGCGCAGCGGCGCCCAACGCCGGTTCGGGCGCTAACAATCCGCCGGCCCGATGACTGCATTCCGCAGCAAGTCCCCGCAAACCGCCAGCGATGGTTTCATCGTCGTGGCGGTGTTGTGGATTCTCGGCGCGCTGGCGACGCTGGCCTCGGTTTACGCCGTCTACGTTGCTAATACCGCGACTGCGCTTGCGGTGAACGACGACCGGGTCCGAGCGGATGCATTGGTTTCCGCCGCCGCCGAGCTAACAGCTTATCAGCTCAACGTGAAAGAAGAGGTGCGGCCCGCACATGGCGAATTCCGCTTTCGCCTGGGTCGCGCGAATGTTGTCGCTAGCTTCCGTTCCGAAGGGGCGCGCATCGATCTCAATGCAGCGCCAAAAGAATTGCTGGGCGGATTATTCGCCTCCCTCGGCGCACGCTCTGATGATGCACTAAGTTATGCCGACCGTATCATTGCGTGGCGCCAAGGTGCGCCGCCCGACAATCCGGAGGACGACAAGGAACCGTCCGCTTATCGCAGCGCCGGCTTGAATTACCTGCCGCGTGGCGCGCCGTTTCCCAGCGCCGGGGAATTGTGGCTGGTGCTTGGCCTTCCGCCCGCTCTCGTTGAGCGCGCCATGCCGCTGGTAACGGTGTACAGCGGGCGCGCCGAAATTAACGTTCTGGAAGCTCCGCCGGAAATTGTGGCGGCTTTACCGGGAATGACGTCTGAACGGCTTTATACCGTGCTGCGCCAACGCGCGGCGGCACCGCAAGACGCGCAGACCCTGCTTTCGCTGCTTGGCCCGGCTCAAGCAATGGCAACCATCGAGGGGACGCGGGCCACGCGCGTGACCGTGCGCATCAGCTTTGACAATGGCCGCCGGATGGCTTCGGAAGTCGTCATTCTCCCGAACGAGGATGGTTACTCGCCTTTTGGTGTATTATCCTGGCGAGATGATATCGACGAGGGTGCCGCGGACCAGCGGGCGGGAGTGCGATGACGATGTTGCGTGACACCGCCGACAGTTTTTCACGCTGGTTGGATAGCGTCGCGGTGACGCTCGCCGGGTTTCTGGCGAGGTTCTCCTCCTCGTCCCGGACCGTGCAACTCGTCGAGGGCGATGGCGACGTCTTCACGGTGAGGATGCCGGGGCAGGGCGCGCCGGCTGAGAGCGTTCGCATGGTCAACGGACAGGTTTCCGGCTCTGTTTCGGCGAGGCTGGCGGCGATGTTGCAGGGCAGCCGCGCCGAACTCATCCTAAAGCCGGCGCGATTCCTGTTCCGGCCGCTGGAATTGCCGCAACGCGCAGCGGAATTCCTCGACGGTATCGTTCGCGCTCAGATCGACCGGTTGACGCCGTGGAATGCTGCCGACGCCATATTCGGATGGAGCAAACCCGCGGAAATCTCCAACAATCGCATCGTCGTCACCGTCGCCGCGACCGCGCGGGCGCTGATCCAGCCTTATCTGCAAACGCTCACCAAGCTCGGGGCAGAGTCCGTTAGCATCTCCGCCACGCCGCCGGATGCGGGCGCCGGCGCGCCTGCGATCACGCTGCTGGTGCAAAGCGCCAAGCACCCGCTTGAGGTTCATCGGATTCGGCGTTGGCTCCTCGCCGTTCTTGTTGGTACCGGACTGATGGGCGCAGCGGCCGTCGGCGCCGCCGTCATCGTTACCGATAATCTCGGAGCGCGCGAGGACGAGCTCTCCCGCCGCCTGGCCGAACGCCGAGTTCAGATCCAGGCAGGACGCGCCGTAGTGACGGGCGAGGGTGCAGCGCTGCGCGCCCTTGAGCGACGCAAGCATGAAGTTCCTTCAAGTGTCATCGTGCTTGATGCGCTTTCGCGGCTGCTGCCCGATCACACCTATGTCACGGAGTGGCGCGTCGAAGGCGACAAGTTGCAAGTGATTGGGGTAACGCGTGATGCTTCGTCGCTGATCCGCCTGATCGAAGAATCCGGCCATTTCACCCGCGCAACCTTCTTTGCACCGACGACGCGCTCGCCAAACGATCCCGGAGAACGTTTCCATATCGAAGCGCGAATCCAACCCGTCTATACGCCAGGCACATGACCGCAGAACGCGCATTCGATCGCTATCTCACACGCTATCCTCTGGCGGCCGTGGCCGGTTACGCCTTGCTTGTCACGCTGCTTTTGTTTTTGACCTGGACCTCGCTCGCGGAGATTTTTGAGCGCCGCGCGGCCGTTGCCGCCGCCTCCGACCTGCTCGACCAGATCGAAGGACGCCGCCGTACCACTCCCGCCGGCGACGCCGCTTCTTCAACGGGCCCGGTCCCCACGGGATCGCCATTTGTCGATGGTCAAACGATCACGGTGGCCGGCGCGACGTTATTGCAGACGGTCGCCGCGGCAGTGACCAAGTTCGGCGGCAACGTCCTTTCCTCGCAAGTGGAGTTGCAAGGGTCGCAATCCAAGGAAGGCTTCCTCAGCTTGATTGCGATTTGCGAGATCGATCAGCCGGCCTTGCAGCAATTGCTCTACGACATCGAAGTAGGGATGCCGTATTTGTTTGTCGATCAGCTCACGGTGCAGGCGCCGCAGACCGCAGCCGGAAATGACGCAGGACGGCTGCGGGTGCTGGTGTCGGTGTCCGGTCAATGGCAGGGCGCGAAATGACCCGTCATAGCGTCATCCTCGGGCTTGCGGCGAGTTTCGCCCTGTTCGGCCAAGCAACGCCGCAGACATTTTTCGTAACGCCGCCTGTATCTGTCAGCGCGCTGGATGCTGTCGATCCGCCTCCTTTGAATTTGACTCCGGCTCCCAACCGGACTCTGAATGCGCCAGCGAAGACGCTCGCTGCGATCGGAAATCCGCTATGGGCGGTTCCGCTCAAGGCCCTGTCGGCGACACGCGAACGCCCGATCTTCTCACCCTCACGCCGCGCACCGCCACCGGCTGTGGTCGGACTGCCCCCGGAGCCGGTGAGGCCGCTTGTCGTGCAAAAATCGGCGCAGCCGGAACGGCCTTTGCTCGCGCTCGTCGGCACGGTCACGGGTGAGACAGAGAAAATCGCGGTCTTTGTGGACGAGACCACCAAAAACGTGGTCCGTCTGAAAACCGGCGAAAACCACACCGGATGGATTTTGCGGTCGGTGAACGGCCGGGAAGCGGTACTGCAGAAAGACAGCGAGACGGCGGTGCTGGCGCTTCCCCGGCCTGACGATCCCGGATCCGGCCAGGTACCCGGCTTGGTTAGAGGTTCAAACCCAGATCCGGAGCCGCAGCTTTAGCCGGACCCGGCAGCCCATTTTGACTCTGGGCACAATCAACTACATTATCGGGCAAAGCGGCAAAATAATGCATAGGGAGGTTGTGATATGCGCCGGAAGTGTATTGCCCTTGGTACGGTTTTGGCTCTCGGAGCCGGTCCAGCCATAGCGCAAAATTCAGTGAAAATCGGCTTTGTCAGCACGTTCAGCGGCCCGACCGCGGTGATCGGCAATGACATGCGCAATTCCTTCGAGGTTGCGCTCGATCATCTCGGCCGCAAGATGGGCGGCCTGCCGGTCGAGGTGATCTACGAGGACGATCAGCAGAAGCCGGAAGTCGGCGTGCAGAAGACGCAAAAGCTGATCGAATCCGACAAGGTCGACTTCATAGCCGGCTATATCTGGTCGAACGTGCTGCTGGCGTCGCTGAAACCGGCCGTCGATTCAAAGACCTTCCTAATCAGCGCCAATGCCGGGCCGTCGCAGCTCGCCGGCGAACTATGCTCGCCTTACGTCTTCTCGACGTCATGGCAGAACGATCAGACGCCCGCGGCGGTCGGCGAATACATGAATCAGAAGGGCGTTAAGTCGGTCTTCCTCATCGGCCCGAATTACGCAGCCGGAAAAGACATGCTCGCCGGCCTCAAAAGTACCTTCAAAGGCCAGGTACTCGGCGAGGAATATACCGTCTGGCCGACGCAGCTCGACTTCTCGGGCGAGCTATCAAAGGCGCGGGCCTCCAAAGCGGAATCGATCTTCGTATTTTATCCCGGCGCCGCGGGCGTGCAATTCCTGAACCAATATGTGCAGGCCGGTCTCAAGGAGCAGATGCCGCTCTACACCGCCTTCACGGTCGACGAATTGTCGCTGCCGCTGCAAAAGGAAAATGCGCTAGGCATTCCCGGCGCGCAGGAATGGGTCAACGATCTTCCGAACGACCAGAACAAGAAATTCGTCGCCGACTACCGCAAGAAATTCCCCAATCTGCGCCCGACTTACTACGGCGCGCAGGCCTATGACGCCGCGCAACTGATCAATAGCGCGGTGGTCGCGGTGAAAGGGGACATGAGCAAAAAGGACGCCATGCGCGACGAGATGCGCAAGGTGAATTTCAAATCCGTACGCGGTTCGTACAAATACGGCAACAATCACATCCCGATCCAGAACTTCTACCTGCAAGAGGTGGTGAAGGATGCGGCGGGCGAATTGTCGCTGAAGACCGTCTCTACGATCGTCAAAGACGGCCAGGACCGCTTCCACGATCAATGCCCGATGAAGTGGTAAGGTTTTGAATGAATACGGCGGCGGCGCTTCGGCGCTGCCGCCGTTTGCTTTTCGGGTGACGTGAAGTTTAGAGTCCTCGCGCCATGCTGCTCTTCATCGAACAGTGCCTCAACGGATTGCAGTTCGGGCTACTGCTGTTCTTGCTTGCTGCCGGGCTGACGCTGGTTTTCGGCATCATGGACCTGGTCAATCTGGCGCATGGCTCGCTCTATATGATGGGCGCCTATTTCGCCGCGAGCTTTGTCGGCTGGACCGACAATTTCCTGCTCGGCATATTGCTGGCCCTTGTCGCCACGCTCCTGCTCGGCATCGTTCTGGAATTCGTTGTGTTGCGCCACCTTTATGGCCGCGACCATCTGGATCATGTGCTCGCGACCTTTGGCCTGATCCTGTTCTTCAATGAACTCGTGCGCTTGATCTGGGGGCCGGCGGGACTTTCTATTCCGCTGCCCGCCTGGCTGACGCGGCCGATCGAGATTTTGCCCGGCGTTTATTATCCAAGTTACCGCTTGGGCATCATCGCCGTATCTCTCGCGGTGGCGCTTTTCCTTTATCTCCTGGTGATGCGGACACGCCTTGGCATGCTGATCCGCGCCGGCGCCTCAAACCGCGAGATGATCGGCGCGCTCGGCATCAACATTAAGCTGCTTTACACCATCGTCTTTGGCCTTGGTGCAGCCCTCGCCGGCCTCGCCGGCATGATGCAGGCGCCGATCCTCACCGTGCAGACCGGAATGGGGGAGAACATCCTGATCCTCGCCTTTGTCATCATCGTGATCGG
This sequence comes from Alphaproteobacteria bacterium, assembly GCA_034668825.1. GTDB lineage: Bacteria > Pseudomonadota > Alphaproteobacteria > Rhizobiales > Xanthobacteraceae > CANKHA01. The sequence continues at coordinate 5,680 of JAXDOR010000067.1, read as the reverse complement.
CGGCATCGGCTCGATCCGCGGCGCCTTCATGGCGGCGATCTTCGTCGGATTGATCGACACGCTCGGGCGCGCCTTCCTGCCCGACCTGTTGCGGCTGATGTTGAGTTCTACGGCGGCCTCCACCGCGGCGCCGGCGCTGTCCTCGATGCTGATTTATCTGCTGATGGCGATTGTGCTCGTGGTGCGGCCCGAGGGGCTTTTTCCGGCCGCGAAACGATGAAAGTCTCGCTCAGCGCGCGGAATATCACCATCGGCGTCGCCGTGGCCGCGCTTATTTTGCTCCCGGTCTATTCAAGCGTCAGCGGCAATGCCTTCGCGCTGACGCTGTTCACGCGCATCATCATCCTGGCGCTAGCGGCGGTGAGCCTCAATCTCATCATGGGTTATGGCGGGATGATGAGCTTCGGTCATGCCGCCTATCTCGGCATCGGCGGCTACGCGGTCGGCATTCTCGCCTATGAAGGCATCGGCTCCGGCTTCGTGCAGTGGCCGGTAGCGATTGCCGTCTCCGCTTTGTTTGCGTTGGTGATCGGCGCGCTGTCGCTACGCACGCGCGGCGTCTATTTCATCATGATCACGCTCGCCTTCGCGCAGATGGCTTATTACGTCGCCTCGGGACTTTCGCGCTATGGCGGCGACGACGGGCTAACCATCTACAGCCGCAGCCAGTTCGCGGGTCTGATCAACCTGGCGAACCGGACGCAATTCTATTACCTTTGCCTCGCCTTGCTGCTCGGCGGCATCTATCTGGTCTTCCGCATCGTCAATTCGCGTTTCGGCATGGTCATTCAGGGCGCGCGTTCAAACGAACAGCGCATGCAGGCGATCGGCTTTCCGGTTTACCGTTATCGCCTTGCTTGTTTTGTCATCGCCGGAACGATGTGCGGTCTCGCCGGCGCCTTGCTCGCGAACCAGACGAGCTTCGTCAGCCCCTCCGTCATGTATTGGACCCGCTCCGGCGACCTCATGGTCATGGTCATTCTCGGCGGCATGGGCTCGTTGTTTGGTCCACTGCTTGGCGCCATTGTGCTGCTGGTGCTCGAGGAGGCGCTGTCGCGGCTCACCGAGCACTGGCAGATTATCCTGGGGCCGTTGCTGTTGTTGATCGTGCTATTCGCACGCGGCGGTATCGACGGGCTTTTGAAGTAGGTGCATCTTGGCTCAAGATTTGCTGCAGATCGATAATCTGTGCAAACGGTTCGGCGGCATCGTTGCCTCGGACCGGCTTTCGTTCGGCATCGCGCCGGGCGAGATGCATGCCGTCATCGGACCGAACGGCGCCGGCAAGACCACGCTGGTCAGCCAACTCGCCGGGCAGACCATACCGGACTCCGGCTCCATCCACTTTGCCGGCGTCGATATCACCTGGCTTCCGAGCCATCGCCGCAGCGCGCTCGGACTAGCCCGCTCCTTCCAGATCACGTCATTGTTTCTCGACATGACAGTTCTCGACAATGTCGCTCTGGCGGTTCAGGCTCATGCGGGCCATTCGTTTCGCTTCTGGCGCGATGCCCGTTCGGAATCCGAATTGCGCGAGCCCGCCCGCGCCGCGCTCGCGCGCGTCGGTCTCGCCGCGCGTGCGGATCGTGCTGCGGTCACCCTGAGTCACGGCGAACATCGGCAACTTGAGCTTGCCATGGCCCTCGCCGGGCGTCCGCGCATGCTGCTGCTCGACGAGCCGATGGCCGGGTTGGGACCGGAAGAGGCCGCGCGCATGCTGACCCTGTTGCGCGAGTTAAAACGCGAATACACAATCCTGTTGATCGAGCATGATATGGAAGCGGTGTTTGCGCTCGCCGACCGCATCAGCGTGCTGGTCTATGGCCGCGTCATCGCCTCCGACCTGCCGGAGAAGATTCGTACCAACGCCGAGGTGCGGCGCGCCTATCTCGGCGAATATCAAGAAGCGGCTGTCGGCTGATGGGTGACGCCATTCTGCTCGAGATCAACGATCTGCAGACGTCCTACGGCCAAAGCCAGGTGCTGTTTGGGATTTCGTTGGCCATCGCGCCTGGCGAAGTCGTCACCCTGATGGGCCGCAACGGCATGGGCAAGACCACGACGGTGCGTTCGATCATGGGTCTGACCCAGGCGCAGGCGGGCTCGGTGCGCTTCGACGGCAAAGAAATTCGCGGCCTGCGTAGCTTCCGGGTGGCGCAGCTTGGCATCGGGCTGGTTCCCGAGGGGCGGCAGATTTTCCCTAATTTGACGGTGAAGGAAAATTTGATCGCCGCGGCAGCCGACCGCAACGCAACGGAAAAGCCATGGACGCTTGAACGCGTGCATGAACTCTTTCCGCAGCTGGCAGACCTCGGGCCGCGCATGGGCGGGCTTCTGTCCGGCGGCGAGCAGCAAATGCTGGCCGTCGGCCGGGCATTGATGACCAACCCGCGCTTGCTCATCCTCGATGAAGCCACCGAAGGGCTCGCCCCCTTGATCCGCGAGGAAATCTGGCGCTGCCTCGCGAAGCTCAAGAGCGAAGGCCAGGCGATCCTGGTGATCGACAAGAATGTCGAGGCGCTGACCCGCATCGCCGACCGTCATTATCTGATCGAACGCGGCCGGATCGTATGGAACGGCAGTTCAAAAGAACTGGCTGCGGCGCCCGAGATCCAGCATCGCTATCTGGGCGTTTGATCGCACGCGCCGGCGAAATGAATAGCTGCGTCTTTTTCCGCTTGCAGCTCTATTTGCTCGAGAACGGGCGCAGGCGCAGCCGGGTGGTGTGATCTTTGATCGGCGAGCTTGTCCCATCCGGTGCAAGCCCGCGATAATAAAGTTTCTGCCACCGCTCTGCTTGCGCTTCCGATCCTGGGCGTTGCAGGTCGGCATTGAATTGGGCGCGGCTTTCGTTCCACGTGTTGAACTGCCGCTCCAGCTCCGGGTCCGCCGAGAGCAGCTTCATCTCGGGCTCCAGTGATGCAAGTTGATTTCGCTGCACCGGAAAAACGTGACAGAAGGGCTCGCCTTGCTCGAAATGGACCGGCACGCCGGCACGGGTGAAAATCCAATTCATGGTGAAAGTATAAGGCGCCCAGTCGGTCTCGATTATCCCGGCGAGCGGCGCGATGCCATCCTTGGGCCGGTTGATCGGGCCCTGTGCCATAAGGTCGTATCCCGGCTCGGTGCGAAACAAACAAGGGATGTGGAACGTCAGCGTTCCATGTCCGAAATGACTGATCGCAGCCATCGCGGGATTCTGCCGGGCGTCGATTTTTATCGCCTCAAGCCGTGCTCCGCCGTCCCACGTCGCCGTGAAGCTGGAAGCGCATAGGATTTCCCAGCCATGAGCATTGGCGATGTTGAGCGGCAGACAGCGGTAGGCGAAACGCTCATTCGTTGATTCCATCCATTCGCGCTCGACCGGCGCCGGGCGGATTTCCATTTTATGGCCATCGATCACAAAAGCTGTAAGCTTCATGATGCTCTCATCGAAAAGGAAGATTGCTTTAGCATTCCATCCGCGGGCGGTTTGTCAACGGCAACGAGAGATGATGCGGGCCGCGAGCAGAAACTGGGAAATGCGTCAGAACCGGAACACCACCGACGTCGTGATTTGCTGGGTGATGTATCGATCGAAATCGACGTTGGAGCGGTTGTCTTCATATTTGTAATCGATATGGAAATCCATCTTTCCGAACACGTTGGGAAAGATCAGGCTCACTCCTGGAATAAACAGCCAGTCGCGGCGCAATACCGGCTCGCCGGTCTCGATGATGGTGACATCGATGTAGCGGCGATACGTGACCGACATCGATGTGCCGAACGTGAACCACTCCACAACTGGAACGAAATATTCCGCGCGAAAACTCGATTCCAAATAATGCCCGGGCTGCGTCTCCTCCAGCGGTATGTTCAGCGCCGGGCCGCCGCTAATTCCGCTCCAGCGAAATGAAGGAGTGCCGACCAGGATATCCTTTTTCTGGAAAACGTCGGTGAAACCTAGCCTTGATGACAAGTCGCCGTAAAAGCCTTCGCCGGCTCCATAGAAGTCCGAATAGCGACGATACCCGACCCGCAATTTCGTGCTTTGCGCCCCGCCCCAAAATCCCGTCTCTAGAGTGAGGCCGCCGACGGCTTCATGATAGAGCAGCCGTTGCGCGAATGAAGCGGCGCCGCCGCCGAGCCCGGTATGCAGCGCGATCTGCGAGGTGAGATCGGACATCGGTCCGGTAAGTCCGCCGGCATAGGTGTAGTTCAGGTCGCCGCCTTGTAATTTATAAAATTCGCCCGTCGCCGTGCCGAGCGTGCGCCAGTGCACGTCGCCGAATGATCGCTCGTCCTTGAGCTCAACGCGCGCAAGCGCCAGCCAGTCCGGTTTGCGAGTAACCGCGTCGCGCGCGGGATTGGACTCCCAGCCACCGCCAATTTCAGCGACGATGGTCGTCTTATCCGGCTGCAGCTTGCGGCTGACGCGGCGGAAACCGGCTTGCGCTTCCGCGTTCGACGGATTGTTGACCGTGACCCGTTCATAAGCGGAGAGAGCCTTGCGCAGGTCGCCTTGTTGCTCGGCCAAATGTGCGTAACGCAGGGTCAGGTCGATGTTTTGCGGGTCTTTGAGGATTTGATCGTTGAGTTCGGCCAACTGCCGCGCGAGTTCCGTGTTGACGTCATCGGCGCGGCTCGTGCCGGTGAGCACGAACATCAGCAGGATGACGATGAGGACTCGCATGCCCATGCGTTGCAATTCCGCCCTGCATAACGGTGGCAAACAACGCGGTACTGGATGGGACAAACGCGGTACAAAATTTTGCCGAAGCCGGTTTTTTGAGCTTTCCGGTAGGCGAAAGACTTAGAAAATACCGTGATTTACCCTGCTCACGGGTTTTCCCGAATTCGTGTTGCTTGGATGCCGGATTATTGTTAACGAACTGCTAACAATCGAAAGACGAAGGCGAGGCGGGATTGAGGTTTTTCAGCCTCGGCCTGGCCTCTGAAGGCCAGCGTAGATTGCACTGCGCCGGAGATCGCGGGTGAGGGGTAGCGCAGCAATGCGTTCGAGGGCGTGGCTGGGAACGGTGTCGTCCCTCGCGATCGCGGGATATCTCCTGCAATCGTCGTCCGTGCTTGCCGACAGCATCGGCATCACCTCCGCCGTCAGCAATAAGGTCGAAGGCATCAACGGCGGTGCGGCGCGAAGCCTAGCCGTCGGCAGCGAATTGTTCCTCAACGAGTCCGTGCGCACGGGCGAGGGGAGCAACGCACAGATACTCCTGCGCGATCAGACCAGCGTGAGCGTTGGCCCGCATTCCGAAGTCAAGCTCGATAAATATGTCTACAATCCGAAGGGCGGCGCCGGCGATGTCGTGCTGAGCGCCACGCGCGGAGCTTTCCGCTTCGTCTCCGGCGTCCAGCAATCAAGCAGCTATCAAATAAAGACACCGGCCGGCACGCTCGGCGTGCGCGGCACTGTGTTCGACATCATGGTGGAAGGCGACAAGCTGACCTTCATCCTGGTGCAAGGCAGCGCCTTCGCGCGCCTGCCGGGCGGCAGGACAGTCGACATCTCCACCAAGGGTTCGGGCTTCGTCCTCTCGCGCGGTGGCCGTCAGGTCCGCATGCAAAGCTGGGATACCACCAAAGTAAACTCGAACGGGAATATGCATTTCCCGCTCTATGGTCCGACCTACGGCCAGGAGTCGACGGACCGCAACAACACGGATCAAGCGCAGAATAACAG
>JAXDOR010000066.1:0-16771 GCA_034668825.1 Alphaproteobacteria bacterium | reverse complement strand
CCTTGCGTCGGTGGCGGCGTGTTGAACAACGTACCGGCGGAGATCTTCACGCTCAGAGGTTTGACGGCCGACGCCCGGCACTCTTTCAAATCCTCGCGCGTCACCGGGCTGCCGATACGTTGCAGATCGGCGGCGATCTCGCGGGCTACATCGCCGCGATAAAAGTCGTCGAGCCCGGTATGAGCGAGCTGTTCGAGCGTTGCGGCGAAGGCGCTTTGCCGCAGCGTTGCGCCCTCATCCGGCGCTTCGCCGTCGATCAGGAATGTTTCGGCGAAACCCGGCGCGCCCTTCAGCTCGGAGAGATTCTCTGTCGTCAACCCCGCTTGGCTTTTCGTGACCGTATAGCCGCCGCGCGCATGGCCGATGGCATCGGCAAGCAGCACGTCGAGCGGAAGCCGGCCGCGATAGTGTTTGGCGGTTTCGAGTGCGGCGATCCATCCACCGATCGCGCCGGGCACGGTTAGGGCGGCGAGTGGCCCCCGTGTCGGGATTTCGTCATAGCCTCCGTAGAGTTCGGGCTTTACCTCGGCGCCGGCCCGCCCCGCGGCCATGATGGCGCGAACGGTTCCTTTGGGTTCTCGCACCAGCCAGAAGCCGTCGCCGCCAATATGCGCCATGTGCGGATAGACGGCGCTGATCGTGGCCGCCATCGCCACCATCGCCTCTAATGCATTGCCGCCTTCGGCGAGCACGGCGCGGCCAGCTTCGACCGCGCCGTGATGGGGAGCGGCGGCGACGCCTTTGCGATGTCCAGCGGTGTGGAGGTTCATTTGTTCCTTTCGTCATGCCCGCACTTCTTGCGGGCATCCACGTCTACTTTCTTCCGCAGCAATAAGACGTGGATGGCCGGGAAAAGCCCAGCCATGACGACTTAAGAAACAGCCGCATCGTCTAATCCTCGCTTCTTCAAAAGCGCATCAACAGCCGGCAGGCGGCCGCGGAAGGCTTTATAGGCTTCAGCCGGGTCACGCAGATTTCCCGCGGAGTAAATATAGTCGCGCAGCCGCTTGGCGGTGGCGGGATCGAAGGCGTCGCCCGTCTCCTCGAAAGCATCGAAGGCGTCGGCGTCGAGCACCTCCGACCAAAGATAAGAGTAATAAGCCGCCGCATAGCCGCCGCCGGAGAACAGGTGCTGGAAATGCGGCAGGCGGTGGCGCATCGCAATTTCGTCCGGCATTCCAAGGCGCGCGAGGCTATCGCGCTCGAAGGCCACCACATCGAGCGACCCGGGGTCAGCAAGCGAATGCAGGTCGAGATCGACTACGGCGGACGACGTGTATTGCACCGTGTCGCAGCCCTGATTGAAGGTGCGTGTCGCCAACAGCCGTTCCCGCAAAGCCTGCGGCATCGCCTCGCCGGTGCGGCTATGGCGCGCATAGGTTTTCAGGATTTCCGGTACTTCCAGCCAATGCTCGTAAAGCTGCGACGGCAGTTCGACAAAATCGCTTGATACGGCCGTGCCGGCGAGCAGCGGATAGGTGACGTCTGAGAGCAGCCCATGCAGCGCATGGCCGAATTCGTGAAACAGCGTGCGTGCATCGTCAAAGCTGAGCAGCGCCGGCTCGCCGGACTCCGGTTTGGAGAAATTCATCACGTTGACGATGATCGGAGTATCGCCGGAAAGTTTCTGCTGGTCGCGCAGTGACGTCATCCAGGCGCCGCTATGTTTGGACTCGCGGGCGAAGTAGTCACCGATAAAAAGACCAATATGGCGGCTGCCGCTGTCCTTCACTTCCCAAGCGTGGGCGTCGGGATGATAGAGCGGCACATCGACGCGCGTGAAGCTAAGCCCGAACAACCGCCGCGCGGTTTCGAAGGAAGCCTCGATCATCTGCTCAAGCTGGAAGTAAGGCTTGATCTCGGCTTCATCGAGATCGTAGCGCTGCTTGCGCAATTTCTCCGAATAGTAGCGCCAATCCCAGGCCGCCAGCGCGAAATTGCCGCCTTCTTCGCCGATCATCTCCTGCAGTTCGTCGCGCTCGCGATGCGCCCGGGCACGCCCGCGCGTCCACACATTCTCGAGCAGGTCGCGCACCGCGCCCGGCGTTTTCGCCATCTGATCGGCAAGGCGATACTGGGCAAAGCTCGTATAGCCGAGAAGCTTTGCGCGTTCGGCGCGCAGCGGCACCATCTCGGCGACAATAGCGCGGTTGTCGGTTTTCCCGCCGTTTTCGCCGCGCATGATCCAGGCGTGGTGCGCCTTCTCGCGCAGATCGCGGCGGGGGGAAAATTGCAGGAACGGCTCGATGGAGGAGCGCGACAGCGTGATGACATGCTTGCCCGGCATGCCGCGCTCTTCGGCGGCCGCTCGCGCCGTGGCGAGAAGAAAATCCGGCAGTCCGGCAAGGTCGTCCTCTTCCAAGATCAGTGCAGAGCCCTTCTCATCGGCGAGCACATTCTGCCCGAAGGCGGTGCCGAGGCTCGCAAGCCGCTCATTAAGCTCGGCCAAACGGTGCTGGGCCGCAGCGTCGAGGCTAGCGCCTGCGCGGACGAAGATCGTGTGATAGCGCTCCAGTACGCGGTGCTGCTCGGCGGTGAGCCTTAGCGTATCGCGGCGGCGGTGGAGATCGTCGATCCGGCGAAAGAGCCGAGCGTTGAGATAGATTTCGTTGTCATGCCGCGCCAAGAGTGGCGCAATCTCACGCTCGACCGCCTGCAAGGCGTCACTGGTATGAGCGCCCGCCAAAACGAAGAACAGATTCGTGACCCGCAAGAGTTCGGCCCCGCCGCGCTCCATCGCTTCCAGCGTATTGGCGAAATCGGGGACGTCCGGATTTCCGGCAATGGCATCGATCTCGGTCCGGTGCGCGGCCAGCGCGCGATCGAAGGCAGGGCGGAAATGCTCGGACGCGAGAGCGGCGAAAGGAGGCAGGCCGTAGGGGTCAGCCCACCGCTCCGTCAGCGGGTTTCCCGCATTTTCACCTATCGCCAAGTTGCCTAGTTCCATTCGCTCTCTTTAACCCTTGATTGCGGCGCAAGTTTCGGGGAGATTGCCGCTCCATGGGCTACCCGCCCACCCCAGGAACCGCAAGTCATGCTCGCCAAAGGCCGCCGCATCAATTGGCAGAACGTCGTCACCGTGGTCAGTGCGGCGATCCTGATCGGCGCTGAGGTTTTTGGCGCGGCTTTCGCCGGAAGCTGGGCGCTGGCGACTTTGTTCAATCTCGAAGCCATCGGCGCCCATGTGTTGGAAGTGATTTTCTTCGGTTGCGGCATCGTCATCATGATCTCATTTCTCCGCAGCGCGCGACGGATCGAGCCTTTCACCCGCCGTTAGCGCGAGCGAGGCCGCTCGCGACGCCGGGCGCCACATCGCCAACACAATCGACAGAGTTTTTTTACTCGCGGCGGGTAAAGCTCTTGCACCTCGCGTTTGAATCGCTTATTTCGCGAGTGCCCTATTTCGCACGTGCCTGTGGCCGCGTGTCGATCGGTGGGATCCGGACAAGAGGCCGGACAGCCGCCTACGGAAGAGAGAGTTTCTTCCTTGCTAGGTGTCCTTCACGGGACGCCGACGCGATCGGCAGCCGGAGGCGAAACCGGCGATGTCCGTTCTCAACGGGCGACGCGGCTTAAAGCAACGACGGAGCGGGCTTTTTTGGTAGTGCCGGCGCGAATGCCGGATCACTGAAAAGGCTTGTCCATCTTTGCCGGCCGTGCGGAGCGGGAATTCCCATTCCGGACCAAGGCAGCAATCGGGTGAGGTCACCAGCTCCGGCAATTCCGCCGTCGCATGGGACAGCATCCACGGCTTCGCCTTGGCGGCGCCGCCGCCGTCGACATGGGAACAACGCCAATGACCGCGCGCATCCGTGAATTCCTCAAGAACCGCACCGGGGATGGTCCATGCCTCGTGCTCGACCTTGATGTCGTCCGTGATAACTACATGGGTTTCGCCAGGGCGTTGCCGGACACCCGCGTGTTCTATGCAGTGAAGGCCAACCCGGCGCCGGAGGTCCTGAAACTCCTGACCGAGCTCGGCTCGTCCTTCGATGTCGCCTCTGTCAGCGAGACGCACGCCGTGCTCGCCGCTGGCGCGACGCCCGACCGCATCTCCTATGGCAACACCATCAAGAAGGAGAGCGAGATCGCAGCGGCGTTCAAGCTCGGCGTCACGCTCTTCGCGGTCGATTGCGAGGCTGAGGTAGAGAAGATCGCGCGGGCGGCACCCGGCTCGCGCGTGATCTGCCGCATCCACTGCGACGGCACCGGCTCCGAATGGCCGCTGTCGCGCAAGTTCGGCTGCGAGCCGGAATTCGCCACCGACATCCTTGAACTCGCCCACAAGAATGGGCTGGTCGCCCATGGCATTTCTTTCCACGTCGGTTCGCAGCAGCACAACGTCGAGGCCTGGGACCGCGCCTTGGCTTCCACGGCTTCGATCTTCCGCTCCTGCGCCGAGCGCGGAATCTTTCTCTCCATGGTCAATCTCGGCGGCGGCTTCCCGGCGAAATACATCCGCAAGACGCCGAAGCTCGAATCCTACGGCAAGGCTATCGCGCGCGCGCTGCGCCGCCATTTTGGCAACGCCATCCCGGAGACGCTCGTCGAGCCCGGCCGTGGTCTGGTCGGCACCGCGGGGGTAATCGAAGCCGAGGTGGTGCTGATCGCCAAGCGGTCGCCCGAGGACGACCTGCGCTGGGTCTATCTGGACATCGGCAAGTTCCACGGCTTGGCGGAGACCATCGACGAGTCGATCCGCTACCCGATCCGCACGACGCATGACCGCGATGAGCTGGCGCCTTGCGTCATCGCCGGACCGACCTGCGATTCCGTCGACGTGCTCTACGAGAAGACGCCTTACATGCTGCCGGTCACGCTTGCCATCGGCGACAAGGTGTTGATCGAGGCGGCCGGTGCCTATACCGCGACCTATTCATCGGTGGGCTTCAACGGTTATCCGCCGCTGCGGCAATACGTGATCTGACCTACCGGTCGAGCAAAATAAAAAAGGGCGGCGCTTGCGCCGCCCTTTTCATTTGAGCCTTCCGCCGTAAAGACCGCTATTTTTTCTCTTCCTCTTTTTCGCCCGGCTTGCCTGCCGGTCTTTCCGGCGCGGGCCTGCCCGCTCCAGGAGCCGGGGGTGCCACGCGTCCTGGCGGAGCAGCTTGTGGCGGCGGCGGAGCTGCCTGCTGCGGTGGCGGAGGAGGCGGTGCCACTCGCTGGGGCAGTGGCGGCGGAGCTGCCTGCGGTGCTTGCGGCGGAGGAGGCGGTACCACCCGCTGTGGAGGTGGCGGTGGCGCAGCCTGTGGCGGTGGCGGCGGTGGTGGCGGCGCCACGCGCGGCGCGGGAGCTGGTTCTTGTCTCACCGCAGGCGCCGCGGGCCGTTCCGGCGCTGGCGTTCCGCGCGCTCCCGGCGGCGGGCCACCTTCTTCGCGGCGGCCGGGAGCACTACCGGCCGGTCGATCCCCCACGCCGCGCTCACTCGGCGGCCGTCCCGCATTGGGAGCCGGCGTGGCTGGTGCCGCCGTGGGAGGAGGCGGTGGCGGTGGTGGCGGAGGCGGTGACGGCGGTGCGGCACGTCCAGCTTCCGGAGGCCGCCCCTGCTCGCTACGGCCCGCCGGCGTTTGTTGATCGGGCGCACCGGGGCGGCGCGCTTCAGGCGCCGCGCCAGGTTGAGCCGACGGCGCGGGCGATGGCCGCGCAGTACCCGGAGTCTGTCCCGGCGGCGTTGTCGTTTGCCCGGACGGCGCCGGAGTTGCACCGGGAGCATTTCCGCCCGGAGGTGTCGTCGGTTGACGTGTGCCACCGGGAGCGGCCTGCCCCGGCGGCGTTGCTGGCGAGGTTGTTTGCCCTGATGGCGGATTTGCACCGGGCGCATTCGTTGCCGCCGGCGGCGTTGTTGCCGGTGGCGTACTCGTCTGTCCCGCAGGCGGCGTTGCGCCGGGCGTTCCGGGTTGGCCCTGCGGCGATGGCGTTGCACCCGGCGCGGTTTGTCCGGACTGCGCCGGTGTCGTTTGCGGCGCCGCTGTTGGCTGTACCGGCGTCGCATTCTGCGCCGCGCGCGGCGGACGGTTTCCTAACCGGCCGTTTTCTCCGGCCGCGAGCGGCTGCGGCGGCGGCACTTGCGCTGCCGGCGTGATGATATTCGTTGTTTGATTGATGACGACGGTCGGTCGCTGGCGCTGACCCGGTCTCACTTCAATCGCGCCTTCGATACGCGTTCCGGCCAGCACCGGCGGCCGCACGCTGACAGCGCGAATGGGCCTGCCGATAGAGGCCGCAATGAATTCCGGCGCGATGCCGGGATTCACCGCGAAGCGCGCCCTACGGTCGCCCCCACGGTCGAGAATGATGGTGCGATTGACCACGACGGTTTCGCGAATGACCACGTCGCGCTGTCGCGGCGGCAAGATCACGACGGAAAGACGCGGCGCCAACAGATTGCGCGGCTGCACGAAGGTCCAGTAAGCCGGATCTTCGCGATACTCGACAATGACTTCATCCGGCGGCAGCGGCGCCCAGCCGACATATTGCGAACCCCGGCGCCAATCCACCCAGGCCGGACCCCATTCGTCGCCCCGGATCCACATCCAGCCGACATTGCGATCAAATACCCAGCGGCCGTAATGGTAGGCGACCCAGCCCCAGGCATCTTCATCGGCGTCAGTAATCCAATACCAACCCCATTCGTCGGTAAAGACCCAATGCCCATGGGTATAGGGGCGCCAGTCGCGGGCTACGCGGTTTGGAATCCAGACTTCGCCCCAGCGCGGATGGTTTTGCCAGCGGCCAAAAGGCGAAAGAGTGTCTCGAAACTCGATCGAAATGCCCTCCTGCGCCTGCGCAGGCGTGGTGGACAACAACCCATTCACGGCGGGCGTCAAAGTGACGACCAGGGCTCCTATGGCCACATTCGCCAGGAGTTTCGCGGCGCGCGCGCGGATCGAATTAGTCATCGTTTCCCCCAAAAGGATATTTCAAAACCAATCGTAAACGGCGAGACCGTTGTTTTGGTTCCATTTCCAGGGACCAAAGCGCGTTTACAGGACGATAATTCCGGCGGTGCCGTCGTCGGCGCCGAAAGCGAGTATGGAGCCGTTGGCGTTCCAGCCGAGCGCTGCGACCGGCGCCGAGCCAGGTTTGCGGGCCAGCACTTCGGCGCCGTCGTCGATGCGCACCAAGAGGATCATGCCGTCCGCATAGCCGACCGCGACCACCGGCTGGCGCGGATGACAGGCGGCGACGTCGACCCGTTCCGGATAGACGCCCCAGATGCGTGGCTGTTTTCCCATCGGGCCGTCCTTCGATTGGAACGGCCACAGGATCAGTTGCTCCGAACCCGAGGTCGCAAGCCAGCGCCCATCGGCGCTCCAATCCATCGAGCGCACCCGCGCGGAATAGCCGGACATCCGCATGTCCTTGCGGTCGGCGACGCGCCATCCGTGCAGCGTGGGCTCCTGCATGCTGCTCACCAGGAATTTGCCCTCGGGACTGAAGCTCACGTCGAGATGCGAGCCTTTCCATTCGAATTTCTCGGGCTGCGCCTGCGCATTCGGAAACCACAAGCTGACGCCGTTGTAATGCGCCACAGCGAGGCGGAAACCTTTGGGCGCGAAGGCCAGCCCACCGACGGTGGACGGGACTTCCAGCGACCGTTCCTCTCCCTTTGCCGTGCGAACGAACGCAGTTTTACCTGCCGACCAGGCGAAGGCGCCGTCGTGTCCGACGGCGACATGATCGATCCAGCGGCGTTTGGGATCGGTCGCCAGAGTTTCGCTGGTCCCCTTCGCGCCCGTCGCCATGAGCTTGCCGTCGTCGCCGCCGGTGAGGATGCGTTGCGTATCCGCCGCCGAGGCAAGAATAGCACCGCCATGGATGGCTACTCTTGTCTCGCGGTCGGATGACACGAAGAGCAGCGTTTCTTCGCTGAGAACAAAGACAGCGGTGTCGCCGAGGAAATGCACGCCGACCACCGGCGCCCCGGCGTCGATGGCGCGGATGCGTTCGGCAATCGAGGGAGCTTCGGTAGGAATGTCGGCCATCACCGGTCGCCAATAAATCCGCCGTCATGGCCGGGCTTGTCCCGGCCATCCACGTCTTCCCGCCCTGCCTACAAAGACGTGGATGCCCGGCACAAGGCCGGGCATGACGGGCAAAGAGACATGCTCACGCCACGCAGCTCGCAAAACCGTTGCGGATTTTATCCTCGGGCAGGTCGCGGCCGATAAAGACGATGCGGCTTTCGCGTTTCTCGTCGTCCTTCCAGTCCCGCTGATGGTCGCCGTCCAGGATCATATGCACGCCTTGGAACACGAAACGCTGCGGATCGTCCTTGAAGGACAGAATGCCCTTGGAACGCAGGATGGCGGGGCCGTCGTTGGCGACCAATTCCTGAATCCAGGGAAAGAATTTATCAGGCGCTAACGGCTTCTCGGTCTTCAGCGCGATCGATTGCACATCCTCATCGTGATAATGCTTGAGCTTCGGCTTCTCATGATGCGCGTGATGCTCATGGCCATGACCGTGCTCATGGTGATGATGGCCGTCATGATCGTCGTGACCATCCTCCTGCAAGAATTCCGGCTCGATCTCGAGGATGCGCTGGAGATCGAAGGCGTTGCGCCCGAGCACCTCGTTGAGCGGAATCTGGCTGCGCTGGGTTCGGTGGACCTTCGCCCAGGGATTGATGCCGCGGATGCGCGCCTCCACCTCATCTAATTCCTCGGCGCTGACGAGATCGGTCTTGTTGAGCAGAATGACATCGGCGAAGGCGATCTGGTTTTTCGCTTCAGGCGCGTCCTTCAGGCGCTCGCTCAGCCATTTGGCATCGGCGACGGTGACCACTGCATCGAGCGCGGTCTTGGCCTTGATCGTCTCGTCGACGAAAAAAGTCTGTGCCACCGGCGCCGGATCGGCGAGCCCCGTGGTCTCGATGATGATGGCGTCGAACTTTCCCTTGCGCCGCAGCAGCCCGTCGATGATGCGGATGAGATCGCCGCGCACGGTGCAGCAGACGCAGCCGTTGTTCATCTCGAAGACTTCCTCATCCGCCTCGACAATGAGGTCGTTATCGATGCCGATCTCGCCGAACTCGTTGACGATCACGGCGTATTTCTGCCCGTGCGGCTCCGACAGGATGCGGTTGAGCAGCGTCGTCTTGCCGGCACCGAGATAGCCGGTAAGCACGGTGACGGGGATTTTGTCGGGCATTCCATTCTCCAAACAACGGTCCTCGTCCTGAGGAGGCGGCGAAGCCGCCGTCTCGAAGGATGAGCAGAGTTCTGAGGCTTCATCCTTCGAGACGCGGCCTAGTGGCCGCTCCTCAGGATGAGGCTAAAATCGGCTGGAAAGTCAACTCATCAGCGCGGCGGTAAACTGCCTGATATTGTTGTGCATCATGTCGATATAGGTCGGCGCCGAGCCTTTTACATCGGACAGGGCGTCCGAAAATAGCGTGCCGCCGATCTTGGCGCCGCTCTCCTTGGCAACCTGCTGCATCAGGCGTGGATCGGTGATGTTCTCCATGAACACAGCCGGGATTTTCTGCTTCTTGATTTGATTGATGATCTTAGCGACATCCTTCGCCGACGCCTCGGTTTCGGTGGAGACGCCCTCGGGCGCGATAAATTCCATGCCATAGGCGGCGCCGAAATAGCCGAAGGCATCGTGGCTGGTGATGATGCGTCGATGATCGGCGGGAATCTTGCCGATCGCCGCTTTCACTTCGGTTTCCAAATCGGCGAGCTTCGCCAGATACGCCGTGGCATTCGCCTCATAGGCGCTCTTGCCGGCGGGATCGGCCGCTATCAGGCCATCACGGATATTGGCGACGTAGA
This sequence comes from Alphaproteobacteria bacterium, assembly GCA_034668825.1. Taxonomy (GTDB): domain Bacteria; phylum Pseudomonadota; class Alphaproteobacteria; order Rhizobiales; family Xanthobacteraceae; genus CANKHA01. The sequence goes on along the minus strand of JAXDOR010000066.1, from coordinate 6,992 downwards.
TTTTGGCATTGGCTACGTCCTGCCAAGCATGAGGGTCGGTTACCTGGTGACCTTCCTCCTCCATCTTGCGGGATTTGATGCCGCTGGTGGCGGTCACGGTGAGCGCCTTGGCGCCCGATGCCTTGATCAGGCGGGTGATCCAGCCTTCGAGGCCAAGACCGTTGATGATGACGACCTTGGCAGCGGCGACTTTCTTCGCGTCAGCGGGGCTCGGCGTATAGACATGGGCATCGCCATTCGGGCCGACCAAGGTAGAAACCTCGACCCGATCGCCGCCCACATTCTTCACCAGATCGGCGAGGATGGAGAAGGTCGCCACCACCGGGACTTTGTCCTCTGCCCGCAGTGGTGAGGCTGCGACAAGCGTGACGCAAGCGGCGGCAAAGCTTGCAACGAGGATGGTGCGTCTTGTGCGCATGGGATTTCTCCTTTGGGCCTTAAGCTTCGAGATGACGCATCGGCAGAAGCTGCCAGATCAGGCCACCGACCGGCCCGAACATGACCGACAATGCATAGAGCACGCCGGCAACGAGGATCACGGCAGGTCCCGACGGCAGGCTGGCGTGAAACGACAGCAGCAGACCGGCATAACCGGACACCGCGGCGCAGCCGACGGCGACGACGATCATGGTCGTGATGTCGCGCGCCCAGAAGCGGGAGATTACGGCGGGCAGCATCATGATGCCGACCGCGAGCAATGTGCCCAGCGCCTGGAAGCCGCCGATCAGGTTCATCACCACCAACAAGAGAAAGGCGATATGCGCCGGCCCGCCGGCGCGGCTTACCGACCGCAAAAAGCCCGGATCGACGCATTCCAACACGAGGGGCCGCCAGATCAGCGCCAGGATGAGTACCGAGAGGCTGCTGATGGAGACAATGAGGATCAGCGTCGGATCGTCCACCGCCAGCACGGACCCAAACAGGAAATGCAGCAGGTCAACATTGGTACCCTTAACCGAGACGATGGTGACGCCGAGCGCCAGCGAAATGAGGAAGAAGGCGGCGAGCGAGGCATCTTCTTTCAGATCGGTGGCGCGCGCGATCAAGCCGGCGCCAACCGCAATGACAAAACCCGCAATCAATCCGCCGCCGGCCATGGCGAACAGGTTCAGGCCGGAGACGAGGAAGCCGATCGCAGCGCCGGGCAGAATGGCATGGGACATGGCGTCGCCGATTAAGCTCATGCGCCGCAGCATCAGAAACACGCCGATGGGTCCGGCACCGAAGGCCAGCGCGAAAGTGCCGACCAGCGCCCGGCGCATGAACTCGAATTCCAAAAACGGCGCGATCAGCAGGTCGTACATTGGTTCCACTTTTTGCCCTCATGGTTCGAGACGCGTCGCTGCGCGACGCTCCTCACCATGAGGGGTTCCTTACTGCCTCATCCTGAGGAGCAACCCGAAAGGGTTGCGTCTCGAAGGATGAGGCGAAGTCATTTACGCCGCGGTTTGCGGCACCGCGCAGGCCGCCGCGTCGTCGTGGAAGGCCTCGCACATGCGCCGCGCGATCAGCAAATTTTCCGGCGTCAGCACGTCCGGCGTCGCGCCCCAGGCCACCGCCTGGCGCGCGAGCAACAGTGTTTGCGGAAAATGCGCTTTGACCAGTTGCACGTCGTGCAGCGCGGCGATCACCGTGCGTTTCTCATCGTGCCAGCGGCGCACCACGTCGAGCAGGTCGGCCATGGTCTTGGCGTCGATAGCGTTGAACGGCTCGTCGAGCACGATCACGCGGGCGTCCTGCAACAGCAGCCGGGCGAACAGCATGCGCTGCATCTGCCCGCCGGACAGCGTGCCAATGGCGCGGTGCTCAAAACCGTTGAGTCCGACGGCCATGATCGCCTGCTCAATCTTGTTGCGCGCGGCGCGATCGATACCGCCGAAGAGCCCGGCCTTTTGCCAAAGGCCCATGGCGACCATGTCATAGACATTGATGGGAAAGCTGCGGTCGATCTCGGCCGCCTGGGGCAGATAAGCGATGTCGCGCGCATCCAAGCCGTCGCGCTCGATCATCCCGGACAGCGGCTTGATGACGCCAACGATGCCCTTGAACAGCGTCGACTTCCCGGCCCCGTTGGGCCCAACGACCGCGACCAGCGCACCACTCTCCACCGTGCCGTTGAGATGATGCACGGCGGGATGCCGGTCATAACCGAGGGTCAGGTTTCGGAACTGCAGAGCGGCGGTCATCACAGCATTGCCCAGAATACGGCGGCCCAGATCACCACGATCACCCCAAACGCCACCGCCAGCCGCTCCAGCGCCGACATCCGCAGCATCGAGGCCGAGACAACCACGGGATGCGGATGTTTATGCAGATGCGGGCGGGTTTCGGCCATGAGGTTTCCTAAGCTTGGGAGTGTTATAATATAACATTCGAAATTGTCCAGCGTTCCGTCCGACGGGAGGAATAACTAGATGCTCGACCTGCCGGTCGAAAGCGGGCAAATGACATCGGAGCTTGCCCGTCCGGAGTTATATGCGCGTATCCACCGACAGAACGCAGTGAAGATCCCATGAGCGATACGCGGCCCCGCATCGTCTCCATCGGCGAAGTCATGATCGAGATGGCGCGCGGGGGCGACAGCCGTTTCGGTCTCGCTTGCGGCGGCGACACTTTCAACACCGCCGTCTATCTCGCCCGCGCCGGCATCGAGGTTGCCTATGCCACTGCGCTCGGCGACGACGCCTATTCGGACACCATTCTTTCCTTCGCCGCCGCTGAAGGAGTGCAGACCGACCTCATGTTGCGGGCGCCGGGGCGGGTGCCGGGGCTTTATGTGATCGAGACCGACCCAGCCGGCGAGCGGCACTTCACTTATTGGCGCGATACCTCGCCGGCGCGCGAACTGTTCGAGCTTCCCGATTGGCCGCGCGTGGCGGAAAGCCTGCTCGCCGCCCGCATGATTTACTTTTCTGGCATCACGCTGTCGCTCTATTCCAACCAGGGGCTCGGGCGCTTTCTCGCGGTGATCGAGATGGCGCGGCAGAAAGGCGTCAAGGTTGCCTTCGACGGCAACTTCCGCCCGCACGGATGGAAGGGCGATCTGGCGCGCGCGCGCACCGTGTTCATGGAAGCGCTCAAGCGCGTCGATCTCGCCATGCCGACCTATGACGACGAGGCGGTACTGTGGGGCGACCCGAGTCCGGAAGCGACGGTGGAGCGCATCCAGGCATTCGGCGTCGCCGAGATCGTGGTGAAGAACGGGCAGAGCGACGCGCTGGTGGCGGCGAGCGGTCAGCGCGAATTCATTCCGGTACCCGAGGTGGTGGCGCCGGTGGATACCACGGCGGCAGGCGACAGCTTCAACGCCGCCTATCTGGCGGCGCGGTTGTGCGGCGAAAGCCCGGCCGCCGCCGCCGGCGCGGCGCATCGGCTCGCGGCGGAAAAGATCCAGCACCGCGGCGCGATCATGCCGCGGGCTGCGAGTGTGATGCACTGATTCACCGCTCACGGCCGCCCCAGCAGCATGGCGCCGCCGGCAGCGAGAAACGGCAACGGGATCGACGCGGCCCAGCGCAGCCAAACCAAGCGATGCGGCATGATCGGCAATTCCCACAGCAGAATCCGCTGCACGGCATAGAGCGCCCAGGCGGTGACATACGCGATCACCTGCGGGGCGCCGGCACCGCCCTTGAGCGCGGCGGCGCCGATGGAAAATCCCACGACCGGCCCGCCGGGGGTGAAGGCGCCGCCGATCACGGCGATCATCACGCCGGTAAAGCCGGAATCCGGTCCGAGCCAGCGCGCGGTCAATTCCGTCGGCAGCGCTTCGGCGATATAGCCCGAGCCGACGACGCCGAGCATGATCTTCGGCAGCAGCCGGACAAAATCGAGGGCGCCTTCGCGCGCGCCTTCATGAAATAAAATCCGGCCGCGGACGGCGGCGGTCAGCGCCAGCACGGCCACGAGCAGCCACAATAACCCGTCGACCACGTAAATCACGGATTGTCCCCCCAGCGCGCGGCGGCCTTACGCGACAAAACCCGCGCCAAGAGTCCGGCGATGATGGGAAGCGGCAGCGCGACGATGGTGCGCCAGATGACGAAATCCAAACCGAAGAACGGCAATTCCCACACCAGCGCGCGGGTGTAGCCGAGCAGCGTCCAGCTGGTGATGAAGGCGATGGTGGCGCCGACGTCGGCGCCGACGAGGAGGAAGGCGCTGGCAACCGGATAGATGGTGACCGGGCCGCCGGGAAGCAAAGCGCCAAGGATGGTCGCTATCAGCAAACCGAGAAAACCGGATTCGGCGCCGACCCAGCGCGCCACCAGCTCGCGCGGAAGCAATCGGGCGACGAAGGCGCCGATTAAGCAGCCGGCCAGAACCTTGAGCAGCATGCCGCCGAACAGGCTGAGGTCGCTGTAGAGGATTTCCAGGAAGCGCTCGCGTCCATCGCGGACAAACACGAAGGTCGCCGCCACCGTGACAAGCAGGCCGATGCCGGCGGTGGACCAATCGAAAGGCTTGCGCTTGCGGCGCTTAATGGGAGGCAGCGGGGGGATGGGTTCGAGGGTCACCGCCGCAGCGCCGCCGCTGCCCGCGCCAGCGCGGTGATCTTGCTGAAGTCGTGCGCGGCCAAGGCTTCCTTTGGGACCACCCAGGAGCCGCCGACGGCGACGACGTTGGGCAGCACCAGATAGGCGGCCGCCGTACTCGCATCGATGCCGCCGGAGGGGACGAATTTCAGTCGCGGCAATGGCGCAGCGATGGCTTTGAGGAAGTCGATGCCGCCGCTCGTTCCTGCGGGAAAAAACTTCAGTACCGAGAATCCAAGATCGGAAAGCGCCATGGCTTCGGACACAGTGGCGCAGGCGGGCGTGACCGGAACCGGAGTCATAGCAAGCGCAGCGGCAAGCGTCTGCGGCGTTCCCGGGGTCGCCAGAAATTTCGCGCCTGCCGACAAGGCAAGCGCGATGTCCGAAATTTTTGTCACGGTACCGATGCCGATGACGGCTTCCGGGACTTCGGCAGCAATAGCGCGTACGGCATCAAGCGCGGCTTTGGTCCGCAGCGTTACCTCAATCACCTTGAGTCCGCCGGCCAGCAACGCGCGCGTCAGCGGCACCGCGTCCTCGACGCGCTCGATGGTGAGCACCGGCACGACGGCAGTATTGGCGAATAGCGATTTTGGATTCGGCGCGACCATGACAGTTCTCAGGCGAAGGACCGCGCCAGCGCCAAGCCAGCGAACAGGCCAGCGATCGACAGCAGCACGGAAGCCACGACATACAGCGCGGCAAGACCGATCTCTCCACGCTCATATAGGAGCGCCACGTCGAGGGAGAAGGCCGAGAATGTGGTGTAACCGCCGAGAATGCCAGTCGTGAGGAACAGCCGCCAATGCTGCGAGGCGTCGCCCTTCAAGGCGAAATAGCCGGCGATCAGGCCCATGACGATGGAGCCGGTGATATTCACCGTCAGCGTGCCGTAAGGGAAAGCTGGGCCGAAGGCGCGCGCGGTGAGAAGATTGATGCCGTGGCGCAACGATGCGCCCAAGCCGCCGCCCAGGAAGACGATCAGGTAGGCCACCTTAAGAACTCCGCATTTTCACATCATGCCCGGCCTCATCCTGAGGAGCGTTGCGAAGCAACGCGTCTCGAAGGACGAGGCCGCCCCATCCTTCGAGACGCGGTCCTTTGGACCGCTCCTCAGGATGAGGCGGGTTAAATTTTACTCCATCGCCGTCATGCCGAGGCGGCCGAGCAGCGCCATGTCCTTGTCATGCGCGCGGTTCGGCGTGGTCAGCAGTTTCGGCCCGTAGAAAATCGAATTGGCGCCGGCGAGGAAGCACAAGGCCTGCGCCTCGTCCGTCATATCCTCGCGCCCGGCGGAGAGCCGCACCATCGACCTCGGCATGGTGATGCGCGCGGCGGCGATGGTGCGCACGAACTCAATCGGATCGAGCTTTTCGACACCGGCCAAAGGCGTGCCTTCGACCTGCACCAGCATATTGATCGGCACGCTTTGCGGATGCCACGGCAGGCTCGCCAGCGTCGCGATCATGCTGATGCGATCCGCCTCCCCTTCCCCGAGCCCGATGATGCCGCCGCAGCAGACATTGATGCCGGCCTCGCGCACAGCGCTGAGCGTATCGAGCCGGTCCTGATAGCTGCGCGTGGTGATGATGGCGCCGTAATGCTCCGGCGAGGTGTCGAGGTTGTGATTGTAGTAATCCAGGCCGGAGTTTTTCAGCCGCCCCGCTTGCGGCGCGGTGAGCATGCCGAGCGTGACGCAGGTCTCCATGCCGAGCGCTTTGACGCCCTCGACCATGGCGCAGACGGAATCGAGATCGCGATCCTTCGGCGAGCGCCAGGCCGCGCCCATGCAGAAGCGGCTGGCGCCCGCGGCCTTCGCCGCTTGCGCCTCGCGCAAAACCGCATCGAGACTCATCAACTTTTCGGCTTTGACGCCGGTGTCGTATTTCACGCTTTGCGCGCAATAGCCGCAATCCTCGGGGCAGCCGCCGGTCTTGATCGAGAGCAGCGTGGAAATCTGCACTTCCGTCGGATCGAAATTCTCGCGGTGGATGCGCTGCGCCTCGAAGATCAGGTCGGGGAACGGCAGCGCGAATAGCCCGCGCACTTCCTCGCGCGTCCAGTCGTTGCGGAGCGCGCCGAGATTCAGAATGGAAGCGGCGGGCCGCGGCGATTCGACAAAGACCATTCTTCTCTCAATTCGTTATGGACGCCGGCACGCTGCCCTTGCGGAGGGCGGGAACCACCGGCGGCTGACCGGTCTCCGTGAGGATTTTCTGCGCCTCGGCGGTGAGCAGGAAGCGGACGAAATCCGTGGCTTCCTTGGGGTTCTTCGCCGTGCCCGGAACGGAGGCGGCGTTGCGGATCGCCTCGCTCATGTTGACGCTTGCCGGAAAGCGCACGATCTCAAGATCGTTCTGCGCGGCAACCGCGGCGGACAGATAAACCACGCCGGCATTGGCTTTGCCTTCGCGCACCGCCTTCACGGTGTCGGGCACCGAGTTCTCCTTGGCCGCA
>JAXDOR010000065.1:0-3759 GCA_034668825.1 Alphaproteobacteria bacterium | reverse complement strand
ATCTCCGGCTTTGACCTCCTGGCCGTCGGTGAAAGCGATGCGTTGCAGATAGCCATCGACCCGCGCCTTCACGTCGACGGTATTAATCGGCATCACCGTACCGAGCCCGGCGCGCTCGATTGGCAAGTCCCGACTCGCCGCCTTCTGCGTGGTCACGGGGATCGGCGCAGGCGCGGTCGCGGCAGGCTTTCCGGGCGAAGCTTTCGACAACAGCATTCCGCCAGTCGCGAAGAGAACTATCCCTCCGAGGCCTAGCAGCAACAGCTTGCGGCCTGTCACGCGCCTAGCCGCCGGCGTTTCAGCGCGCATCGGTATTCCTCCACTAACTGGCTAGGGAAAGCCGGGAATCCGCGGAGTGACTTTGGCCAACTCCGTCGACGTGATCTGGCGGAGCCATGAATTCCGGCCCCACCGGTTTTTTGATTGTCTCGGCAAGTATCGCGTCGATCGCGGCCATCGCCGGTTTATCGAGCCGCCATCCCATCACCTCGCCAACGGGCGCGAGTTGGTCGGGACGGCGGGCGCCCCATAACGCGATATTGGTGCTGGCGCGATCGAGCACCCAGCGTAACGCCAGGTGGATGACGCGCTTTCCGTAATTCTCCCGGGCGAAGCGATCCAACTTGTCGACCGCGGCGAGATAATCCTGAAAACGCGGCGCCTGGAATTTTGGGTCATCCTTGCGCAAATCGTCGCCGGTGAACCGCGTCGTATCCGTCATTCGTCCCGAGAGAAGACCGCGACTGAGCGCGCCATAGGCCAACGTGACGATCTTGCGATCGCGGCAATACGGCAGGACGTCACGCTCGGCCGCGCGCTCGAAAAGATTGTACGGCGGCTGTGCGGTGTGCAACGGCGCGACGCTCCGAAAGGCGTCCATCTGGGCGGGGGTAAAGTTGCTGACGCCGATCGCCCGGATTTTCCCCGTGGTGAACAAGTCAGCCATCGCCGCCGCGGTCGCCTCAATCGGGGTATTCGGGTCCGGCCAATGGATTTGGTAGATGTCGATCACGTCGGTCTGCAGCCGGCGTAGCGAATCCTCGACCTCCTTGACGATCCGCGCCTTGCTCGCATTGCGGAACGGTTTTTCGTCGTGCCAGTCGAGGCCGGCCTTAGTCGCGATCAATACCCGGTCGCGGCGGCCTTCGGTGGCGAGCGCTTTGCCTACGATCTCCTCCGAGCGCCCGAAGCCGTAGACCGGCGCGGTATCGATCAGCGTAATGCCACGATCTAGCGCCGCATGAATCGTCCGGATGGATTCGGCCTCATCGCTCCCGCCCCACATCCAGCCGCCCATGGCCCAGGTTCCGAGCGCAATGCGCGACGCCTTCACCGGTATGTTGCCGATAACGACTTTTTCCATTTCGGTTTTCGATAAGCGGGTCATCATGATGTCCTCCGGGAATGCAACGTGGTGTCAGGAACATAAAGCGGGAGACATCATGCTGGAAATGCATTCTACTCATTGGTATATGTTCTTCTCGAATGTAGACTTACGGGAGGCTTTTTTTGGCCACATCGACGGTGAAATTGGGCGCGATCGACCTCAATTTATTGGTCGTCTTCGACGCGGTCATGCAGGACCGAAGCGTAACGCGGGCCGGCAGCCGCCTCGGTCTGAGCCAGCCGGCGATGAGCCACGCGCTGACGCGCCTGCGGAGCCGGCTGAAAGACGATTTGTTCGTGCGCAGCCCCGGCGGCATGGTCCCGACGCCTCGGGCGGACGAACTCGCCTTGCCGATCAGGCAGGCGCTTGAAGATTTGCAGCAAGCGCTGGAGCCAACCCGTTTCGATCCGGCAAAAGCCACGCGAAGCTTTCACATCGCCGTCGACAATTACGCGGCGGTTGTTTTGGTGGGGACCCTAGCGGCGCGCATCATCAAAACCGCGCCGGGATTGACAATGGAGTTCCGCCCCAGCGGAACGCTCGACCTTCCCCGCATGCTCGATCGAGGCGAGATCGATCTGGCGATTGGACCTTTCGCCGAACAAGGTGAGCGATTTTCACGTCAGCCAGTGTTGCAGGATGACTTTGTCGTGATATTGCGCAAAAATCACCCGGCCGCGGCCGCCGGCGGACTGTCGATCGAAAAGTTCGCGGCGCTCCCGCACCTAATCTTTTCCTCGGGCGCCCTCGCCACCGATTTCATTGATCGAGCACTGGCAAAACGGAAGCTCCGGCGCCGGATCGGGCTGCGCGCGCCCTTCCTGTCTGGTGAGGCCACCTTGCTCACTTCCGACATGATTGCGACTGTGCGGAGACGCCTGGCCATGGAAATCGTGCGCCACAGCCCCTTGGTCATTCGGCCGCTGCCGCATCCATCGCCCACGATCGAAACCGCAATGATTTGGTCGCGGCGGCTGGACAATCAGCCTGCGCACCGGTGGCTGCGTGAAGTCGTTACCATCGCCTGCAAGGATCTGCGGGCCGAATAGGGGGCTCGCAGGACGATCTCATGACGGCGTATCTTCAAAACCTCGCGGATTTTGTCGGTCTGCATGCGTTACGTGACATCCGAGCTCGTAAGATCATCGGGCGGCGTCGAGGCCCGCTTCCTGCTCGGCGATAAGACCGAGCGCCGTCCAGTCGAGACCGCCATAGCCGCGGGCAATCCCTGTGATCAGCCGATCCCGCACGACATTTACCGATGGCGTCGGAGCGCCGGCATTTTCTGCCTCGGCCAGCGCCAGGCGCACATCCTTGAGCACCAGGGGCATGACGAACCCGGGTGCGTATGACTTCCGGACAATCTTGTCGCCATAGAGTTTATGCACCCGTCCGCCGAACATCGTGCTTGTCATGATGTCGATGAAGAGCTTGGGATCCAGGCCACGCTTGAGGGCCACGGCGACGACTTCACCCAGCATCTCCAGCGAGGTCGCGGTCATCATATTACCGAGCAGTTTGACGAGGTTCGCGTGTCCAGGCTCGGTACCGATGACAAATGTTTTTTGCCCGAGACGGTCGAGTAGCGGCTGGCAGCGCTCGATGTCGCTTGGCGATCCCGCGGCGATAATAAAAAGCTGGCGCGCTTTTGCGGCATCCGGATTTCCAAAGACCGGCGCTGCCACGTAGCCCTGCCGGTGACGGGCATGCTCCTTCGCCAGGTGAGATGCAGTGGATGAGCTTATCGTGCTCATGGAAAGGTGAATTGCGCCGCGCTTTAATCCCGAGGCGAGACTGCCGATACCGAGGTCTTCTCGTCCAAGCACGACCTCGCAAGCGGCGGCGTCGTCCGGCAGCATGCTGATAACGATCTCGCAGCCGAATAGCTTGCCGATTCCGTCGTCGGGTTGAGACCGAGGGCCACGAGCCTGTCCATTTGATCCGGGCGACGCACATAGGCAATCACCCGATGTCCGGCGGCGGCAAGGTTCGCGGCCATCGCCGTCCCCATGTGGCCGAGACCGACAAAGCCGATTTCAGCCGTCATGGGCAGCCGGCGATCCGAGGTGGTCTTGGATGCGGCGAAGCTGGCGAGATGCGATATGGATTCGTTCTTGGACATATGTTGCCTCCAAATTTGGCGAGCTATGCGCTTGCGGGACTGCGAACATCGCGCTCAGTGACGGCGGCAGCCGTGCGCAATCCTTCCATCGTAGCGACGCGGTTCTTCACCGCCTTCTGCACCTTCTCGAAAGCGCGCACCTCGATCTGCCGCACGCGCTCGCGCGAGACGCCGAACTCTTCGGCGAGCTGCTCCAGCGTGATCGGATCTTCCGCCAGCCGCCGCGCTTCGAAGATGCGCCGCTCACGCT
>JAXDOR010000064.1:0-9711 GCA_034668825.1 Alphaproteobacteria bacterium | reverse complement strand
GACGTATCCGTTGTTCGGTCGAGCACTGATTTTTCAGTCTGCCGGTTTCAATCCTACCCCGAGTGGGGAGCCGACATTCTATCGCAAGCCGACAAGCCAGTCAGGACAAGGGCCGCATCAATTCTCTTTAGCGCGTCTTGGCGCGTCAATTCTCTTTGAAGCGGTAGCCAACGCCATACAGCGTTTCAATCATATCGAAGTCGTTGTCGACCGATTTGAACTTTTTGCGCAGCCGCTTGATGTGGCTGTCGATCGTGCGGTCGTCGACGTAAACCTGATCGTCATATGCCGCGTCCATCAAAGCGTTGCGGCTTTTCACCACGCCGGGACGCGTGGCCAGCGCTTGCAGGATGAGAAATTCGGTGACCGTCAGCGTCACCGGATCATTCTTCCAGGTGCAGGTATGGCGCTCCGGGTCCATGCGCAGTTGCCCGCGTTCAAGCGCCTTGGCGTCGGTATCCTTCGGCGCGGCGGCATCCTTCGGCGCCGCGCGCCGCAACACCGCCTTGACTCTCTCAACTAACAAACGCTGCGAGAACGGTTTGCGGATGAAATCATCGGCACCCATCTTCAGGCCGAACAACTCATCGATCTCCTCATCCTTCGAGGTGAGGAAGATCACCGGCATGTCCGACTTCTGCCGCAGCCGGCGCAAGGTTTCCATGCCGTCCATGCGGGGCATCTTGATATCGAGGATGGCGAGATCCGGCGGGCTGGTCTTGAACCCATCCAGCGCCGAAGCGCCGTCCGTATAAGTCATGATCCGGTATCCCTCGGCTTCGAGCGCGATCGAAACCGAAGTGAGGATATTGCGGTCGTCGTCAACGAGAGCGATGATCGGCATGAGGAGCCTATGTTCCGTGACGGTGTACCCGCCGGCTTTGAAGCCCGCAAAGCTGGGCCTTAATGTGACATATCCTCGTCAAATGCATGATTCGCCAAGTAGTTCCAGAACATAGCCCCCATTAACCGTAAGCGCCATCCACCACAGCGACCTAGTAGCGGCTCTTAGCCGCTGATTTGGTCAAGGCAGCCCGAGGCAATTGAGCAAATTTTCGATCAAGCTGCCGCCAAGAAGCCGGACAGCGAGCCGCGCGGGCCGCGTCGGGATTGGGGCCATCGGGAGCAAAGCTTAGGTCGGTTTGCCGCCTACCTCGGTAACGAATTGCGCGGCACGCCGCGTAAGGGTGCTCGGGAGCGCCTGTTCGCTGACCCCCATGAGGATTCCGATCAACAGCGCACGCGATCCGAGTTCTAGCAGATGCGAAGTCTGCAAGCCGCCGATGTCGACCTTCACCATCCCGCAGATAAACACCAACGAAAGCGTGACTGCGATCAGGCCGGTGAATACCAGCCGGACAGCGGGCTCCACCAAATCTGCTTCCAAATTGCCCAGATCCTTGAAGGTCGGCGTAACGCGGCGGATGCCGAAGGACAACCATGTCCCGATCATCGTCCCTGTCCAGACCACGAGCAGGTTGCGGTAGGAAAACAGCAGTTTGCTGAATGAAGGATTGTTGCGAAGGACCAGGTAAGCAACCGCGGCGGCCACGGCGAAGCCTAACGCCCACATACCCAGGAGCTTCATATAGCCGTTTTTGACCCGCGGGCCTTCGCGCGCCAGAATTTCGTCTTGGAGAGCTTGGAGCGATTGCTGACCGGTTGCCGGATCGGCCGGGGTCTGCAGACCGACCTGCGCCGCGCCGATCAACTTGGTCCGGTATTCTTCAAAGCGCCGTTGCGTGACGCCTTTTTTCTTTCCCTTAGGTTGCCAATTCTTGTCGGGAAAGATCAGCTGCAGCACTGTCAGTGAGCTTTCGACATCCCCTTTCAGCTTGGTTTGATCGGCGGGAACGGGATGCACGTTGCCGGTCACGTCGAAAACGATCTCGCGCGGGCCGACACCGTCGGAATCGTCGGATGCCGAAACCATGAAAGCGCCAAGCCGTGACGCGGGGGCTGGCTGCTCCAGCTTCTGGATCTCGGCCTCGAGAGACTGCACCGCGGCGATTGCCGCAATCGGATCCGCCGGTACTCCGCCCACACCGTCGAAGCCGGATTGCGCGATCTCCTTGAGCCGCTTCAGCACCTGGCGATACTTTGGGTCGCTTCGTTTGTCGCCAAGCTTCTGGAGTAACGGCTCGATCTTTTCCTTCAGCGCGAGCTGCGGCGGTGTTGGCGGCGGCTGGGCAGACAATTCGATTCTGAACAGGTCTGCATCACCATCGCCCGATTGCACGATAGCCATTGCTACGCTCCTGCCACGATCCCTGACGAGGGAAGTTTTTGTCCGCAGCACGTGCACTTGTCCGATTGCTGGGGACGCGTATAGACGTCAAGGTCCGGTTTCTTAGGACGTGTGTATGACAATATGCCGAAGTCTTTGGGCTTCAGGGGCGCCTGAATTTGAATGCTCAAGGTTTCGTCATTCCGCTGCTGCGTCACTTGCACTTGCGAGGAGGCGGCAAATAGTAACGCAAGCTCCTCCAGGAGAGCATTCTGGTTCTCTGTGCGGCTCTCGGCAGGTTGTGCCGCTAGCGTACGGAGCAGGCCACTCAATGATGGACCAAGCATGAAGTCCCCCAAACTCGAGCATTCCGTGCTCTAATTTATGCCGGCTTGATCAAACATCCGGACGTTGTAAAAATCAAGTCGTACCTCTCTTTAGGCGCCTGAGCGCATGCAACTGACCAGCGACTTCGATCCCCAGACGACCGCGAAGAAGCTGCTGCGCGAGGCACGCGGCGGCGCGCTGGCGACGTTGATGACGGGGTCAAGCGATCCCTATTGCTCGCTCGTCAATGTTGCCACAGCCGCCGACGGCGCCCCGCTGTTATTGATCTCGCGGCTGGCGCTGCATACCAAGAACATTCTCGCCGACGCTCGCGTGTCGCTGATGCTCGACGAGCGCAAGGAAGGCGATCCGCTCGAAGGCGCGCGCGCGACGCTGATGGGCACAGCCGTGGCGGCGACCGACGTGGAGACAGCGCGGCGCCGCTATCTAGCCCGGCATCCCTCGGCGGAAATGTTTGCCGGTTTTGCCGACTTCGGATTCTATGAAATCGAATTGGCGGGGGCGCATCTGGTTGCGGGATTTGGCCGCATCGTGGATCTCAACCCCGCCGATCTACTGACCGATCTCAGCGGCGCCGCAACGCTGGTCGAGGCCGAACCTGAGATCGTCGCCCATATGAACGAGGACCACGCGGAGACCTGCCGGCTTTATGCGACCAAGCTGCTGGGCGCCGCGGAAGGGCCGTGGCGCTGCGTCGGCTGCGACCCGGAAGGCCTGGAACTGCAGCTTGATCGCACCGCGCTGCGGTTGGTTTTTCCGCAGCGCATCAATTCGCCTGCCGTGCTGCGGCAAACGCTCAAACAACTGGCGGAACAGGTGCGGGCGCAAGGCCGTTAACCTTAGTGACAAACCCTTCAGGGCCGCATGCAAGGCAGCCCTGGGTCGCGCGGAATGCGCTTGGCATTCCCTCCGATGTTGCACTATTAGGATCGCACGCGAGCCGAGAGGCGCGTATAATTGTTTCACGTGGCCGCCTCGGCGGCGCTGGAAAAAGAGCTTTAGCTTAAGAAGCTTGTCTTCGGGCGGAAGCGTTTGTGGAGGTGTTTTGTGCAGGAAACAGGGCTGAGAAACGGTGCCCATGGCGCCGATAAGTTTGGCTTCGAGGGGCTGACAGCGGTTCACTGGAACCTGGACGCGCCGCAGCTTTACGAACACGCGATCGCCCGGCACGAAGCCGCCATCGTCCAGGGCGGCCCGCTCTGCGCCGAAACCGGGGTCCATACCGGCCGCTCCCCCAAGGACAAACACACAGTCGTCGACGCGGTGACCGAGAAGACGGTGTGGTGGGAAGGCAATCGCAAGCTCACGCAAGATCAATTCGAGTTGCTGTACAAAGATTTCATCGCGCATGCGCGCGGCAAGCAACTCTACGCCCAGGATTTGTATGGCGGCGCCAATCCGAAATACCGCGTCAGGACGCGGGTCTATACCGAGCTCGCCTGGCATTCGCTGTTCATCCGTCAGTTGTTGATCCGCCCCGCTCACGGCGAACTCCCGAGCTTCGTGCCGGAATTCACTATCGTTGACCTGCCGAGCTTCAAGGCTGATCCGAAGCGCCACGGCGTGCGCAGCGAAACCATCATCGCCATCGATTTCTCCCGCAAGATCATCCTGATCGGTAATTCGTCCTACGCCGGCGAGATGAAGAAGTCGGTCTTCACCACGCTCAACTTCTACCTGCCGGCGCAGGGCGTGATGCCGATGCATTGCTCGGCCAACGTGGGCAAGGATGACAATAACGACGTGGCGCTGTTCTTCGGCCTCTCCGGCACCGGCAAGACCACGCTGTCCGCTGATCCAAACCGCATCCTCATCGGCGATGACGAGCATGGCTGGGGCCCGGACGGCGTCTTCAATTTCGAGGGCGGCTGCTACGCCAAGACCATCAAACTGTCGGCGGAAGCAGAGCCGGAGATTTACGCCGCCACCAATCGTTTCGGCAGCGTGCTGGAAAACGTCGGCTTCGATCCTGTCACCCGCGTCTGCAATTTCGACGACGATTCAAAGACCGAGAATACCCGTTCGGCCTATCCGCTCGATTACATTCCCAATGCTTCGCGAACGGGGCGCGCCGGTCACCCGAAGAACATCATCTTCCTGACCGCCGATGCCTTCGGCGTGATGCCGCCCATCGCCAAGCTGACGCCCGCGCAGGCGATGTATCACTTCCTCTCCGGTTACACCGCCAAGGTCGCCGGCACTGAGAAGGGCTTGGTCGGCGTCGAGCCGGAATTCTCCACCTGCTTCGGCGCGCCATTCCTGCCGCGTCCGCCCGGCGAATACGGCAACTTGCTGCGTGAATATATCGCCAAACACAAAGTCGATTGCTGGCTGGTCAATTCAGGCTGGACCGGCGGCATCTATGGCGTCGGCCGCCGCATGCCAATCAAGGCGACACGGGCGCTGGTCACCGGCGCGCTTGACGGCTCGTTGAAGAATGCGAGCTACCGCACCGATCCTTATTTCGGCTTCGCGGTACCGACGTCGGTGCCGGGCATCGAGCCGCAACTGCTTTATCCAAGCAAGACCTGGAAGGACAAGGACGCATTCGACGAGACCGCGCGCAAGCTCGTCGGCATGTTCCAGAAGAACTTCGTCAAGTTCGAGAGCCAGGTCGATGCCGATGTGAAAGCCGCGGCGCCTGAGGTGCGGATCGCAGCGGAGTAGGCTCGCTCTCGCTCGTCCGCGCGTAAGCGGGGACCAGATATAATACTGGCTGGATTCCCGCTTGCGCGGGAATGAGCGGAATAGGAACGAAAAAAGGGCGGCCTCAAAGGCCGCCCTTTTTGCTGGAAGTTCAGTTGCACCTAGCTCTGCCGCGCGCCCAATGTATTGAACCGCTGTTTCTGTTCGTCGTTGAGAGACTGGTAGAACTTATCCAGCGTCGGCCGCACGGTTTTGACGGCCTGCAGCAACGTGTTGAGCCGCTGCTCCATCAATTCCACACGGCCGACCGGCGTTAGCGCCGTATAGCTCGGGCAGTTGGCCTTCACGGACGCCGCGGCATTGGCGGTTGCGTTCTTTAACTCATCGAGCGCCGCGCGTTGCGTATCCGTCGGCCTTACCACCTGAGCAATGCGTTGGATCGGCACATCCGTGATGCCGGCGCCGGCGCTGCATGTGCGCGTCAAGTCCGTTTGCTCATTGCGCGCGACCCGCGGATTGCTAGCATCCGGATCCTGCTCCACCGCATTAAAGCGCGCCTTCTGTTCGTCATTGAGCGAAGCGTAGAATTGCTCCAGCGCCGGGCGCACGGTCTGCACCGCTGCCACCATGGCCTCAAGCCGCCGCTCCAATGCTTCTAGCCGTCCAGTGGGCGTGCTGGGCAGTTCGGTGGGGCAGGCGGCCTGCAGGATATCGACGGCCTTGGCGGTCGCGTCTTTTAACTTGTCGAGCAGAGCCTTTTGCACCTCGGTGGGCGCGACGGTTTGCGCGATGCGCTCGATCGGAAAAGCAGTTAGCCCGGGAGATTGCTGCGTGCAGATTTGCGCGCTCGCACCGGCGGTGCCGCTCCGGGAGCCACTCGCGGTTTGCGTCCGTCGCGAACGGCGGCCGGACTCAAGCGGCTCGGCATAGGCATAAGGCCCGAAAATGCCGTCATAAACGTCGTCATAGGCATAGGGCCAGAAGGTGTCTTCGTAATAGGGATAGAACGTATAGTAGAAGACGTCGTAACCGGCATAAGGCCAGAATAACGGCCCGACCCAGCCGATGACGCGCCCGTGGCGCCACCAGTTGCGTCCGCCGCGCGTCGTGCTTGTCGTCGTGAAACGGCCACGGAATGCCCCGACGGCGGCGTTGCGGCTACCTCTGCCGAACGAGGCGCGGCTAAAGGCTTGATTGCGGAGCACCGGACTGGTGGTGGTGCGGCGGGATGATGTTCCTGCGGCAGGAATGTTGATGATGCGCGCGGCGGGTTGTCCGGCATTTCGCGGCGCAGTCACGCGATTGCGCGGAGCCGGATTGGCTACAATGGGCGCACGGCTGCGCCGGTCGGCACGCGATGGCTGGGATGTAACGGAAGGCGCTGCGCGGAAGCTCGGGCGTGCAAAGCTGCGTCCGCTCGGGCGTGGCGCGCTCACCGCCCGGAAACTCGGGCGGCCTCCGCCGGCAGCGCGGAAATTTTGGCGCGGGGCGCTGGCAGCGCGACCTGCTCCGCGCGCGGCAAAGGACTGCACGGCGCGCGGCGGTGGGGCAAAGCTCGGCGCCGATCGCTGCGGCATGGCCATACGCGGGGGAGGAGCAGGATGGAACGCCGGAGCCGCCCGCGGCATGGGCGCCGCGCGGGCCGGAGCCGCGCCTTGCTGCCGCTTCCTCGGATCGTACTGGGCGTTCGCTGAAACCGGAATTATCAGCGCGGCCAAGATAAAAATTGTTGCGACGCGAAGAAAAGCCGTCTGCATGTCCCGCCGCCCTTCCTCAACAACACAACGTGCTGTTATCAATTAGTTCCGCCGACAGTGGCATTTCCATGTCGGTTTCTGCCGGCATCGCGTTTAGTGGCGGCTCGGCAAATATTGAGATAAAGCGCCGGTACGGGGTGGGGAATCCGCGCGATGCAAGTGTTGGTGGTCGGCGCCGGTGTTATTGGATTGGCGGCCGCCCGCGCTGCGGCACTGGCCGGCCATGACGTCATCGTGGCGGAGGTGGCTGACGCCATCGGCACCGGAATTTCCTCCCGCAATAGCGAAGTCATCCATGCCGGCATGTATTACTCGACCGGATCGTTGCGGGCGCGGCACTGCACGCGGGGGCGCAGGATGCTCTACGACTATTGCGCCTCCCACGGCGTGCCGCACCGTAAATGCGGCAAGCTAATCGTTGCCACGGATGCCGCCGAGGCGAAAAAAGTCGAAAGCATCCATGCCCAAGGCTTGAACAATGAGTGCGAGGGATTGACGTTTCTCGACGGCGCAGAAGCGCGCGCGCTCGAACCCGCGCTCTCCTGCATCGGCGCGCTGCTCTCGACGGAAACCGGCATCATCGACACCCACGCTTACATGCTGGCTTTGCGCGGCGATCTGGAAGACCGCGGCGGCATGATCGCCTTCAATACCCGCGTGGAAGAATTAACGCGGCGGTCGCAAGGCTGGCGGGTGCATTTCAGCGGCAAGGACACAGGCACGCTGGAAGTGGATGCGGTGGTGAATGCGAGCGGCCTTGGCGCGCAGATATTGGCGCGCCGTGTCGAAGGCTATCCGGAAGAGCAGGTGCCGCCGCTCGTTCTTTGCAAAGGCAACTATTTCAATTTCGCCGGACGTCCGGTTTTTTTCCGCCTGATCTATCCGGTGCCGGTGGATGGCGGCATCGGGATTCACGTCACCCTCGACATGGCGGGCCGGATGCGTTTCGGCCCAGACGTGGAGTGGGTGGACAGTCAAGATTATGCAGTCGATCCGGCACGGGCGGACGGCTTTTATGCCCGCATCCGCGACTATTGGCCGGGACTTCCCGATAAATCGCTGGTGCCCGCTTATTCCGGTATCAGGCCGAAACTGTCAGGGCCGGGACAGCCGGTGGTGGATTTCCGCATCGACGGCCCGCCGCAGCACGGGCTGCCCGGTCTGGTTCATTTATTTGGAATTGAATCGCCTGGCCTTACTTCGTCGCTGTCGCTCGCGGACGAAGTAGTGGCTTATCTGGAAAGCTGAGCCCGCCGGTCTTCGTCGCTGCCCGGAGCGGAACTGATCGGCGTGGTTTGCGTGGCCGGCTTGGATCCCGGAGTCACTTTGACATCGGCCAGTTTCCGGCTTGCCTCAGACGAGAGCGGCGTGAATTCGGCGCTGCCTTTTCTCGTATCCTTGACCGCTACAAGTCCATTATTCGTGGCCACGATGTCGCCGGCACGCAAGGTAGGGTCGCTGTTGACATCGAGGGTAGCCAGCCCGCCGGCGGTCTTGCCGTTGCAGGTACAGTTCGGAACAAGTTTCTGGCGGTAGACGAAGGCATTGTCGAGGTCGGCATAACGGCTGCCATCCGAAGCCACCGCGCGATCGATGCTGCTTCCGGAAAAGGCCTTCGTTTTGCTCGCGGGACAGAACGCGTTGCAAACTTGAATCGGCGTGGCACCGGCGTTGCGCTGGATCGGGAAGGGCTGACCGTCGCATAAGCGAACGCAATAGCCGACCGAAGGGCCTCTTTCCCCGCGTGTTTCGCCTCGCTCTCCCGAACCCAACGGATCGGCATAAGCCTGGGCCGCGGCGGGAGGAGCCGAGCGGCGGAAGCCGCCGAAAAGCAATTCGAGAAGACCTTGCGCGAACGCAGAGCCGGCCGGCAACACCGCGGACATCACGGTGAGCGTGCCTAGAAGAAAGAGGCTGTGGCGAAAGGTCGAGCTTTTGCGGTTTTCCAACACGACCGATTTCCTTCCGAGGCCGCGTCCCAAGGGCCCATAACAACGCCGCAGCGACGTAAAGGTTGCGCGCGTTTATAGGTCGTCAGTATGGCTGAAGCGTTTTGGTCCCGGAAAAATTGGGAAACCATGGTCAACGCGCGATTAATGTTGAAAAGACGCGCTTTCAGAAATAACGCCACCAGACGTAGAGGTGGCAGATAGCGATCGATACCACCGTCATCGGCGCGGCGTAAAAAGTGTAGGTCAGGAAGCGGAAGGGAACGCCGTTGCGCTCCGCCAAACCAGCGACGGTGAGATTCGCCGATGCGCCAATCAGCGTTCCGTTGCCGCCGAGACAGGCGCCGAGCGACAGGCACCACCACAACGGCTCGATCTTGTCGGCGCCGCCATAAGCCGGCGCCATGCTCTTGATCAGCGGAATCATGGTCGCAACGAAAGGGATATTGTCGACGATCGCGGAGAGAAACGCCGACACCCACAGGATGGCGAAGCCGGCATTGGCCAAATTGCCGCCGGTCGCCGCCACCAGCTTGCCCGCAAGAAGTTGGAGCAAGCCGCCGACCTCGACGCCATGCACGACAATGAAAAGGCCGATGAAGAAAAATATCGTGATCCATTCGACGTCGCCGAACGTCTTGTGCACATTATGCGACTGTTTCTCGTTGTGATGCTGCCAGTTGTCGAGAAACATCAGCACCGCCGCGCCTGCCATGGCGATGGTCGCGGGCTCGAGATGCAACTGCCGCGCAAAAACAAAGGCGGCGATGACGACCGTCAGCAC
>JAXDOR010000063.1:0-2557 GCA_034668825.1 Alphaproteobacteria bacterium | reverse complement strand
GTGTCGGAACGCGGACGCCCGAGGGAACGATCTCGCACGGCTTTTGGACACAGATACGCGAAAACTTTCCGCATGCAGAGATCGTCGATGCGACGCCCATCCTAACGGAGGTGCGCTACATCAAGAGCGCGGAAGAGATCGAAGCTCTGACCAAGTCGATTGCAATCGTCGAGCAAGGGATAACTGCCAAGGTTGCCGCGGCGAAGGTGGGCGCAACGGATTGGCAAGTTTGGGCCGCGGCATTCTATGCCATGATGCACAATGGCTCGGAGATGCCGGTTCATTGCAACTGGATATCGGGCAAGAATCCGGTCCGCACGCTGACACGGCCGAGCATGCGCGTCTTGGAGCGCGGCGATCTCATCGTCAACGAGCTAGAGGCATCTTGGATCGGCTACCGCTCGCAGGCGGTACAGCCGGTTTTCATCGAAATCATCGATCCGACGCACGCCGAGCTGTTCAAGGTGCAATACGAGATGTTCAACGAAATGCTGCCGCATCTTCGCCCCGGGATTACGGTCCGGGAGCTGTCCGACCTCACCGAATCGGCGGCGCGGCGCGCGGTGCCCAAACACGGTCCTGCCGCAGGCGCCAAGACCAAGCTCACCATGCATGGCCGCGGGGCGGGCGATGACGGGCCTATCATCACCGACCACGCGCGAGACCCCGAACAGCTTGCCGTGGCGTTGCAGGAGAACATGGTCTTTATCTTCAAGCCCGCGGCGCAGACGCCCGACGGCTCCAGCGTTTGCACATGGGGCGACACCATCGTGGTGACGGCGCAGGGCGGGCGGCGGCTCGGCCAGCGACCGCATGTGCTCGCGGTCGGCGCCTAGCGCGCCTGTCGCGACGGCGTGGAAGGCGATCTCAGCCGGTCTTCAGCGATTCATACGAGAATGACTTGTCCAGCCAGGCGTCCTTGCCGCCGAAGCCGTGCTCTTTATTCCAGTCCAGCGCGTCGAACATCTTGCCGGTTGTGCCAGAGCCATCCTGGCCCGCGAGATAGAGCGCGATGGGAACCATGTGGCCGGGCGAGACGGGCTGCGCACCTTGCTTCATGCCCATGGCCAGGCGCTGGCGGTTCTGCTCGTCGAAGCCGGTGGTGCGCGTGTGTCCCGGGATGACGACGTTGACGGCGATGTTGTTCTCCTTCATCTCGTCCGCTAGGTAAAAGCTGAGCGTGACGAGCGCCGCCTTCGACGACATATACGGCATCTCGCGGCTGCCGGGCCGCAGTGCCACGTAGCCGCCGTCCTTGGCCAGCATGATAACACCGCTGCTCACCGTGTTGATGATGCTGCCGCGCTTTTTGTCGATCATCGGGCGAATGAAGCGGCGGATCACCTTCAACACGCCAAAGACATTGACGTTGAACGACTTCTGCCAATCGGAATCTTTGGTTTCCAGCGTGGTTATCTTCCCTTGCGGCGGGAAAAGATCGCGCTGACGCATGGCGGCGTTGTTGACGACCACGTCGGCCGTTCCGAAACGGTCGATCGTCGCGGCAAACGTCGCGTCGATCTGCGCGTCGTTGGTGACATCCATGGTCGTAGTCAGAAGGTTCGGCTCGTATCGCGTATCGAAGGACGCCGTATTGTCCCAGGAAAGGTCGGTTGCGACCACTTTAGCGCCGCGCTCAAGGAATGCCTCGACATAGGCCCGCCCGATACCGCGCGCGGCTCCCGTCACGACGACCACGCGGTCTGTCAAATCGCTGTGCATTTCGTTCATAGTAGTCTCAGCTCCTCTTTCATTCGCGACGTTTGACGGGACGATCCTTTCCGGACGGATCACTTCAGTCTGTAACGCCTGTCGATGGTCCGGGCCGCTAGCGCCACCCCCGTGCTGATGATGGCCATGACGACGGATACCACGGCGGCGCTTTCCCAGTATGGGGCTACCATGTAATCGAGTTGCAGTAAGGCCAGGGTTCGGCTCTGGCCCGAAGCCAACAAGATGAGCGAACTGACGTCACGCGACGCGCTGACAAAATTCAGGGTTGCGACAAGGACTAAAACGGGGGCCAGGGGTGGAATCACGGCCCGCCGCATGGTGTAGAACCAGGAAGCGCCGGACACCCGCGACGCTTCTTCCAGTTCAGCTCCCAATTGGACCATGTTGCTCTTGATGATCTGCACGCCCACGGTCATGCCGCCAATGACGGTGACGATGATCAACAGCGGGACGGTCCCGTAAAGCGGTTGCAGGAAGGTCAGCACCATCCACAGCATGCCCAGGCCCATCAGCATTCCGGGCAACGAATGCGGCAACCAAGTGAACAAGTCGAGCAAGGCGCGGAATTTAAATTGGGTGCGCACTAAAATGTAGGCGATCAGAGCGTTGAGGATGACACCGGCCAATGCCGCGCCGCCGCCGATGATGAAGGTGTTGGCGATGGATTGCAGGAATACCGGATCCTGCACAACCTCCGACCAGTGCGCCAGCGTCCAGGGTGACGGAATGAAGAAATAACCGAACACCTTCATGAAGGTGGCCATCGTCACCGCGACCATGGGAATCAGCGAAACCAGTACCGCGACCATCATCACCAGCGTAA
>JAXDOR010000062.1:0-3709 GCA_034668825.1 Alphaproteobacteria bacterium | reverse complement strand
GGACTGCCCGGTATATGGCGGCAAGCTCAAGAGTTTTGATGAGAGCAAGATCGCCGGTATGCCCGGCGTCAAGAAAGTGGTGCGGGTGCAGGACACCGCCGTTGCGGTCGTCGCCGATACCTGGTGGCAGGCCAAAACGGCGCTCGAAGCGTTGCCGATCGTCTGGGACGAGGGTCCAAACGCCTCGCAGTCAAGCGCTGCGATCGCCGAGATGCTCAAGGACGGCCTCAACGCAACCGCCACCAATGGCGATCGCAAGAACGGCGACGCGCTGAAGGCAATCGGGGAAGCTGCGACCAGGGTCGATGCGATCTACGCGACGCCCTTCCTCGCGCACGCCTGTATGGAGGTGATGAACTGCACCGTAAAACTCTCGGCCGACAAGGCCGATGCCTGGGTGCCGTCGCAGAATCTGGAGGCGTCGCTGGCGGCCTTGTCCGAAGCCTCCGGCATTCCGCTGGATAAATGCGAAGTTCACCGCCATGACCTCGGCGGCGGCTTCGGCCGGCGCGGCGGCACCCAGGACTATGTCCACCAGGCGGTCGAGATCGCCAGGCAATTCCCCGACGTGCCGGTCAAGTTGATCTGGAGCAGAGAGGAGGATCAGGCGCACGACTTCTACCGGCCGATCTCGCAGTGCAAGTTGTCGGCCGGACTCGACGCTGCCGGCAACCTGGTCGGCCTGCACGTTCGCGTATCGGGCCAGTCGATCAATGCCATGCTCAATCCGAAGGGCATTGTCGACGGCAAGGACATGCGCCAGCTGCAGGGCTACTACGTTGCGCCCGGCGACGCACAGCTTGGCTACAGCGTGCCCAATCTCTTGATCGAATATGCGATGCGCAACACCCATGTTCCGGTAGGACCCTGGCGCGGGGTCAACACCAATCAGAACGGCGTCTATATGGAATGCTTCATGGACGAGGTGGCGAAGGCGGCAGGCAAAGACCCGCTCGAGTTTCGCCGCGCGCTCATGAAGGAGTATCCGAAGCACCTCGCCGTGCTCGATGCCGCGGCCGAGAAGGGTGATTGGGGCAAGCCGCTGCCGGCGGGCGTGTATCGCGGCATCGCGCAGTTCATGGGCTATGGCAGCTACTCCGCCGCCACCGCCGAGGTCTCGGTGAGCCCGCAGGGCAGGCTGAAGGTCCATCGCATGGTGCTGGCGCTCAATTGCGGCCATGCCGTCAACCCGAGCCAGATCGAGGCGCAGGTTCAGGGATCGGTGGCCTTCGGTCTCAGCGCCGCGCTCTACGGCGAAATGCCGATCGAGAACGGGCGCATGACCAATCTCAACTTCGACAGTTACGAGATTTTGCGTCTTGCCGAGATGCCGAAAGTCGAAACGGTGATTGTGCCGACCTACGACTTCTGGGGCGGCGTCGGCGAGCCGACAATCTGCGTGGTTGCACCGGCCGTGGTCAATGCCGTTTTTGCGGCAACCGGCAAGCCGATGCGTAGTCTGCCGCTCAAGAACGTAAAGCTGGTATAGCGCCGCCCGGCTCTATTGTGGGATGATACCCGCATCCCTGATGATCCGGCCCCATCGTTCGATCTCCAGTTTGAGCAGCCGTCCGAGCGCTGCGGGCGTCGCGCGCTCGTCTTCGACCGGGGTCATGCTGAGCCGGCGAAGCGGTTAATCAGGGCCGGATCCTTGAGTGCCTTTTGCAGGGCGTCAACCAGCGCATCCACGATCGGCTTCGGCGTGTCGCGCGGCGCGTACATGCCGTACCAGGTCGTGACGTCGAATGCAGGCACGCCGGCTTCTGCCGAGGTCGGCAGGTTCGGCAGGGTCGGGACGCGTTGCTTGCCGGTGATCGCGTAGCCCGGAATGGTGCCGGCCTGGATATACGGCGTCGGCCCGGTCGCGGGATCGCAATAGATGTCGATGTGACCGGCGATGACATCGTTCAGCGCGGGGCCGCCGCCCTTGTAATAGACCGCCGTGAGTCTGGTTTCGATGGCGCTCATGAACATCAGGCCGCAGAGATGAGACGCGGAGCCGAGACCTACATTGCCATAAGTGAGCTTGTCGCCCTGGGCGCGCACATAGGCGACCAGCTCCTTCAGGTCCTTGGCGGGAAAGTTCGGGCGCGCCACCAGGATCATCGGCACATCGGTGACCATGCCGATCGGCGCGAAATCGCCGACCGGATCGAACGGCAGCTTTGCATAGAGCGCGGGCGCGGTGGCCTGGCCGACATGCATCAGCAGCAAGGTGTAGCCATCGGGCGCGGCCTTGGCGACCCGG
Organism: Alphaproteobacteria bacterium; assembly: GCA_034668825.1. Lineage (GTDB taxonomy): Bacteria > Pseudomonadota > Alphaproteobacteria > Rhizobiales > Xanthobacteraceae > CANKHA01. The sequence continues at coordinate 1,461 of JAXDOR010000062.1, read as the reverse complement.
TTGGTGCCGATGGTGCCGCCGGCGCCGACGACGTTTTCGATAACCAAAGGCTGCTTCAGTGTTGCGCTCATCGAACTTCCGAGCAGCCGCGCGATCACGTCGCCCGGACCGCCGGCCGAGAACGGAACCACGAGGGTGATCGGTCGGCTCGGATATTCCTGCCCGAGCGCCGGCAGCGTTGGCGACAGCAGCAGCAACAGCAGAATTGTCTTGATGAATTTCATCGCAGTTTTTCTGTCTGTCGCGGTGCGGATGATTGTTCGATCATGCTGAGTGCTGCCACCGCCGCAGCCTTCACGTGATCGACGCAGCATCGCTCGGCGCGGTCGGGATCGCCGCTCTGGATCGCCCGCCAGATCGCGGTGACCTCGCGCAGGCTCTTGTTGATCCGTTTCGGCTGGGACATTGAGGTAATCCGCAACAGCGTGATGCGGTCGTGCAGCGGCCGCAGCATCCGCTCGATGAAGGTATTCCGACAGCCGGCGATCAGCGCCGCATAAAACTCCGTCTTGGCTTCAAGGGCTGCCATCAGGTCGGCTCTAGCGAACGCAGCCTTCAACCCGGCGAGCGCCTCTCCGATCCTGCGCACGGCGCCAGGGTCGCGCAGGCGGGCGCATTCGCGTCCGGCAAAGCCCTCGAGAACGGCGCGGGCCGCGTAGAGCTGCCTTGCTTCCTCGAGACTGATGGTAGAGACCACGGGGCCGCGGTGGGGGACCGTGTTGACGAGGCCGTCGGCCTCCAGCAGCCGAAGCGCCTCGCGAATCGACGGCCGGCTGACGCCGGTCATCTCGCAAAGCTCACGTTCGATCAGGCGCTGGCCCGGCTTCAAAGTTCCGGACATGATCGCTTCGCGCAGCTTTTGCGCGACCATCGCGCGGACGGTTGGAACGTCTTCAATCCGAAGCGTGGACTGCAATTCAGCGCGGGCGTTTTGGCCCGACCTTTCAGCCATTGGAGTTCTCCCGCAAGGATCGATCGTTTGCGCTCATGCGACGGACCAGCCTCCGTCGATCGGCAGCACAGCCCCGGTGATGTCCTGCGCGGCGGGGCTCGACAGAAAGACGACCATCGCGCCGACGCCTTCCATGGCGACAAACCTCCCATTCGGCTGGCGCGCCGCCAGATAGTCCCGCGTCGTCTCCTCGATCGAGCGGCCTTCATCGGCCGCGATCGATGCAATCTTTCCCAGGATGGCTGGCGTCGGCAGCGCGCCCGGTGCGATAGCGTTACAGGTGATGCCGGCGGCGGTCGTCTCGATCGCGACCGCCCGGGTCATGCTCAGGATGGCGGTCTTGGTCGTCACATAATCGATGCGGTCCGCGACGGCGCGGGTCGAATAGATCGAGGCCATGTTGATGATGCGGCCCCAGCCGCGTTGCTTCATGGCCGGCAGTGCCAGGCGGATCAGATGAAACGGTGCCGACAGATTGACGGCCAGTGCTTCTTCCCATCGTTCCGGGG
>JAXDOR010000061.1:0-7168 GCA_034668825.1 Alphaproteobacteria bacterium | reverse complement strand
GCATGTATTCCTGCTGCGGTTCCAACATCGGGAACCGCCGGATCTCTTCGAGATAACGGGTAAGGCCGGATTCAGCCGTTAGAATCGGCAAAGCCGAGGTACGGGCCATAACAGCGCCCTCCAAGTTGGAGGGCCCCAGACAAAGTCGGGGCCCTCTACTTTAGCTAGCTTCTTCACTTCGATGAGTAATCCTGCTCCAGGTGCTCGCGGATCCGCGGGTCCGGATCGGAGCCGACGTAGACCCCGTTCTTGTACGCGTCGAAAGACGATCTGTGGACGAATGGCGACGCATCGTCCCACGGCTTCTGGTGGTTTGTGGAAGCAACGGCGGCAAGCGCCGGCGTCGCGACCGAAGCGGCAAGCGCCACGGCAAGGATGATTTTTTTGATCATGATACTTCTCCTGGTTCGAGTTGAAGCTTTCGCTTCGGGTCATTCCGCCAAGTACGAACACCCTTGGCGACCCCCGAAACCTAGGGAGAGGGGAGCCATGTCGGAAATGCATTCTCGTCATTAATATATGCGCATTGAGAATTTTGGATGCCGCGCCGTCCGTATGCAGCTACGCCTGCCGCCGCAAAACTGACTCGGCGGGTGGCGCCTCCGACTTAAATGACGACCATTTGCCTAAGCGTCAGGTCTCATGTCTGTCCGGTTTAATCGCCTCGGGGTTCGATTCCCTTCGCCCGCTCCAATATTTTGTTTAGGCACGCGGTTATTAGCTCTTGATGGCGGTCATCCGTCCGGTAACGCCTGAGCCGGAATAGATTCCTGGATCAAAAATATCCGCACTGTGTCCGCCAAGCCATGGCGAAGCGGTCCTCCTCAAGCTACAAATAGTGACGGTTCGACCAGGGGATGGGGGGAATCATGCGGGGGGTTTGCGCGGCTTTGATTCTGGCTGCTTCGATGCTGACCAGCTTGGTTTCGGCTTCGGCGGCAGTCCGCATCGGGGGAGATCGCGGCGGCCAGATTGGGCCCTATCTTTCACAATTCGCCACGATGCGTGACTCGGGACAGCGGGTCGTCGTCGACGGCTCTTGCCTGTCGGCTTGCACGCTGGTGCTCGGAACCGTCCCGCGGGATCGCATTTGCGTCACGCCGCGCGCGAATTTTGGTTTCCATGCCGCATGGAATATGGGCCCCAGCGGCGCAGCCGTATATAGCGCCGAAGGCACACAACTGCTTTGGGACGTATACCCCGCGGCGGTGCGGCAATGGATCACCCGCCACGGCGGGCTCACGCCCCGGATGATCTACCTCCGCGGGCGGGAATTATCCGCGATGTACCCCACTTGCATCTAAGCGGTGTGGGGGCGTTCCGAACGCACATTGTCTCCGGCGGACTTCAGGCTTATGTGAGGAGCGACGCAGCGCGCAACTAGCCGCTGAGGAACCTCTATGCCTGACACCCTGTCGCCATCATCCGACCATTTGTCGCCGTCCAACAAGCTAATCATGGCAGCGGCCGGCTTGATGCTGGCCGCGACTGTCGCGCTTTGGGGTTATTATGGCACCGCGGTCTTCTACGAAATGATCCTCGCGGGCGTCGCGGCGTGTTTCTAAGCGCTGAGACCAAAAGGTCTGTCCGATGAGAGCGCAGACGACACGCCTTCTGCTTTTGCTGTCAGCCTTTGCTCTCGGATTGGTGCTGTGCGTCAGTCTTGTCGTCCTCGTCGCCGGACGTGGCAGCAGCCCGCAAATTTCGCAAGCGGCGGCAATCGGTGGCCCATTTCGGCTGGTGGATCAGAATGATCGCCCCGTCACCGAGCAGGATTTGAAGGGGCGCCCGTTTCTGGTCTTCTTCGGTTTCACCAACTGCCCGGATGTCTGCCCCACCACCTTGTTCGATATCTCAGAAATATTCCGTCAGCTCGGAGGCGACGCGGATCGCGCCGGCGCGCTTTTCATCACCGTGGATCCGGAGCGGGACACGCCCGCCATGCTCAAGGATTATCTGTCCAGCTTCGACCCGCATCTGCGTGGCTTGACCGGCGATCCGGCGGCGATCGCCGCGGTCGAAAAAAGCTATCGGGTCTATGCCAAAAAGGTGCCGACCGGCGACGGCAGCTACACGATGGACCATACGGCGATCGTCTATTTGATGGACAAGGATGGCCGCTTCGTCGCGCCGTTCAATATCAAGCGGCGGCCGCAGGAAGCGGCCGCCGACTTGCGCCGTTTTCTCTGATCCTTCCGCCGCTATATCCGCTAGCGGCGGGTAGGAACGCACAATGCAATCCTAGCGGTTTCGCTTTAGTCCGCCGCCTTCGGCGTCCTTCGCCATGCCGTCATCCTTTTCATGGCTGGCCGCGGTCGGCACATTGTTGTCCACGCCTGAGGACTTCGACGACTTGGACGAGGTCTTTTTCTGAGCCTTTTGCTGACCCATCGCGCTGGACCCAGTGGTCATCTTTCCAGCATTGTTTTTCAGCCCGCCGCCTTCGGCATCCATCGGCAACCCGTCGTCTTTCTCTTGATTGGCTTCCATCGGCTTCTGAGGGATTTTGCTCTTCTGAGCAAAGCCGGTCCCGGTAAAAGCCACAACTCCGAGCGCTAGGGCGCTGACCCGCAGCGCGGTCCAGCCAAAAATACCGTTTTTATTCCGCATGTTCGTCTCCTCAAGCTTCAGGTGTTTCAAAGGCACAACACAAGCATCCAACAATCGATGCGAATATCTGTTCCAACAAAGAAACGCTAAGCGGCTGGGCTTGCCCGCGGCTGCCACAGTCGCGACTCATTTCGCGGAACTTTGCCCATCATTCCTTCGAGGGCCACGCGCCGCCGGGATGTATGAGCCAAGCCGTGCTCCGTCTTTTCCCAACAATAAGGATCCCGCAGCAGTTGGTAGAGTGCGCGCCACGCCGCCAGCGATAGCAACAACCAATGCAATGGCATCAGCGCGAGCACCCAGGCGCTTGACTGAAGGCCCCTTTGTGAAAGTCCTCGCCAACTGACGAAGGCCGAGGCGAGAAAGCCGGCTACAAGCGTTGCCGCATGCAGGCCCACCGGAATGGCAATGCTGGCTTCTGGATCGCCCGGTCCCGGCGCCGCCAACTCGTACAGCAGGCCGGCCAGGAAGATCGGATAGATCAAAGCGGCAAGCACGTTGCCGCCCACAACCAACTGAAAGGTCAAAAATCCGGAAAGGCCAAGATCGCGCAAAAGCCGATGCGGCGCGCGCATGTGCACGAGCCAGGTTTTCGTCCAGCCCTTGAACCAGCGCGTGCGTTGCCGCAGCCATGGAATGAACCGTGCAGGGGCCTCCTCATAGGTGGTGGAGGCGACGACAGCCGAACCGTAGGAACAGCGGCTGAGCCGCATCCCGAGATCGGCATCTTCCGTGACATTGTATGGATCCCAGCCGCCGACCTCTCGCAGCACCGCGGTACGAAAGTGATTGGACGATCCGCCGAGCGGCAACGGCAGCCCTAACGCGGCAAGGCCTGGCAGGAACACGTCGAACTGTCCGGCATATTCGGCGGTGAAAATGCGGCTAAGCCAGCTATCCGCGGTGTTGTCGATGGTGAGACGAGCCTGCACGCAAGCTAGAGCGGCATCGTCTAGGAACATGTCCAGCGCGCGGCGAAGTTGATGTCGTTCCGGCCGGTCCTCGGCATCGTAGATGACGGTGAAACTGCCGCGGGCGAATGGCAGCGCGGCGTTGAGCGCCTTGGGCTTGGTGCGCGGACCGGCATTGGGCGCCGTCAGGATTTCAAATGGAGGTCCGAGCCGCAGACGTGTGATCGCTGCGCGGGTTTCCGCGTCGTCAGGCTCGATGACCAATTTTATATCCAATTTTTCCGGTGGATAATCGAGCTGCCGCAGCGATGCCACCAGATTCTCGACCGATGCAGCCTCGCGATAGAGCGCGGCGATGATGGTGTAAACCGGTAGTTCGCTGTCGGCGAGATTGATGCGACAATTGGGCTTCCGGTGTTTGACCAAGCCGCCGAACATTCGCAGCGCGCTCCAGGCCAGGAAAATCGCCGCGAGCGTCGCATTAATTGCGGCGATGACAGGCGCGGCAGCTGCGAACAGCCCGGCGGCAAGAGCCGCGACCGAAACGAGAGGCGCGGCAATGGGCCGTCGCGCCCGCGGCGCGGCGGAGAGATCGGGACGCGCCAGTCTCAGGCCGTCCGCTGCTCTCCGTCCGAGGGCTTCATCGCCATGTCCGGCGACGAATTGTTGAAGCCGCTCTGCCGAGGTGAAGCGAAAGCGACGGGAGAGATCGATGCCTGATGCGGCAAGGTCCGCCATCCGCCGCGCCGCGACCCCTCGAGGAGCGAGGACAAAAACAAAATCGTCTCCCCATTGCAGCGGCAATAGTCCGGCGGCGACTGCATCGATGAGCCGGTCGTCGGTGAGCGGGCAGTCCGAACGCGGAGTGTCGGCCAGCGGATCGAAAACAACGTTGAGCGATGCTGCCAAGGCTTGAACATAGTCGTTCTCCGCGATCAGGCGGGAGGCGAGGAGGACGCGGTCAGCGCCGATACCCAGCTCGGCGGAACGGCGCTCAGCCGCGGCCAAGACGCCTTCAGGCAACCAGTTGCGGATGCAATCGAGTTCCGGACAATTGGCATTCTCAGGTCGTGACTGCGGGCCGCTATCGTCATCGTCTGGCGTGGCTGGAACGATGGAGAGAGTATCGGCCGCGACGGCGGGCCACGGATTTTCTTTCGAGCGGCCAAGGACCGCTGCGTTTATTCCCGCCCCTTGCATTCCCACCGGCCCCCCGACCGACGAACGACGCTGCTACACCTCGACAATTCGTCTATAAGCGGCCGGTAACCTGGACCTGCCGAATGCAATCTAACGTTGCTTACTACTCCAGATACCACAGGATTTTGCCTTCGGCGAGGGCTAGGGCTTTGACGTGGCTTTTCGCCTCAAGCCTCATTCTGGCCGAGCTCGTGCCCGCCACTGCATGGGCCGCCGATGGAAATCCCGCCGTATCCGCGGTGACGGTTCCAAGTTTCTGGGACCCCAGGCGGCGCCCGGAGCGTCCGGACTTATCGCGGCTGACGATGATCCGCTTCCTCACGGAAACCGATTATCCGCCATTCAACTATGCCGGCCCGGACGGCAATCCGGCCGGGTTCAACGTCGATCTGGCGCGGATGATTTGCGAAGAAATCAAAATTACCTGCACCGTTCAAATGCGCCGCTTCGATACGCTGTTGGACGCAGTTGCCGACAATCGCGGCGATGCGGTTATCGCCTCGATAGCGGCGACGCCGGAAACGCGCCGCCGCGTGGATTTCAGCGATCCATATTACCGTGCTCCGGCGCGCTTCGTGACATTGCGTGAGACGGCCATGGATGACGTGCGGCCGGAACAACTAGAGGGTAAAAAGGTCGCCGTCATCGCCGGTACGGCGCACGAGGCTTATTTGAAAGCGTTGTTCACCGAACTGGAACTGCGCTCCTATCCTACCGCGGAGGGGGCGCGCGAAGCGTTGCGCCGGCGCGAGGTGGATCTGCTGTTCGGTGACGGCATCTCGCTGGCTTTCTGGCTGAACGGCACCGATTCCGGCGGTTGTTGCGTGTTCCGCGGCGGGCCTTACCTGGAGAGCCGTTATTTCGGCGAGGGTATCGGAATTGCCGTCAAGCGCGGCAATGATCTGCTGCGGCAAGCCTTCAACTGGGCGCTGTTCCGGCTGTGGGAGCGCGGCAAGTTCACCGATCTTTGGCTGCGCTATTTTCCCATTAATCCGTTTTAGCGCCCTGCCTCTCCGTCACCCTGAGGTGGGCGCATCGCGCCCCTCGAAGGGCGACGGCCGCATCCTTCGAGGCCCGGCTTCGCCGGGCACTTCAAGATGACGGCGAAAGATTTGACGCTCGCGCCGACGCTTCCTAGTGTCCGCGCCCGGAGAACATGATGTCCTTTACTGAAGCTGCGAGCTTGCGCGCCATCGCCGAAACTTCGAACGCCTGGCCGTTCGAAGAGGCGAAGAAGATCGTCGCGCGGTTGAAGAAAAAGCCGAAGGACGAAGTTATCTTCGAGACCGGCTATGGCCCGTCGGGCCTGCCGCATATCGGCACCTTCGGCGAAGTCGCGCGCACCACCATGGTGCGCCACGCCTTCCGTGTGCTCACCGACGACAAAGTCAAGACGCGGCTGATCGCCTTTTCCGACGACATGGACGGCCTGCGCAAAGTGCCGGACAACGTGCCGAATAAGGAAATGCTGACTGCGCATCTCGGCAAGCCCTTGAGCCGCATCCCGGATCCCTTTTCCAACGAATATCCGTCCTTCGGCGCGCACAACAATGCGCGGCTGCGTGCCTTCCTGGATCATTTCGGCTTCGACTACGAATTCATGTCATCGACGGATTGCTACACATCCGGCCGCTTCGACAAGGCGCTGCTGACGGTGCTGGAGCGCTTCGACCAGGTGATGGCGATCATGCTGCCGTCACTGCGCGAGGAACGGGCGTCGACCTATTCGCCGTTCCTGCCGATCTCGCCGACGACGGGCGTGGTGCTGCAGGTGCCGATCCTCGCCCACGATGCCAAGGCCGGCACCATCACCTACGAAGACCCGGAGACGAAGGAGCGCGTCACCACGCCGGTGACCGGCGGCCACGCCAAGCTGCAATGGAAACCCGATTGGGCGATGCGCTGGATGGCGCTCGGCGTCGATTACGAGATGGCGGGCAAGGACCTGATTGATTCCGTGAAGCTCTCCGGAGAAATCTGCCGCGCGCTTGGCGCGCCGCCGCCGGAAGGCTTCAACTACGAACTCTTCCTCGACGACAAGGGGCAAAAGATTTCCAAGTCGAAGGGCAACGGGCTCACCATCGACGAATGGCTGCGCTATGCGAGCCCCGAGAGCCTGTCGCTGTTCATGTATCGCGAGCCGAAAGCGGCGAAGCGGCTGCATTTCGACGTGATCCCGCGCACGGTCGACGAGTATCAGCAGCATCTCGACGGCTATTACCGGCAGGACCAAAAGCAGCAGCTTTCCAATCCGGTCTGGCATATCCACGCGGGCAATCCGCCGAAGTCCGACATGCCGGTGACGTTCCAGATGCTGCTGACGTTGGTTTCGTCGTCCAACGCCGAGAATGCCGAGACGCTGTGGGGCTTCATCGGCCGCTACCGGCCTGGCGTGACGCCGAAGACGCATCCGAAGCTCGACGCGCTGGTCGGTTATGCCATTCATT
>JAXDOR010000060.1:0-24291 GCA_034668825.1 Alphaproteobacteria bacterium | reverse complement strand
CCGCGCATGAGCGCCTCAATGCGCTCGAGCATGACATTGAGATTTCCCGCCAGCCGATCGAGTTCGTCGCCGGTGCCGGCAATCGGCAGCCGTCCACTGAGATCGCCGTCCATGATCGTGCGGGTGGTCTCGGTCATGGCATCGACGCGATTGAGCACGCGCCGGGTTACGAAAAATCCGGCCGCTAGGCCGAGCACCACGACGAGCGCGATTGACCCCCAGCCGGCGGAGATAAGAACGTCGTAGAGGCGCTGGCGTTCTTCCAGATCGCGGCCCACGAGCACACGGAAGCCACCGGGCAACTGAAACACCCTGACCAAGGCTTGATGCTCCGAGCCACCCTCTTCGTCGAGGCGGCGGTAGGCGGTCTCTTTCCAACCGGCATCGTTCAGGAGACCGGGGGGCAGCGACCCTACGTTGCCAGCGAGGCCTTCGCCTGCCGTGGTCGTGACCAGATAGAGGCTTGAGCCCGGGCGATGCGAGCGGCCCTCGACTACGAGCACGAGGCGGCGGATACCTCCTTCGCGGTATTGTTCGGCAAGGCCTCTGATTTCCGCATCGACTGTTTCGGTGATCTGATCCGTGAAAAGCCGGTGCGTATTCCAGGCCAAGTAGCCGAGCAGGAACGCTGCGAATAGGGCGAAGACAGTCAAATAGACCAGCGTCAACTTAAACGTGGTCGTTCGGAACAGCTTACCGAGCGCTATCACGGACCATGTATCCAGCGCCGCGAATTGTGTGCAGCAGCGGTTGCGTAAATCCTTTATCGATTTTCGACCGCAACCGCGAAATATGCACGTCAATGACATTCGTCTGCGGATCGAAATGATAATCCCAGACGTTCTCAAGCAACATGGTGCGGGTCACCACCTGGCCCGCGTGCTTCATGAGATATTCGAGCAGCCGGAACTCACGCGGCTGCAACACGATCTCTTCCCCGTTGCGAGCGACGCGATGCGACAGCCGGTCGAGTTCGAGATCGCCGACACGGTAGACCGTGTCTTCGCCGCGCCCGCCGCGGCGGCGCGACAATACTTCGACGCGCGCCAAGAGCTCGGCAAAGGAATATGGTTTCGGCAGGTAATCGTCGCCGCCGGCCCGCAATCCTTTGACGCGATCGTCGACTTGGCCGAGCGCTGACAGAATAAGCGCTGGCGTTTCCACGCCCTTTTCCCGCAAAGTCGCAATAACAGACAGACCATCGCGCTTCGGCAACATACGGTCGACGATCAGCACGTCGTATTGTCCGTCGGACGCCAGCGCCAGACCTTCCTCACCGTCGGATGCATGATCGGCCACGTGGCCGACCTCGCGGAATGCCTTGACCAGGTAGTCGGCTGCGTCACTGTCGTCTTCGACGATGAGGAGGCGCATAGGGCTCCGGCGGTTCATTTAAAAAGCAGCTTATCGGACCGAAGCCGCATCCGCATCATTATGAAATGAAAATCGCGCATCTACCGGGTGCCGCAAATCGTCCCTTTACTTATGCAGAGGGAGTGGCGGGAACAACCCGCCACTCCCTCCACTTAAGCCCGTCCGGCGGGGGCACGAGCCGGTCGGGCCTGTAAGTAAGTGTGAGGGCGGGTGAGAACACCCGCCCTCAGGGGCAGCCGCTAGCGGGGGCGACGGATGCCAGCGACAATCCCCATCTCGTTAGGCGCGTCCGAGTGGCATGGCGACGAACTTTGTCGCTCCGCTGGACTTCACCCGCATCAGCACATTGCGCTTACCCTGGCCACGCGCGTCGGCAAGAGCCTTGCGCACGTCGGCGGGGTTACCGACCATCTTTCCGCCAATGTCCAGAATGACGTCGCCGGTTTTAAAACCCGCCTGTGCGGCCAAGCCGTCGGCTTCGACACGCGTTACCACCACGCCCTGGGAGCCGGCGCCGCCGACACTGCCGGCGGGAGCGAGCGTCAGGCCGAGGCGGCCGGTGTCACTGTCCGGCGCCGGCGTGTCGGCGCGAGCTTCGCGCTGCTCCGGCAATTCGCCGAGCGTCACCGTTACCGTCTTCTCCGCGCCATTGCTCAATAGCCCGAGTTTCACGGCGGCACCGGGGGCCAAGGCGCCGATTTTCTTCGCGAGATCACGAGCATCGTTCACCGGCGCGCCATTCACCGAGGTGATAACGCTGCCGGATTCGACGCCGGCCTTAGCGGCCGGGCCATCAGGCTGCGCGTCGGCGACAAGCGCGCCACCCGTTTGCTTCAGGCCAAGGCTTTCCGCAATCTCCGGCGTCACCGGTTGGATCTGCACGCCGATCCACCCGCGCGTGACCGAGCCATGATCCTTCAACTGCGTGATCACCGTCTTCACGGTGTCAGCCGGAATCGCGAAGGCGATGCCGACGGAGCCGCCGGACGGCGAGAAAATCGCGGTGTTGACACCAATTACGTTGCCGTCCACATCGAAAGTCGGTCCGCCGGAATTGCCTTTGTTGACCGGCGCGTCGATCTGGATGAAGTCGTCATAGGGCCCGGCGCCGATGTCGCGTCCGCGCGCGGAGACGATACCGGCGGTCACTGTGCCGCCGAGACCGAAGGGATTGCCGACCGCGAGCACCCAGTCACCGATGCGCGGATTGTTGTCGGCGAGCTTCGCATAGGGGAAATCGTTGCGACCTTCGACCTTGATAAGCGCGAGATCGCTCCGGGAATCCGTTCCGATGACCTTCGCCGTATAGGTTTTGCCATCGTCGGCGGTTACCTGAACGGTTGTCGCCTTTTCGACGACGTGATTGTTGGTCACTGCATAGCCATCGGCCGAAATAAAGAATCCAGACCCTTGGCCGGTGACGCGTGGCGTTCGCTGATTTGGATTTTCGCCGCCGTCAGGCACTCCGAAGCGGCGGAAGAAACGCTCCATTTGTGATCCAGGCGGAAATGGCGAGGCGTCCTGCCCGTCCAATCCCGTAGTCTGCGAGTTGCCATCCATGGTCACCCGCACGGAAATCACCGCGGGTTTGACCTTCTCAACGATGTCGGCGAATCCGACGGGCCGCGGTACCGTGACGGCCTGCTGCGACACGTTTTGAGCGAGCGCGGAACCGGTATGCGGATTGATTTGGGGCGCTACGAACGCGGTGCCGAGCCCCAGGCCCGCAACGGTGGCCAGAAGGACAAGACGCCGCGCGGAAAGAGCGCGGGGTTTTTGCAGAGGGTTGTCGCCGCCAGTCATGAGTTAGTCTCCATCGTGGAAATGTCAGGGCGCCGAGAGCGCCGTCTGCAAACCAAGATGGGGATAGTTGCCTTACAACGGCATGGCGGCCGGATTAAAACTTTGTAACGTTATCTCGATATAAATCTGTAGCAACTCCAACAGGTTAGGAGCAAAATCCGAACTAAAGCCGATCAGTCATTGTCGACCAGCTTCACCAAGCGTGCCTCCTCCTCCGGCGTCAGCCTATCTTGCAGCCCATGGGCTAAGGCGAACTGGCCACTTCTCCGGCGAGCCAAGACAATTAACACCAGCGCACCGGCAAGCAGCAGCGCCGGCGGCCCCAACCACAGCAATGCGGTGTGCCAGGCGAATGGCGGCTTCAACAGCACGAATTCGCCGTAGCGCACGACCAAAAAGTCCAGAACTTGGCGGTCGTCGTCCCCGCCCTTTAGACGTTCCCGCAAAAGAATACGCAGGTCGCGCGCCAACGGCGCCTCGGAATCATCGATCGATTGGTTCTGACATACGAGGCAACGCAGCTGTTGCGACAGTGCCCGCGCCCGCGATTCGAGCGCGGGATCGGGAAGCACCTCGTCCGGCTGAACCGCGAAGGCGGTTGATGCCGCCATCACCGCCAAAACCAGCGCAACATATCGCAGCCACGCCATGCTTTACTCCGCCGGCGCGAGAGTTGCGGTTTTTGCTTTCGCGGGCCGCGGCGCACCGACACGCAATCGGCGGTCGGAAAGCGAAAGCCCGCCGCCTAGGAACATAACGACGGCACCGAGCCAGATCAGCAGAACCAGAGGCTTATGATAGAGCCGGACCGCGATCGAGCCGTCGGGATTTGGCTCGCCGAGCGAGAGATAGAGTTGGCTCACGCCGCGCGTCATCAAAGCGGCTTCGCTTGTCGCGCTGCCGCGGCTGGGGAAGCTGCGCTTCGCCGGCTGCATGGTGCCGAGGATGGTGCCATTGCTGCGCACCGTGAAGGTAGCGATAAGCTCGCTGTAGTTTGGCCCTTGCCGTGGCGTCAGGCCTTCGAAGGTGAGATCGTATTGCCGCAAAGAGAGGGTCTCGTTTGGTCTTACTGAAGCGATCCGCTCGGCACCCCAGGTCGTCTCACAGATGACTCCCATCAGCGTGAAGCCGATACCGATATGCGCGACCGCACCGCCCCAAACCGAGCGCGGAAGGCCCGCGGCGCGTTTCGCTGCAATGGCGAACGGCAGTTGGATAACTCCCGAGCGTTCGATGATGTCGGTGACAGCTCCCGCGATGACGAACACGGCCAATCCGATGCCGAACGGCGCCAGCACCGGCGCTCCACCGGCGATCACGAAAGTCGCAGCGATGCCGACAAGGGCGATTGCGAAAGCGCCGAAAAGGCGCTGGGCCACGCCCAGCACATCGCCACGTTTCCAGGCGAGCAACGGCCCGAACGGCATCGCCACAAGCACCGGAATGAATAGCGGCCCGAAGGTCGCATTGAAGAAGGGCGCGCCGACCGAAATCTTGTCGCCCGTCAGCGCTTCGAGCACCAGCGGATAGAGCGTTCCGACAAATACCGTGGCGCAGGCCGTGGTCAGAAAAAGGTTGTTGAGGACAAGAGCACCCTCGCGCGAGATCGGCGCGAATAGACCACCTTGTTTCAGCAGCGGCGCGCGCCAGGCGAATAACGAAAGACCGCCGCCGATGAAGAGAACCAGAATTGCCAGGATGAAGACGCCTCGCAGCGGATCGCTTGCGAAGGTATGCACCGACGTGAGCACACCGGAGCGCACCAGGAAGGTGCCGACGAGCGACAGAGAAAAAGCCAGGATCGCAAGCAGAAGCGTCCACACCTTCAATCCATTGCGCTTCTCCATGACCACCGCTGAATGCAGCAGCGCGGTGCCCGCCAGCCACGGCATGAATGACGCATTCTCGACCGGGTCCCAGAACCACCAGCCGCCCCAACCAAGCTCGTAGTAGGCCCAGTAGGAGCCCATGGCGATGCCGATGGTGAGAAACATCCAAGCAGCAAGGGTCCAGGGCCGCACCCACCGCGCCCAAGCGGCATCGATCCGGCCGTCAATCAAAGCCGCAATGGCAAAGGAGAACGAGATCGAAAATCCGACGTAGCCGAGATAGAGCAGCGGCGGGTGGATGGCGAGGCCGAGATCTTGCAGCAAGGGGTTGAGGTCGCGGCCTTCGAACGGCGCTTCCGCCAGACGCGCAAAGGGATTGGAGGTCAGCAAGATAAAGAGCAGGAATGCGGAAGCAATCCACGACTGCACGCTAAGCACATTGGCCTTCAGCGTCGCCGGCAGATTGCCGCCGAACAGCGCCACCAGCGCGCCGAACAACGCGAGAATGAAGACCCATAGCAGCATCGAGCCTTCGTGGTTTCCCCAGACGCTGGTGATTTTGTAGACGAGCGGCATGGCCGAATGAGAATTTTCAAACACCGTCACCACCGAGAAATCAGACGTGACGTAGCAAGCAACCAGCGCGGCAAAGGCTACGGCGATGAAAAAGAATTGCGCCAGCGCGGTGGGAGCCGCGACGCTCATCAGCGCCGGATCGTTGCTGCGCGTGCCGAGAAACGGCACGGACGCCTGGATAAGCGCCAGAGCAAACGCCAACACCAGGGCGTAATGACCCAGCTCAGGAATCATCGCGCAACGGCCTTTCTGTCGTAATCTTCCTTCCAGCGGCCTTGTTTCTTCAAGCTATCGGCAACTTCCTTGGGCATGTAATTCTCATCGTGCTTGGCGAACACGGTGTCCGCGCGGAATACGCCGCCTTGGTCGAGCGCGCCCTCAGTGACCACCCCCTGCCCTTCGCGAAACAGATCCGGCAGCACGCCTTGATAGGCGACGGGTACCGTGCGGCTTCCATCCGTGAGTTGAAATTGAACGGCGAGATTGTCGCCGCGCATGACGCTGCCGGATGCCACCAATCCGCCGAGGCGAATGCGTGTCCCCGGCAGCACATGCTTTTCCACGACGTCGGTTGGAGAATTGAAAAAGACGATGGAGTCCTTCAGCGCGCTCAACACCAGCGCCGCCGCGAGCCCCAGCACGGCCAGCCCCGTGCCGATCAGAGTGATGCGACGCTGTTTGCGAGTCATGCCTATCGTCAGCCTTGCAGCCCGAGGGCTTTGACCAGCTCGTCGAGCTGGCGGAGTTTAGCAGGATCGTTGCCGATGGAGCGGCGGGCATCCGCTGCGGCAGCCAGCGCCTTATCGCGCTCGCCGAGGACAGTATAGGCCCGCACCAGGCGTAACCAACCATCGATATCGCTGCCGTCGTTTTTGAGGCGGGTGGCGAGCCGGTCGACCATGCCGGCAATCATTTCTTGGCGTTGTTGGGGATTTAATTCAGAAGCGGCGGCGACATCGTCCGCGCTCGGTCCGGGCGAGCTGGCCGGGGGCGTGGCCTTGACGTGAGCCAAGGCGCTGCGCACGAATTCGGCCCAGGGCGCATCCGGCGGCGCGGAGGCCAGCATCGCACGCCAGATCGCGGCGGCTTCCGCGCGCCGGCCGTCTTGCTCGGCGGCAAGGCCGAGGAAGTAGCGCGCCTTGGGGTCGGCTGCGTCCAACGCGAGCGCGCGGTCGAAGGCCTGCTTCGCCTCGGCGGTGACGACGCCGTTGGCGACAGCAACCAGCGCCTCTCCGAGATTAGCTTCTCGTTGCGCGGTGGAGCCGTTATAGGCGGCGGCATTGCGCCAAGCCTTTACCGCGTCGTCGAAGCGCCCGAGTTGCATGTAAACCGGCGCGACGACTTCCCAGCCCCGTCCATCCTTCGGATTGCTTTCAAGATGCGCTTCGATCTGTGCCACCAAGCGATCGACCGGCGGGTTTCCTTGCGCGTCACGAAGCGCCAGCGGTTGGCCCGGCAGCAACGGAGAACCCAGACCAAGATAAATTACCGCACTGCCAATGGGCAAAAGAATCAAGGCCGCGATTGCCACCATGCGGCGCCGCCACACGGAAGAGACCATCCGGTCGTCGGTCCGGTCGGCGGCGGCGAGGAGACGGCGCGAGACTTCGACCCGGGCCGCCTCCGCCTCCACCTCGCCGATACGGCCGGCGGCACGGTCACGGGCGATTTCCTCGAGTTGATCGCGGTAGACAAGAACGTCGTTGCCGGTGGAAGTGGCGGCGCTCGGGCGGCTCAACGGCCACAACACAGCGAAAACCGCCACGGCCGTCATTACCGCCAATACGAACCACAGGGTCATAGCGCTCTTTTAGCAACTCTAAGGCGGCAACGCGCATGCAGCCCAGCGCGTCACCCCCGTTGGGCGGCGCTTCGGAGGCGCGACACTAAGCCCAAAAACGATCGCGGAGCGAATTAGCCTTGAGCAGTCCAGGTGCCGTCTGGATTACGGCACGCCTCGCCCCGCATGCTTTGGGGCTTTCCATCGATATAAACTGTGTGGGTATAGGGACGGCACTTCGTGCCATGCGCCTGGTAGGCGGCACCGGGAACCACAGAACCGTAACGGCCCGAATCCGGGTTTCGCCACGCCACAGGCGCACCGGACTGACCGGATTCTAATGCCTGCATCTGCGCCGCGTAGGCGCGCTGCTTATCTTCGTCGTCCATCGAGGCGCCGATACGATTTCCGATCAAGCCGCCGATGGCAGCGCCCGCAATGCCTGCGGCAATACGCTCGCCTGGACCGCCGCCGATCTGCGAGCCGATCAGAGCGCCGCCAACGGCGCCGACAAGCGTCCCGGTATTCTCTTTCGGCCCCGTGCCCGTTTGCGGGTTTCCGGCGCAGCCCGCGAGGACGAACCCAACACATACGACGCCGAAAATTTTGGCTGCAGACATAGTCATCCCCCGATCGACGAATTCATGAGCAGCGGCAAATAGTAGCCGCGACCATCTAGCTAGAGGATTCGATTGGGGCAAAACTCTGTCCATACCCCGGCCGTCAGCCGCTGGGCGAAGCCCCCGGCAGCACCAATTCAGCGCGCAAGCCGCCAATGGGCGCGGTGCCGAGGTTGAGGGCGCCGCCATACAGGCCGGCAAGTTCCACGACAATAGATAAACCCAATCCTGACCCGGGTTTCGTTTCGTCCAGCCGCCGCCCGCGGTGGGCCACCTGCTCGCGCTCGGACGGTGAAAGCCCGCGGCCGTCGTCGTCGACCACAATGCGCACTACTTGGCGGTCCGAGCCAGCATCCAGCCGTTCGCATATGACCTCGACGGCAACGCGCGATTGCGCCCATTTGCACGCGTTGTCGAGAAGATTGCCGACCATCTCCTCGAGGTCTTGGCGCTCGCCAAGGAAGCGCGCATGCTCAGGCGCGTCCACTTCGATCGCCAGTTCCTTGTCGCGATGGATTTTTTCCATCGAGCGCGCCAGTGAGGTCACCACCGGCGACACATCGGTGAGAGTGGCGATCACCGTCAAGCGCGCTGCAAGCCGTGCGCGTTCCAGGTGACGGGTGACTTGGTCGCGCATGATGTCGGTCTGCTCGCGTACTTTCATCGCGAAAGGATCGTCGCCGCGCGACGACGCCTCATTGACCATGACCGAGAGCGGCGTTTTCAGCGCATGGGCGAGATTGCCGACATGGGTGCGCGCGCGCTCGACGATTTCGCGGTTGGCATCGATGAGAGCGTTGGTTTCGCGGGCGAGCGGCGCAATCTCGTCGGGAAATTTTCCCTCCAGCCGTTCCGCGGTGCCGGAGCGGATCGCGGTCAAGGCCTCGGAAATACGTTTGAGCGGAGCCAGGCCGAACCGAACCTGGAACATTGTCGTGAGAAGAAGGACGACGGTCAAAGCACCGAAGGTGATCGCAAGCGTCCGATAGAATGCGTAGGTTTCATCCTCGATCTCGCTGGCATCGCCGGCGACCGACACCAGAAAACGCCCGTCGTCCCCGAGGTCGAGCGGGAGTTCAGCTAGCCTCAGCGTCACATCCTCGGGGCCCTGCACATAGCCCGTGCGCGGCTCGCCGATTTCGGTCGGAACTTCGGCCCGTTGAAGATGCGGCAGCCCGCCGTCCCATAGGGATCGCGAGGAGCGCACGTCCTTTTTTCCATCGAGGCGGGCGACCTGCCAGTACCAGCCCGACAGCGGCAAATCGAAAGGCTTTTCACTGAGCGATTGCGCAAACCTTATGCCGGGTTCCTCGGGCGAGGTCAGATCGGCGACGAGTGTGCGCAGATACAATTCCAGCCGACGGTCGAAAGTACGCTCCACCGCGTGGCGGTAAAGCGAAGACAGCACGACCGCGGTAACGATAAGGATGACGACGGTCCAACCCGTCGCTGAGAGAAAAAGACGCAGCGCAAGAGAGTTGGCGCGCATGCGTCAACGGGCATCGGCAGGGGGAGTGAGGAGATAGCCGAGGCCGCGGACGGTCTGGATGACGTCGACGCCGAGCTTCTTGCGGATGCGGCCGACGAAGACTTCGATGGTGTTGGAATCGCGGTCGAAGTCCTGGTCGTAAAGATGCTCGACGAGCTCGGTGCGCGAAACCACGCGGCCGGTGTGATGCATCAGGTATGACAGCAGACGGTATTCGTGGGAGGTGAGCTTCACCGGGTTGCCGTCAACCGCGACCCGCCCGGTGCGGGTGTCGAGGCGAACGGGGCCGCAGGTGAATTCGCTCTTGGCATGCCCGGCTGAACGCCGCAGCAAGGCGCGGACGCGCGCGAGCACTTCTTCGAGATGGAATGGTTTGGCAACGTAATCGTCGGCACCGGCGTCGAAGCCCTGGACTTTGTCGCTCCAGCGGTCCCGCGCGGTGAGAATGAGCACCGGCATGGCGCGGCCGGCGCGGCGCCATGCTTCCAGTACCGAAATTCCGTCCATCTTCGGCAGACCGATGTCGAGGATGACGGCGTCATAGGGTTCGGATTCGCCGAGATAGTGGCCTTCCTCGCCGTCAAAGGCGCGATCGACCACGTAGCCCGCCTCGGTCAACGCCGTTGCCAGTTGACGGTTGAGGTCCGGGTCGTCCTCGATCACCAGAAGGCGCAAATCGGTACTCCGTCAGCGCGGTTCGGATAGGCCTGTAGGCCTCGCCATCACCCGCGACTCACTCTGCCACCCCGGGCGGGCGGTGTCAGCATAGCCAGTATGACCACACCGCGCCCCGGCTGATAGCCCCGCCTGAGTGAACGGGCGGTGAACGCCTTCCGTCAGGCCGCCGCGGCGCCTACTTCCGTTTGGTAATCGCCTTCACCACCTGCTCCACAATCGCCTCGGCGGCACGCGCGGCGTCCGCCACCGGAGCGGCGGCGGGTTGGCCTGCGCCTTGGCAAGGGCGTCGTTCACGGCAGCCGGTGTTGACGCCCTGGCGCCCACCGCGTCCGCCAGAATCTTTCCGGCCAGGCCGCCCAACGGCCCGCCGAGCGCATTGCCGAGATAGGCGCGCCGAGCCCGATCACCTGTTCTGCCAAATCGCTCCAATCCATGTTTTCTCCATTCGGGATTTAGTGCGCTGTTGCCAACGAAATGCATCAGCCGAGGCGTGCGCGACGCCAACGGCCGCCGGTTCATGTTGAGAAAAACTACCAATGCTCAGCCAAGTTGACCCAGCCCAGACGGAGCTTAAAAATAAAAGCTGGTTGCCGGTAACGATTGCGATCGGCAAAGGGGAGCGAGATGCATCTTGATATTCCAGCAATGAAGATAGCGATGGTCGAGGGCGAGCGTCTCCCGCCGAGTTTTGGCGGCCATGGAGACTTAACCGCGCATTTTGCCAACTTCCGCCCGGACTTCGTCGGTCAGCCTGAGCTCTGTTTCGCTCATGCTCAACTGATCGTTCTGCTCCGCCGCGAGATAGATCTCGAACAAAACGTCCCTGCTTTTCTCAACCTATGGAGAGACGAAGCGGCGTTTCTCGCCAAGCACCTGAACTCGCGATGGCTGATTTCCGCCTGCGATACATTTGCGGACTACGGATCTGATTTCCAGCGTGCAACCGCGCTGATCTTGGTGGCGATGATCAACACCATCAAACTTTGTGAGACGGAGAGGATCGCATTGCGCGACCTTACCCTCGTTCCCGAAAAATACGAGATTGTAGAGGATGCCCATCGCCGTAAGACCCACATCGAGTTGTGGGATGGCGTAACCGCTTATTCATGCCGCACCGGCGACATGCCACGCAACCTATTCCGGCGCATTACCGCGATCGCCGACAAAGATCCTGCGCTCGGTATCATCGCGCGGGCCCTCATTTGTCGTGCCGTTGAGGGGAACAATCTTTTCGGCCGGTTAGCAAAACTAAACGATGGTTTTCTGCCGCCGGAATTGAAACCCGGCGCCGATTAGAGGGCGCCACCAAATAGCGAATGATCACGCGTCGGGACTGTCCTCCGGCTGGAATGTAAGGATTGTCAGCCGGCTATCTCTGCCCACATTCCAAGGTTCTTGATCGTAGCGTTTATAAGGATGCTTTTGGACGGAGCCGAGCCGATAGCCAATCGCGTTCATTGCCAGGATGTATTCCTCCGGGTCGCGATTAAACACCGGCACTTTGCCGCTATGACGCCAGCGGCGGTCCATGATCTCCGCGATGATCAAACGCTTTCGCGACTTAGCCGCCTCAAGCAAGGTGTCTGGCAACGCGGCATCGGAAACGTGCAGCATCACCGTATAAAGCAATGCAGTTGGCGCCGCGGGATACTCCTGGCCGTGGTCGATGATCCGAAAATAATGAGAAGGAAAGGAAGCGCGCGCTTGGATCAAGGCTCGGGGGTTGATGTCGACGCCGAGATATTCATCGGGACGGAACAGCGATGCAATGCGGCCAACACCGCACCCTATTTCCAGCACGGGAAAATCCGCAGCTATTGCGGTCCGGAGCGCCGCGCCAACGTCAAAGCCTTCGGGAAACTCTTGTCCTATCTCCGGCTTGATGTGGTTGATTCCCTCGTTGATCCAGAACGTTTCTTCTTTTGTCCGCCACGGCATGTCGAGGGCCCTGCTCTCCACACCTTGTTTGGTCCAGGGGAACGGCAGCTTCCCGCTGCTGCGGCCTTCCCGCTTCGGTTTCCGGGACGCCTGCCAATGCATGATGACGGGAGGCTCCTCCTGCGGGAGATCGAATATTTGGAGATAGGAGCGCGGTAGCCAAAACGTCCGCAACGGTTGGGTCGCACTCACGTCGCACCACGCCGAGTGAAGATGCGTTTGGTCGTAAGTAAATGGGTCCGCTTCGCAGCGGAGCACCCATTGATCGAGCAGCGCCTTTGCGGCCGGTGTTTTGCCGAAATACAGCGTGCCAGAGCCGAGCTGATGGCCATGCGATTTATGCGCAGCAAAATCAGCGTCGATTGATTCAAACAGAACCGGCTCTTGTTCCACCGTAGCGTCGGCATCGAGCCAGACGACAGGCGTTTCCGCGCGATTCCATTGTTCACGTATGTATTGCGCCTTATAGGCGCAGTTTAGCTCCCAAATACCCTGGCTCGCGATCCCATGGATCTCGTGCGGCACATTGAATTTGAGAAGCGATGCCCGCAAGCGCTCGACATGGTCTTTGTACTCATTGTCCTCGGTATAAAAGCAGACGACCTTGAACGATGGTATCACGGGCGCTCCGATGGGAGTTATCGCTGACAGCATGAAGTCTGGCCGGCTCAGACGATAGCAGAGGGCGGTTTTTCTCGGAAGGCCAGGAGCCGCGCAGCGCCACGGGCCGTCACCAGCCGAAAATGAAATCCTTGTTTTGAACCGTGAGTAGCTTAGCATCCAGGTTTTCAAGGAACCTTTGACAGCTGCCGTTCTCTACATTGTGCTCTAGCGGACCGCGGATATTTTCTTCAAACAGCACGATCGGACGAAAGCATTGCAACGTGCGCTCGGCTCCCTGCAATACCTGAAGCTCGAAGCCCTCGACATCGATCTTGATGAAGTCGAGCGCCGACAATTCCAAGTCGTCAATTCGAACGAGATCGATGTCGCCATCGTAACCGATAACGGTTTCCATGCCGGGGTGCTGGTACATCTTCCCGACGCCAACGGAGACGCGGCCCTGTGTGTTTCCCACAGCTTGCCTGAACACCCGGATGTTGCTGAACGGCTTCGTGTTGCGGACGAGGCAATCGAACGTGGTTTGAACCGGCTCGAAGGCGAGAACCTCCTCAAATTGCCGTGCGAGGTGGCGCGACCAGCTTCCGTAGTGAGCGCCGACATCAACGGCGAGTTTTCTGCCGGGACAGAAGGCAAGCGCGGCGTCCAGGTGCTCGATCTCGAACCTGTCGCCGCTCACGTCGAAGTGGCGAGGCATGAATGTGTCTTCCTCCCGGACCCACATCTCGCCACTGCGCTTCATTGCCGAAGCCATTTCCACGCTCCGTCGCGCCAACAATCAGCTATCGCTTGATCCGCGCAGTATAGCCGCTCCCGGCCGCTAATTCAGCGCCTCGACAATGAATTGGCTCAGCGTCGCCGTATTCGTTCCGGTACCGGCCGTGGCCCACTGTGTCGCAAATGTCAGCGTGAGGGCGCCGTTGGTGGCCAGCGCCACGGGTTGCGCCGTATTGTTTGACGTGTTGCCGCCATTTATCGCGTTGGTTTGTCCCGCTGGGCTCGTTTCCACATTAACAGCCGAACCCGGCGCTGCGGTTGCTTGGACGAGGAAAATGTATCCGGCCGACCGGTTGGCGACCGATGCTGCGGGCGTACCGGAGGGTATTTCGGCCAACACTGTCGAGCCGGCCAATAGACGATGGGAGAATACGGGAGGTGCGCTGCCGGTCGCATATCTTATCACCGCCGTAACCCGCAGCGCCCGGCCGGCGCAGAGGAAGTTGGCTGGAATCGTGTAGGTAAGATTATGATTGCGATAGGCGCCCGAGCCTGACGATGAGTCGTTGGTATCGCCGCTTCTCTGCACGCACAGCGTCCGCGGCACCACGCCGTCCGCATGCGTCATCAGGCCGGTGGTCTTATCGAGCCGCAGCGCATCGACCCATGCGCTTCCGTTAGCCGACACCTTGAAATGGAAGTCATCGTCGCCGGTCAGCCCGAATTCGGCACGGCCGGAAAAGTTGTCTTGCAACAGAAACGACAGCGTCTTGCTCGCGCTCTCCTTGGACAACTTGTAGCGCAGATTGCCGTCGCCGCCTTCGGCCACGGTCTTCGCCACCCACAGCGCGTTGTTGAGCTTGGCGCTGAACGGATTACCCGAATCCGCCGTGGTGCCGACTCCGAGCAGCGCGATATTTTGCAACGTGGTCAGCATCGATAGTGCATCCGCCCAGGCGCTGCCGTTCCAGGCAAGCAATCGCCCCTCGTCGATGACATAAGCAAGCCAGCCGATCGCCGGCACGCTGAACAACCAGGCGCCGTCCTGCCAGGCGGCGATATGGCTGGCATGCCCGCTCCACGCTCCAGTCGGGCTCGCCGCCACGATCCAGCGCTGACCTGCGACAGGCAAGCCGGGCGGCGCGGCAAGGTCGCGGTCGAGCACGGCGAGCTGCACCAAAGTATCCAGGATGCGCAGCGCCTCGTTATGCGTCACGTGTTTCTGCGCTTGTGCCGCATCGATGCAGGGCAGAGCAAGATTAACGGTGTTCATCATTGTCGCTCACGGATTTGAGGTGAGGGAAAA
The DNA here is from genome assembly GCA_034668825.1 of Alphaproteobacteria bacterium. Taxonomy (GTDB): domain Bacteria; phylum Pseudomonadota; class Alphaproteobacteria; order Rhizobiales; family Xanthobacteraceae; genus CANKHA01. The sequence continues at coordinate 9,560 of JAXDOR010000060.1, read as the reverse complement.
AATCGCGCCGGTCACGAAAGGAATTGCAGCATCGCCATGGCAGGAAAGCCGCGTCCCACCGTGGTTGAAAGCTGAGCGACGCTGACGGTTATGCTCGCTTGTAGTGCGCCGAAGTCCGCAAGCTCGTCGGCAGCCGGATAGAGCACTGTCGGTTCGTTGACATTGAAGGTGCGCACCACCGCGGAGCCTGACAAAATGTCGACCGCGTAAGCTTCCCGCTCCTCGCCAAGTGGAACATCGCCCGCCGCCCAGGAATCGCCGTCGCGGCGGGTGCGGCGAACCCAGGAAATGCGCACGCCCCCGTCCACCCGCGCACCGCGAAGGTGAACCGGCGATAACGGGCGCAGCGCGGTAGCCTGCGGCGTCGCCTGCATCGCCAGCGCCGCCGCATCACCGTGATCGCGCGTCGCGGCGATGATGCGCAGTTGCATCGGGCGTCCGAGGGTATCGAGGCCACGCGCAACGGCGACGACATGTTCATCAAGCAGCACGAAGGGAGCACCTGCCGGCAGTGGATCGCCCATCGCCCATTCGCCGCCGGCCTGGCCGCGGAGAAAACGCGAAAGCTGATAGGTTCGCTCGCCGACAAGCTCGGCTTTGGCGAATTGCAGGATTTCCCAGGCGCCATCGGGCCGCTGCACCGCCGCCGCGTTGGCGCCGCCCAGAAGAATGGAATCCGCCACCGACACCAGCGCGCCGCCATAAAGACGCACGCGCATGCGGTTGACGCGGTCGAACCGGCTGGTCGGTCCCACCGGCAACGGATCGAGGGTCTCGCCGATGATGCAAGGCGCCAGCGCCAGCCCTACCCGATCGTAACTGACGCCGTCGGTAGAGCGCCAAATCGCCACCGGCCCCGGCCACGGCTCGGCGAAGACCGCTACCCGCGCGAGCACGGGAGGCTCCTTTGCATCCACCGTCGGCAGATCGAGCAGAAGCGCATGAACCGGACCGATCGGGACCGGCGATACCGGGATCCGCCGCCGTGGCGCCGACAGCGGCAGATCGAACACTTCCGGATCGATCGAGCGCGCCTTCACCCGCCGGCCTTCCGTATCCACGATCTCGCGTATCTCGACGAGGCGGCGCCTGCCGCCGGCCGTCAATCCGATGACGTCGCCGGGCGTGAGCGCGAGACACCTGGGAGGCAAGGCGAGTTCGGCGCTCTCGCGTCCGGCCCAGAGGTCTTGCAGCCAGATTTCGGCACGGCGTCCGGCGGCGGCGTCGGTGGTCACCACCGCGAGATCGGCATGACTTGTCCGCGCGGCCGCGCCGACCAGGCGGCGCGAGGTGGCGGCGCCGCGCCGATAGTCGGATTCACCATCGGTGAAGCCGAGCGACACCTCGCGCGGCAGTTCGGTTTCCTGCGCCCGCACGAGGCGGAACGGCGCGCCGCTCCCGGGCAGCACCAGATCGTCCTCATCAATCTCCATCACCGGCTCGCCGCCACGCGGGCGAAAGCGCAGCACGCCCTCGTCCTCGGCGGCATCGAAAGCATAGGCAAGCGCCAGCGGCTCAATGGCCGATCGCGGCGCCATGGGCCGGTCGATCAGATAGCCGTCGGCTCCTTCGGTAAGCTCCGAGGAATCGAAGTCGACAATGCCGGCCTCCATTAATGTCGTAGCGATGAGACCATCGAACGGTGCCGAGCCCAGCCGGCCGGTCAGCCAATGCCCCGTTTCCCAGTTGGCGCCGTCACTCCACAGCTCGGCTGCCGCCGGAAAGATCGGGTAAGGCCGCGCATCCCAGGTCCACAAATGGATCGTGGAAGGCGCCACCATGGGCCCGCCATAGACCGGCGATATCGGGTTGAGTTCCGCCATCGCGCCGAAGAACGGATCGAAGGCATAGAGTAATGTCTCGAGATAGCGCCGCTGCATCAGATAGTCGCGCCGGCCATCCGAGAAGTAAGGCAGCCCGGCTTCGGAGGATTTCGGATCGGGAAAGACGCTCGGCTGATTGGCGCCCTTGTCGACAGCGGGACAGCCGGCTTCAGTCGGCCAGATAGGCTTGCCGCGCGGCAACCAGGCGGTCGGCGTGGAAAGCTCGACGCCGCCGACGCGCTCGTAGTGCGGATTCGACCACCAGTTCCATAAATCTTTTGCACGATAAATCCACGGCTTGCCGAGACCGTCGGTAATGGCGCTGCGCGTCTGCGCCGCGCGGGCAGCATCGTCGGCGTAATAAAAATCGAAGGCTTCGCCGCCGGCGAGGTTTCCCGTCAGATAGTCCCTGTCGTAGATCGAGCTTGTGAGCGCGCGATCGGGATGCCCGGCAGTCTCGCGCCAGTCGGCGAGCGGCGCGTAATAGTCGATACCGACGGCATCGATCGCGGGCGACGACCACAACGCATCCAGCGGAAAGCGCACTTCGTTGGCGGCGCCATCGACCACATGCGCGCCATACTCGGTCCAGTCCGCGCCATAGGTAATGACCGTTGGCGCGCCGAGGATCGCTTTGACATCGGCGGCGAGCGCCGCCAGCGCCGCAACCGTCGGATAAACGCCGGGCGCCGAGCGCACGCGCGTCAAGCTTCTCAGCTCGGAACCAATGAGGAAGGCGTCGACGCCGCCCGCATCGGCGGCAAGATGCGCGTAATGCAGCACCATGCGCCGGTAGGTCCAATCGTCTGGGCCGCCGCCGCTGAAGAAAGTGGCGAGTTGATCGGCGGCCGCGGCGGTGCCATCCGGCGAACCCGGCCGTCCCGGCGCCGGATCGCAGGTGATGCGTCCGCGCCAGGGATAGGGCGGTTGCGACGATGCGCCGCTCCACGGATCGGGCAACACATTCCCCGCCGGGACATCCATCATCACGAAGGGATAGAGCGTGACCTTCAGCCCCCGCGCCTTCAACTCGGCGATGAGGTGGGTCACGCCATCGTCCGATGGCGTGCCGCCGTAAGCCGGACGGCCATCGACCGTAGAAACAAGATAGGCGCTCGAGCGATCGAGCCCGGCCACTGACCAAGTGAAGGCGTGCGTAGTCTTGTCGCGAGCCTCGACGCCTGGCTTCAGCGTGCAATGGTTCGCGCGCAAGTCGGAGCCGAACCAGGCAACCACCACCGCCACCCGCTCCAGATTTGGGCAGACAGCCTGCAACTCATCGAGCGACGCCTCCACATCGGAGCCGGCATAGGTGACATGGCGGTTCTCGGGCGCCGACTTGCCCGGGCCTCCTATCTGGACGACGGCTGACGGTTCGTAGCCGAATTCAGTGGTGCCCGGGATCAGCGTCACCGCGCGCGTCATCTGTTCAAGCTGGCCGACCGGCCGGATAATTTCGAACGACAGTTGCGGAATGCGGCGGCCGAAATTTTCCAGCGGCAGTCGCTCGAACACCACGTAAGCGAAGCCGCGATAGGCCGGCGCATTGTCGGCGCCTTCCTTGGCGACGATCAGCGCATCGGGCGTCTGATCTTCACTGCCGCGATGGACGCGAAAGGTCATGCCGGAAAGGTCGAGCGGCTTGCCGTCAGCCCAGACACGCAACACATGGCCGATCGTGCCTTCGCAAAGTCCGACCGCGAGATTGGCGAAATAGCTGTAGCTCGTCGTCGTTGTGCTGGCGGACGAGCCGCCGCCTTTGCCGCCTTGCGTGTCGGTGCGCGTCGAAACCACTTCCTCAAGCTTGGTTGCCCAGATCACCTGCCCCGACAGCCGTACGCGACCATAGACGCGTGGAATCGGTGCGCCTTCGGTCGATGCCATGATGTCGAGATCGGCGAGCCGCGGACCTTCAACCTGCCGCTCGCGCGTTCCTGCAAGCAACGCGTGATCGATGACGCTGCCGGCGAGCGCGCCGACGATGCGTCCGGCAATCGCGCCTGCTGGTCCGAACACGCCACCAGCAGCGGCGCCGGCGGCGGAGAGGAGAAGAGCTGCCATGGGTGATGTCTTCGGTTATGCTGGGCCCGGCTGCGGCTAGGACGTGGAGCGAGCCTGATGTTTCGTAGAATTGGCGTGAGTGCCCGCGCTGTTAGACTTGCGGCGAGCTTGCTGCTCGGCGGTGCACTCGTATCGGCTCCGGGACAATGGAACTTCGCAGCAGACCTGGAGGTGCCGCGCAAAGAGCCGCCGCACGAATACGCGCCCGCCCCGGTGTCCGTTCCGGTCCAGCGTTACGGCGAGCAAAATCCGACATGCGCGAAGTGGAGCGATGGCTGCGTCATCTGCACTCGATCCGGATGCTCAAATATTGGCATCGCCTGCCAACCAAAAGAACCGGCCTGCACGGATTCCGTCAGCCGCTGACGCCCGGAAACTGGAACGCGTAAGCGAGCCGGCGGCGCCACCATGGCGCCAGCGCAACCTCGGCAACCGCGGCGCCGTCATGTGCATGAACCATGCATTCGCGCGTTGTCGCGATGGCCGCGTGTTTGGCGGTCAGCCCGGCGCGCCAGCGAAACAGCAGCACGTCGCCGGGCGCGATGTCGGCAAGATCAATCGCAACGAGATGGCGCAGCGCCGCCTCCGCAAGCGGCTCGCCGGAGGAAGCTTCGGCCCAACCCGCGGCGTAAGCCGGTACGCCTTCGGGCTCCGCGCCCAATACCGCGCGCCACACGCCGCGAACCAGACCAAGGCAGTCGCAGCCGATGCCTTTGAGCGATGCTTGATGGCGATAAGGCGTGCCGATCCAGGCGCGCGCCTCGGCAACGATGGTCGCGCGAGTGAGAGCGGGCGTCATGATCCCGCACCCGCAAAACTCTTGCCGTCATTCCCCGGCTCGCCGGCGACCGGATAGCTGATGACAAAATCGTTGCCGGGAATCTGCGGGAAGCCGCGGAAGTTGATGGAATTGGCAAAGCGGTCGCGGCAGGTGGCAAAGCGCTTGTCGCAACCGGCGGTGACGACGAAAGCGTCCCCAAGCGCGAGCGGCTCCGGCATCGCCTGCCAGAGTTCGATGTCCACGGCCCCGGCGTCTACTCGATGGCTTTTCACCTCAATGGCGAGCCCCGCATTGGCGCCGCTCGTCCACGACAGATGTCCCGCGGTAAACCAGCCGCTGGCGAACGCATCCAGTCCGGAAGTCGTGAATGCCGAGGTGCCGCTGAGCGCGGCAATAGCGCCGGTGCCGCGAAACGCCGCGTTGGTCAGATCGATGGTGCAACGCGCATCGCCGAGGTCGGCCGAGCAAGTCGCGGTATAAATCCGGCCGCGCTGTTCGGAGAGCCTGTCGGCGAGCCCCCTCACCTCGACGGCAAAAGCCCCGCCTTCGCGCCGCACTTCGCCAAGCGTGCCCGTGCTGAGCAAAAGCTTCAGCGACGGCTCGCTCCAATCGATAAGCCACGTATCGATGGCGGCGGCGTCGTAACGCCCGGCAGCCAGATCGGCTTCCGTCAGCGTCTCGTCGGCGAGCGCGCCGGAAATCTCCGCCGCGGTGACGGCCAGGCCTAGCTGCTGCGTCGCCTCCGAGGTGCTGAGCCCGGTACTCGCGCGGCAAACAACATCATCGAAGGCGATGTCGTTGTCGTGATCGGTGAAACCCTGCACCACGCCGTCGCGCCGCGTCAGCACCCAGCAGCGGCACAAGGTGGTGACGCCGGAATCGAGCTGGGCTTGGAGTGCGGGTGGGATGAAGCGCATGGCTTTCGTCCGTTTCAACCGTCATGCCCGCGCTTGTCGCGGGCATCCACGTCTTGCTTCTTTCGCGTAAGAAAGACTGGATGGCCGGAACAAGTCCGGCCATGACGAAGTGACGATTACGTCTTGATCTCAACCAGCGGAATTTTCGGAATCTGTCCCGCCGCGAAAGCCGACAAGTCGACTTCGAGATAATCGGTATCGAAGCGCACCGGCACGTCGAAGTGAAAGCCTGCCCTCACCACCGCGCCTATCGCTGGAATATGCCCGGAAAGGAAAGTCACCACGCCTGCTGTGGGATCGCAGGTGAAGGCAATACTTGTGGCCACCTCCACACCCGCCACCGCCACACGCACGCTTCCACTCACCGGCTTTGTCACCGGCCGCTGATATGGCGCGTAGATGGAGCCATAGGTTTTGGTGAGCTGAAAGCTCGCCGTAACACCATTTCCGGTTCCGATTGTTTGGTCGACCGGCGACACCGCGGCGCCCGGCGCCGCCGACGACTGGTCGAGCCGGTCGCGCCAGCGAAATCCATGTAGTCGCCCGCGCCGCTCTTCGAAAAACGCCACCACGCTGGAAAGCGCATCCAAGGTCTTGATGCCGTAGCCGGCATCGTAGCGCCGGCGCGAATGCGCCCAGCGCGCGTTGCGCTCCTCGCGCCCGGAGCCGAGCGCGACGATGTCGGTGCGCCGCTCCGGTCCGCCCGCGCTGCGCAGCGCCACGTCAAGCGGAAACAGCACTTCATGAAATGCGGTAGGCATGGCTCAGAGACTTCTCTGCCCGCGCGCGACCGCGCGAGCGATTTGACCGGTGATGTAAGCCTCGGAGCGGCGGAAGCTCTCGGCGTCCGGCGTGGAAATGTGAATGGCGACGTTCCCCGCAGCCGGGCTCGCGCCCGTGGTCACGCCGAGCCTGCCGTCGGAGCCGCGCGCCAGCGGCAGGATCGCTTCCGGCCCCGCCTCGCCGGCGAGTCCAAGACCGCCCGACGACAGCGGAAAATAGGTCGGCGTGCCCACCACGCCGCCGGCGGCGAAAGGCTTGATCGCGCCCATGGAGGCGGCAAACTCGGCGGCGGTTCCACCGCCAGCGTCGGCACCGCTTGAACCAAACAGACCGCCGAATAATTGCTGCAAGCCGCCGGAAAGTGCCGACGTAAGCGGGCGGAACGCCGCCTTCACCGCCATGTTCGACAGGTTCAGCGCCAGCGATTTCAGCACGCTGTCAAATTGCTTGCCGCCCGTGACCGAACCGGCAAAGGCCTGCGTCATGGCGCGGGCGAAGCCGTTGGCGCCGGATTCCAAATCGCGCGTGCGCCGCTGCACGCCGTCCATGGCGTCGGTCAGCGGCGCGGCGCTGCTCGCCGCCGTATCCAACGTGTCATCCGCCATTAGGAAATCTCGTTATTGTTGATCCGGAAACCGCGCCATCAGTTGCGCGAACCTGTCGCGGTCCATCGGCCGCTGCGCGCGACCGCTGACGGCCTCGATCGCATAGGCAAGTTCGCGCGGCGTCATGCGCCAGAAGGCGTCCGGCGAAAGCCGAAGGATGCCGAGGCCGAAACCGATGGCCTGCTCCCAGGGAAAAGGCATGAGCTTCATGGGCTCGCCCCCGGCGAGCCAAAGGTCGCGGCGATCAGGTCGGCGGCAATGCGCACATAGCCGGTCGCGCCACCGCCGACTTCCATCCGCGAGACCTCCTCGTCCGACACCGCCTCACCCGCCCCGCGCAACCCGGCGCCGATGATACGGACGAGATCGCGCGCCTTCAGCCGTCCGGACTCAAACCGCTCGGCCAGCGTCACTAGATCGTCGGCGCCAAAGGCTGCTTCCAGTTCGGCGAGCGCGCCCAGCGTGAGCACAAGCCGCCGCCGCGCGCCGCCGATCTCGGCCTCGATCTCGCCGCGATGGATGTTGGGCATTGGAATTTCCTGATCGCTTCTACTCCCTCTCCCCTGCGGGGAGAGGGTTGGGGTGAGGGGGTTCCCGTCAATCGCGAGGCCGTACGCCCTCACCCGGCTCGCTTCGCTCGCCACCCTCTCCCCACGGGAGAGGGAAGATTAGAGCGCCGCGAACGTCAGCGCGCCGGCGGATTCCAGTGCCAGCTCATAGGTCACCTCGCCGTTGTGTTCGCCGGCGAAATCCAGGCTGGTGATCTGGAACGGCCCTTCTATACTGCCGAAATCCGGGATCACGATCTGGTAGGTCTTCACCGTGCCGTCGAAAAAGCTCTGGCGCACCAGCGCGTCGGAGCTTTGATCCTTGAACAGCCCCCTGCCCGCGATCGAGGCGCGTTTCACCCCCGCGCCTTCCAGCAATTCGCGCCAGCGGTTGACGGATTCCGAATGCGTGACGTCGACGGTCTCGGCGTTGAAGGCAAGCCGGCGCGAACGCAGCCCGGCCACCGTGGTAAAGCCAATTCCATCCGCGATCTTGACCAGCAGGTCCTTACCTTTTTGCGCGCCCATGTTCAGTCCTCGTTGATTGGTTAGCTAGAAGGTTCGGTCACCGCGCGAAAGCGCACCACTGCCCGATAGGTGCGGCCATCCGCCTCGCGGCGAATGTCCGCGGTGGCGAAGCGCAAGTTGACCAGCCGATGCTCGGCGAGCGTCAGCGGCGCGTCGTCGAGCGCCTGCAGCAGCGCACCCGCGATCATATGCGCCTCGCGGTGTCCGCCCTGGCGCGACCAGGCGTGGAGCGTCAGTTGATGTTCCTCGCCGCTTTCGCTGGCGGTCGACCAGTCGGAAATCCGCGCCTCGCCGAGCGTGACATACGGAAATGCGACGGCGCGCGGCACTTCGTCATAGATTTTGGCGCCGCCCAGCAAATTCGTCAGTGGTGTGTCAGCGGCCAGCGCATCATGGATCGCGGCGCGCAGCGCCACGGCGGCAGTGGGCATGGATAATGGTCCCGGGTTTGTGTCCCGGATGCGCAGCAGCGCACGCAGATAAGTTTGCGCAATCTGCGCAAGCTTGATTGCGTGTGCGGTGCGGCGCTGATCCGGGACCGTTAAGGACAATGTGTTTGGCGATCCCGGGTCTGCAGCGCATCACTTGTGCTGCGCTGCGCCCGGGACACGACCTCAATCCGTCCGCTCTTCCACGTCGATATCGAGGAAGCGGCCTTGGCCATCGCGGTCGCGGATCGCGGCGATGACAAAAACCCGCGCGCCAAGGCGGAAGCGGTGCCGCGTCGTCACTTCCGGCCCACTCCGGATGGTGATGCGGTGCGTCACCGTCGTGCCCGCGCCATCGGCAACCACATCGCCGCGCGCGGAAACCGGCACCAGCGCCGCCCATAAAGTCGCAAGCGTTTGATAGCCGCGGATGACGCCGCCGGCGCCGTCCGGCGTGATCGCCGGCGCCTCCAGCGCCAGCCGCCGGTTGATCTGTCCCGGATCAATCATAGCGAGCGCACCTGATACGGCGCGATCAGCGCGCCGACGCTCGCGGGCGAGACGGCGACCGCCCGCCCCGCGGTCAGCCCGCGATTTTCGTACCAATGCGCCAGCAGCAAACGGGTCGCTTGCCGCAGCGGCTCCGGCACGTCGGTCCCGGCGTCGCCGTAGCCGGCGTTGACGTCGAGCTCGATGCCGCCAAAACTCCGGCCCGGCGCGGGCAGCGACCATGGCGCGAAGGCGACAAGTGCCGAAGCTGTGTCGACGACGAAAGCCTGGGTGTCGATCGCAATCGCCGTGCCGTCGCTGTCGTAGACGCGCGCCGCGAGGATTTGCTGCAGCGGCGAAGGCGAAATCGAAAGCCGCCCCTCGGCCGGCCAGCAGCTACGGATGATCCGCCAGGTCTGCGTGATCAAGGCGCGCCGCGTCTGCGCCTCCACATGGATGCGCGCGGCGGCGATAAGAGCTGCGATGGGCAAGTCATCGTCACTGTGTTCGACACGCAGATAGGCTTTAGCCTCGGCGAGCGTGATCGGCTCGACGGCGGGGCCGCTGAGAAGAATCGAGGACATATTTGTTTTCCCG
>JAXDOR010000059.1:0-2716 GCA_034668825.1 Alphaproteobacteria bacterium | reverse complement strand
CCGCGGCGCGGCCAGGGCTTCAATTCGACCAGGCGGAGATTGGGAACATAGTGCGCGCTGATGATATCGAGCCCCTGCTCATTCACCCAGCGCACATAGCGCGTGTCCTTTTCCGTTTCGAATTTTTTCGCCAGTTCTTCCGGAACGATCGCGTCTTTGGCCATCGACGTCTTTTCCTTACTGCTGCTGGAGCGCGCGCTTCGCCCGGCTGACGACATTCGCCGGCATGGCATAGACCTTGGCGACCATTCCCTGCACCTCCTCGCCCGACAAAGGCTCGATGTCGAGCTTGATCTTCTTCGCCTCGGCGAGCAGATCCTTGTCCTGCAAGGCGGCGATGAAAGCCTTGCGCAAGGCGGCCACCCGCTCCGGCGGGACGCCGGGCGGCAGCAGATACGGGCGGCCGAACAGGCCCTGGCTATAGACCAGTTCCATCACCTGACGGTCCTCATCGGTCTTGGCGAAACTGAGCGCCAAAGGCACGCCCATCTTGTCCATGTCGGGCTGGCCGCGGGTGGTTTCCTGCGCGAGAATCTTGATCGTTCCGTTCGTGAGCCAGTCGGGATGGGTGGCGGCAAGGCTGGTCCAGCCCAAGCCGCAAATGCCGTGAACCTCGTTGCGCTCGATCGCGAGCGTGATCTCCCGCGTCCCCGCATAGCCGCTCACGAGACGCAGCTTGGTCCCGAGCACGTTGTTGAGCATCATCGGCAAATCGCGGGTGGTGGCGCCCTCGCCGCTGGCGCCGAGGGTGATTTCCTTGGTGAACGTATCCTGGAAGCTTTTCGCCGGCGCGTCGGCGCGCGCGAGACACAGATAGACGTCGCTATTGGCGCTGCCGACATAGATGAACTTGCTGGGATCGTGCTGCACCGGATTCTCACCCAAAAGCGGCTGCAAGATCGCGCCGGGCTGGATCGCGCCGATGACGGTGCCGTCCTTCGGCGCCAAGCCATAAACATAGGCGGCCGCCTTGTTGCTGCCGGCGCCCGGCATGTTCTGCGGCACGATCGTCGGCTTGCCGGGAATGTAATTGCCGAGATGCCGCGCCAGCACCCGGGCATAGCTGTCGTAACCGCCGCCCACGTCGGAGCCGATGACGATATTGATCTGCTTGCCTTTGTAGAATTGCTCGACCGCGTCCTGGCCCAAGGCAGAGCCGGCCGAGACAACCGCCGCGGCGGCGACGATTGCGCGCGATAAAATCCGCCTCATCGTCCTGCTCCTCCGCCTTTAGGCGGCAAGGTTACCGTATTTGATCAGGTTTTCTTTCTGCTTGTCGTTGCGCGGCGGCAAGTTGAACAGCCGCGCCGCGTTGCCGCCGAGGATATTGTGCTTGGCCTTCTCCGACAGGAAAGGCAGGTCGTAGATGGTTGACGGCAGGTCGAAATCCCAATGCGGATAGTCCGAGGAATAGAGCAGCTGCGTTTCCGCGTTGATCATGCGGAAGGTGCATTCCAGCGCGCCCATGTCCTGCACCTCCATCGGCTGTGAGGAATAATACATGTCGCGCATGTAATCGCTCGGCTTCTTCTTTAGCGTCGGACATTCCGAGGAGCGCAGCATGTATTCGTGGTCGAGCCGCTGCATCAGGAACGGAAGCCAGGCCAGGCCTGATTCAACCCAGAGCACCGGCAATTTCGGGAAACGCTCGGGGATGCCGTTGATGACCCAGTTGGTCAGATGCAGGATATTGTAGAAGGTGAATCCGAGCGCATGCACCGAGAGAAAGCGGTTGCAGGCCTTGAATACCGGCTCGCCCCAGTTGGGGCCGGAATGGAAGGCCAGCGCCAGCCCGCGCTCTTCCATCGCGCGGTACACCTTCATATAGGCGTTGTCATTGACCTGTAGCGTGCGCACGGTGGTGACCATGAAGCCGGTTACGCCCGGACAGTGGCCGAACGTCTCCACATGGCGCAGCGACGCATCCGGGTCGGAGAACGGCAGGGAAAGCATGGAATACATGCGGCCTTCGGATGCCGGCAGCACCTTTTCCGTGAGCCAACGGTTGTAGGCCCAGCACAGCTCGACCTCCATCTCCTTCTGCGGATGCAGGCCGATGTTGAGCATGCCGGTGGGGAACAGGCAGGAATAATCCACGCCCATCGCATCCATCCAGCGGCGGCCGAGTTCGACATCGCGCTGCTTGCCGGTTTCCGTTTTTTCCGAAGACCGCATGGGGTAGCGGGTCACGCGTCCGCCCATGTCCTGATAGCCCATCTGGCCGGGCACGACGCTGTGACGCGCCTTGTTGCGAGCGGACAACTGAAGCTGCCGCAGCACGTCATTTTCGATATAGGGAAGGATCTCGCCCATGTTTTCGCTCTCGTAGTGATGCGCATCCACATCCACGATGAGCATGTCGTCGAATTTGCGCTGGTGCGCCTGCTTGCGCGCGTGAGCGAGAAGCTGGGTGGTGTTCAGCTCTTCGACGGAGACGCGGCGGCCGCGATCGGCGATGAGATCCATGATGTATTCCTCCACTTCAGTTTCTTCAGCGATGGGATCGGCCGATCAGCGGCCGGTCCAGCTTTGCCACATGCCAAGCTCGAAGACTTGCAGATCGGCGGCCCGCAGCAGCGCGCCGGCCATGATCATGACGTCGGTCGGGCTGACCCCGCTTTGCGGCAGCAACGGCAGCGACGGATCGCCGCCCTGAACTTGCAGCGAATAGATCTTGCAGAGCGCCGCCAGCAGTTGCTGCCGCGCTTGCGGGGAG
>JAXDOR010000058.1:0-2662 GCA_034668825.1 Alphaproteobacteria bacterium | reverse complement strand
TGCCAGGACCATCCCGGCGTCAGCAGCATGTCGTAAGGCTCCATGGCCAGCGGACGGCCGTCGACGATGGTGAAGACCTTTTCGCTGCCCTGGATGGCAAAACGCAGCGCGTTGATCGTGTGGCGGTGGGACCAGGCGGTCTCGCCCGCTTTGACCACCTGCATTCCGGCCACGAGGTTTTGCACCGTGCCGCGCGGCAGCTTGGGATTGGTGAACATCAACGAGCGGCGGGCGGTGTAACTGTCGGTCATGGCCTCGCAGGCGCGTTGCAGCATCTGCTGCATGTCCTGCCATTTCCAGACATGGGGAATGCCCGCTGGCGCCGGCTCGATGAAAACCTGGCCGTTGGCGCCCTTGCGCACATTCTGCGGACGGTTGGCATCGATCTGCCATTGGCCGCGCAAGTTCTGGTCGGCCATCCGGGCTTCCAGATCGGCCAATAACGGGTCGGCTGCGGGATTTCCCATCTAACGCTCCCTGTATCGTCGCGGCCTTAACAGCCCTTGTTATTTCGCTTAGTCCGAAGATAGTATGTCTACCATACCAACTTTGTCAACGGCTGCGAACTATGGTCATATGCGCCGCATTGGACCGAAATGCGACAGGCCCTAGGACGTGACGTGATGGCGACAAAGGCCGCAAAACAATCAGCAGAACCGGCCACCACTGCGGGCCTCGGCTTCTTCCTGCGCGAAGCCTACCGGGCTTTCAGCCGCGATTTCCATGCGCGGCTTGCGAAACACGGCGTCACCCACGCGCAATGGGTGTTGCTGTGGTTTCTCTCCCGTGCCGGGAGTTTAACGCCGCTGGAGCTTTCCCGCCAGGCCGGTATCCAAAAGGCCTCGGCGACTGCGGTAATCGAGGCGCTGAAAAGAAGGAAGCTGATCCGCGGCGACAAGGATGTCATCGACCGCCGCAAGCTCAACCTTCACCTCACACCGGCCGGCCTCGAGCTGATGAAAGAGCTTGTCGCCTGCGCGGCCGCGACCAACGCCACGGCGCGGGCTGGGCTCTCCGACAAGGAGCTTGAAACCCTGCTGAGATTGCTGCGAGGCGTCACCGCCAATCTCGGCAATGGTTCTTAGAACTTACTCTCGTCGATGTAGTCGCCCATTTCCGACTTCACGTCGTTCTTCGCCAATTCGTTGAGATAAAGCTCGTGAATGCGAGGGTTCTGATCCCCATATTCGACCTGCGCGCCGCCTTGCTTCACGTCTAGATCCACGCCGAGAAACACCTGCCGCTTCTGCGCGGTGAACGGGTAGCGCAAGCTTCCCACCGCCAACGCCAGATAGCGGGCCGGGAACGGGCTGGTGTTGAAGTGCTGGTGGAAAATCTGATCGACCGGCGCGAACACGACACCCGGCTTCCAGTCGATGCGGATGAAGTCCCGATCTCCTTCCCGCCAGAATAACGAGTAGCCTTCGCCCTTCAGCGTGAGCACATGGAAATCCGGCCCATGCCGGTGCCCTTTCTTGTAGGTGCCGACCGGCATTTCCGACGTATGCGCGTGCATGATCCCTTCGGCCAAGGAAAATCGCATGTTGGAGCTTTTCGCACCGCGGCGGTCCCAGGCTTCCAGCTTGAAGCTCGCCACATCGGCGACGAAGTTGGTTTCCCACATGAAACGCCCGCGCTGCGTCTCGCACATCTCGCCTTCGCCCTGAAAGTAATTCTCATGGCGCACGCGACTGCGAAAGACGAACGGGTTGTTGAAGATAAATTCGTGGTCGTAAAACTGGTTCATCATCGCGGTCAGATTATTCGCCGAAATGAGCCGGGCCGTTTCCGCGCCCGAAGCGTTGAAGTGTTGGTAGGGCACATTGAGCGGCAGCGCGAACAGGCTGTTCGGACCCCATTCGAAGCTGTGCGTCTTGCCTTCGATCTCCACCTTGGTGCTGCCATGGCCCGACAGCACATAGATCACCTCCTCATAGAGATGCCTTTGCGGCGCGCTTTTTCCGCCCGGCGGCAGGTCGATCACGAACAATGACATGAAGTCACCGCGGCCTTTGAGATGCACGAAGGCGCCGGGAACGCCGGCCCGGCTCCACAGCCGCGTTTGCACGTTGTTGAGGTCGACGGAGAAATCCTCGACGATCGGCACGCCCTCGGCTTTTGCCCATTCGAGATAAGGATCGCGGAGGAAATTCGTCGCCAGGACTTCGGAGCTGTCGGCGCTCGGGAGCTTTACCATCGTTGTCATTCCGCTACTCCCGGTTGGTGCTTGCATCGCAGCCGACGCCCTCGCGGCCGCTGCGGCATTTGAGCGCAAACTACGCAGTCTCGTCTGAATGCAAAAGCTTTTTCGCACGGCTGAAATGGCTGGACAGCCTTAGGAAACTTTGCGAGTTTCGCAAAAAGCAAAACCAATGTCGAATGGCGGACGCCGCGAAGCTGTTCGCTTCGTTATATTCGCGCTGCTGCGGAAGCGGGCGGCCGCAACGACCTCATTTTAGGAGCAGCATGGACAAGATCGCATTTCCTTATCGCTCATCCAGCCATCTCATTCTGCTGCATGTCATTGCCGAATCCGGCTCGTGGGAAAAGCACGGCTTGGACGTCGACTACGACCGCAAGATCGGGTCCGTAGACTCGCAACGTAGTGTCGAGACCGGCGCGATCGAATTTGTTGGCGGCAACCACGTTTCGACTTACGGCC
>JAXDOR010000057.1:0-6096 GCA_034668825.1 Alphaproteobacteria bacterium | reverse complement strand
GCGCTTGGAGCCGCCGAGCACCTTGATGCACATGACTCGGCGCGCGCCGGAATTGTCCGCCACGTCGAGATTGGTTTGCATCTGAATCATGCCGCGCCTCTTTCAATCTTCCTCGCGCGCCGCGCGTTACTTCGTCTTCTTCTCGCCCTGGATCACGGTCCAGCGCTTGAGCTTGGAGATCGGACGATGTTCCTCGATCCGAACGATGTCGCCGACGCCGAATTCATTCTTCTCGTCATGGGCGTGGTATTTCTTCGACCGCCGCACCGTCTTCTTCAGAAGCGGATGCGTGAAGCGGCGCTCGACGCGCACCACCACCGTCTTTTCCTGTTTGTCGCTGACCACGACGCCTTGGAGCGTACGCTTCGGCATTTAAATCCCCTTACTTCGACTTCGATTTCGCGGCCGACTTGGCAGACTTGGCGCTCTTCTTGGCGCCGGTCTTGGCTTCCGTCTTCGCCACGCGCTTCGGCTTGGGCGCTGCCGCGGCAGTCTTCGGTTTCGGTTCGACAGCGCGCTTAGGCTCCAGCCGTCCTTCGCGCTTCTGCCGCGCAATGGTCTTGATGCGGGCGATGTCACGGCGCAACACGCGCACCCGCGCGGTGTTTTCGAGCTGGCCGGTCGCCCGCTGGAAACGCAGGTTGAACTGCTCCTTCTTCAGGCTCAGCACCTGGTCGTCGAGCTGGTCGACAGTCATCGCTCTCACGTCGGCGGTCTTCATGACATCATCCCTTGCCGTTACTCGGCGATGCGTTCGATGAAGCGCGTCTTCACCGACAATTTCGCCGCGGCCAGCGCCAGGGCCTCCTTGGCAACTTGAACAGTAACGCCATCGATCTCGAACATGATGCGTCCGGGCTTGACGCGGCAGACCCAGTATTCCGGCGTGCCTTTTCCTTTACCCATGCGTACTTCAATCGGCTTCTTCGACACCGGCACGTCCGGATAAACACGAATCCAGACCCGCCCCGCACGCTTCATGTGACGCGTCATGGCACGGCGCGCCGCCTCGATCTGCCGCGCGGTGACACGATCCGGCTCCAGCGCCTTGAGACCGTATTGACCGAAGTTAAGTTCGGTCCCGGACGTGGCGATGCCGTGGATACGGCCCTTGTGCGCCTTGCGGAACTTGGTGCGCGCCGGTTGCAGCATGGTTTACGTCTTTCCTTAAATCCGTTGCGCTTAGGCGGCGTCGCGGCGCGGCCGGCCGGCCTCGCCCTCAGCCATTTTTTTGTCCTGCGCCATCGGATCGTGTTCCATGATCTCGCCCTTAAAGATCCAGACTTTGACGCCGCAGGTGCCGTAGGTCGTGAACGCGGTGGCCACGCCGTAATCGACGTCAGCGCGCAACGTATGCAGCGGCACGCGGCCTTCGCGGTACCATTCCATACGTGCGATTTCGGCGCCGCCAAGCCGTCCCGAACAGTTGATGCGGATGCCGCCGGCACCAAGGCGCATCGCCGACTGCACTGCGCGCTTCATGGCGCGGCGGAAGGCAACGCGGCGCTCAAGCTGCTGCGCGATCGATTCGGCGACCAGTTGCGCGTCAAGCTCCGGCTTGCGGATTTCGACGATGTTGATGACGACGTCGGAATCGGTCAGCGCCGCCACGACGCGGCGCAGCTTCTCGATGTCGGCGCCCTTCTTGCCGATAACCACGCCGGGGCGAGCCGAATGGATTGTCACCCGGCATTTCTTATGCGGCCGCTCGATCACGATTTTCGAAACCGCGGCCTGCTTGAGCAGCACCATCAGTTCCTTGCGGATCTTCATGTCCTCGTGCAGCAGCGTCCCATACCCGTTCTTGCCCGCAAACCAGCGCGAGTCCCAGGTACGGTTGATACCGAGACGCAGTCCAATTGGATTGACCTTCTGACCCATGGGTCCTCTCTCTCTGCCTTACGTCCGCAGTCTTATGTTGCCGCTTCAGCCTCACGCACGACGATGGTGAGGTTCGAGAATGGTTTAAAGATGCCCGCGGCCTTGCCGCGGCCGCGCGGCGTGAACCGCTTAATGACGAGTGCCTTGCCCACATGCGCCTCGGCGACGACCAAGTCGTCGACGTCGAGATCGTGATTGTTCTCGGCGTTGGCAATCGCCGACTCTAAGCACTTGCGCACATCGCGCGCGATGCGCTTGCGCGAAAATTCCAGGTCGGCGAGCGCAGCCGCGACCTTCTTGCCGCGGATCAGGCCCGCGACCAGATTGAGCTTCTGCGGCGATACCCGCAGCATACGGGAGACCGCTTTGGCTTCGCTTTCCGACAGCGCTCTTTCGCGCGCGCGCTTACCCATTTTCGTCCTCTTACCTCAGCCGGCGCTGCGCTTTGCCTTCCGGTCGGCCGTATGGCCGTAGAAGGTGCGCGTCGGCGAAAACTCACCAAACTTGTGACCAACCATTTCCTCGGTGACCTGCACCGGGATGTGCTTCTGTCCGTTGTAAACGCCGAACGTAAGTCCGACGAATTGCGGCAGGATCGTCGAACGCCGGCTCCACATCTTGATGACCTCGTGGCGGCCCGAAGCACGTGACGCATCCGCTTTCTTCAGCAGATAGCCGTCAACGAACGGACCTTTCCATGTCGAGCGTGCCATGATCCTCGTCCTACTTTTTCTTCTTCCGCGCGTGGCGCGTGGCGATGATGAACTTGCTGGTAGACTTATTCTTACGGGTCTTCTTGCCTTTGGTGGGGAAACCCCAAGGGGTCACTGGATGCCGTCCGCCTGAGGTGCGGCCTTCGCCGCCGCCATGCGGATGATCGATCGGGTTCATCGACACGCCACGGTTATGCGGCCGCCGTCCCATCCATCGCTTGCGACCGGCTTTGCCGATCGAAGTATTCATGCTGTCGGGGTTCGACACGGCGCCGACCGTCGCCATGCAGCGGCCGTGAACGAGCCGCTGCTCGCCTGAATTCAGCCGCAGGATGACGTAGTCCTGGTCGCGGCCGACGATCTGAGCATAGGTGCCCGCCGAGCGCGCGATCTGGCCGCCTTTGCCGATCTTGATCTCGATATTATGCACGATGGTGCCAATCGGGATATTGCCGGCCGGCATGGCGTTGCCCGGCTTAACGTCGACATTCTCGCCGGACACCACGCTGTCGCCCTGGGCTAAACGCTGCGGCGCTAGAATATAGGCCAGCTCGCCGTCGTCGTATTTGACCAAAGCGATAAACGCGGTGCGGTTTGGATCGTATTCGATCCGCTCGACCTTCGCCGATGCAAACTTCTGCCGCTTGAAGTCGATGATGCGGTAGGTCTGTTTGTGACCGCCGCCGCGAAAACGCACCGTCGTGCGGCCGTTGTTGTTGCGGCCGCCACTAGATGACTTGCCCTCGGTGAGCGCCTTGACCGGCTTGCCCTTATAGAGGCCCGAACGGTCGACAATGACCAGCTGCCGCTGGCTCGGCGTGACGGGGTTGAATGTCTTGAGTGCCATCCCGCGCTTCCCTTACAGACCTGTCGTCACGTCGATCCGGTGGCCCTCTTCGAGGGTCACGACGGCTCTCTTGACGTCCGACTGCACGCCCAAGCTTCCGCGGGAAGCCTTGAGCTTGCCTTTGCGAATATGGGTGTTGACGCTCTTGACCTTGACGTCGAAGAGCTTCTCCACGGCTTCCTTGATCTGCGGCTTGGTCGCGGTGCGCGCGACCTTGAAGACCACCTGATTTCTCTCCGACGCGATCGTTGCTTTCTCGGTGATCACCGGAGCAATGATGACGTCGTAATGACGCGGATCGGTCGTTGTCATTTGAAGCGCGCCTCCAACGCATCAAGCGCGGCTTTGGTGAGCACGAGCGTGTTTCTGCGCAGGATGTCGTAGACGTTGATGCCCTGCACCGGCAGCACGTCGATATTCGGAATGTTGCGCGCCGCGATGCGGAAATTGGCTTCGATCTCCGCCCCATCGATGATCAGGGCGTTGAGAAGGCCGAGCTTGCCGAAGCGGGTTTGCAGCCCCTTAGTCTTTGTATCCTTGGCAGTCGCCACATCGAGAACGATGATGCCGCCGTCCTTGGCCTTGGCCGATAGCGCGTGGCGAAGCGCGAGAGCGCGCACCTTCTTCGGCAGCTCGGTCTCATGGCTGCGGACCTGCGGGCCGAAGGAACGGCCGCCGCCGCGGAACAGGTTCACCCGCTTCGAGCCGTGACGCGCGGTGCCGCCGCCCTTTTGATTGCCATACTTCTTGCCGGTGCGGTTGATCTCGGCGCGGTTCTTCACCGCATGAGTGCCGGCCCGGCGCTTGGCGAGCTGCCAATTCACGCAACGGTTAATGAGGTCGGCGCGCGGCTGGAGGCCGAAGATTTCATCCGAAAGGGTGACGGAGCCGGCGGCCTTGCCGTCGAGGGTGGTGATTTTCAGTTCCATCACGCGCCCTCCGTCGCTTCAGCAGGCGCGGCGGTCTGCTCGACCGGTTTTTCGGCGTTCCCCTTGTCGGCACTTTCGGCCAGACGGAACTTGCCGGGCTTCGGCGCTTCCTTAGGCAAGGCCTTCTTCACCGCGTCGCGCACGGTGATCCAGCCGCCTTTGGCGCCCGGCACCGCGCCCTCGACCAGAATGAGGCCGCGCTCGACGTCGAGCTGCACGACTTTAAGATTGAGGGTGGTGATGCGGTCGACGCCCATATGGCCCGGCATCTTCTTGTTCTTGAAGGTCTTGCCCGGATCCTGACGGCCGCCAGTGGAGCCGATCGAGCGATGCGAGATGGAAACGCCGTGGCTGGCGCGCAAGCCGCCGAAATTCCAACGCTTCATACCACCGGCGAAACCTTTGCCGATCGAGGTCCCAGTGACATCGACGAACTGCCCAACGACGAAATGATCGGCGGTGATTTCGGCGCCGATTGGGATCAAGCCGTCGTCGCTAACGCGGAATTCCGCGACCTTGCGCTTGGGCTCGACTTTGGCGACGGCGAAATGGCCGCGATCCGCCTTGGTCAAATTCTTTGGCGTGCGCGCGCCCGAGCCGAGCTGGAGCGCCACATAGCCGTTGGAATCCTTGGTGCGGTGGGCGACCACCTGGCATTGCCCCAGGCGCAGCACCGTGACCGGCACATGTTCGCCGCCCTCGGTGAAGACCCGAGTCATTCCAACTTTTTGTGCGATCACTCCGGAACGCATCGGCATTGTCCTGTTCTTCCTATTCCGCGGCTTAGAGCTTGATCTCGACGTCGACGCCGGCAGCAAGATCGAGCTTCATCAAGGCATCGACCGTCTGCGGCGTCGGATCGACGATGTCGAGCAGACGTTTATGCGTGCGCATTTCAAATTGTTCGCGGCTCTTCTTATCGACGTGAGGCGAACGGTTCACCGTGAACTTCTCGATCTTGGTCGGCAGCGGAATCGGCCCACGCACCTGCGCGCCGGTGCGCTTGGCGGTATTCACGATCTCCCGCGTCGACGCATCGAGGATGCGGTGATCGAACGCCTTAAGCCGGATCCGGATATTCTGGCCGTTCATGAACGATGCTCCACGACGAAGGGGCGCCTGCGCGCTCCTTGCCTTTCCATTACTCGATAATGCTGGCCACGACGCCGGCGCCGACGGTGCGTCCGCCCTCGCGAATGGCGAAGCGCAGTTTCTCTTCCATGGCGATCGGCACGATCAGGTGCACTTCCATGGCGATGTTGTCGCCCGGCATCACCATCTCGGTGCCTTCCGGCAGATGCACGACGCCGGTCACGTCGGTGGTGCGGAAGTAGAATTGCGGGCGGTAGTTGGTGAAGAACGGCGTGTGACGGCCACCCTCTTCCTTCGTGAGAATGTAAGCTTCCGCCTTGAACTTGGTATGCGGCTTCACCGAGCCGGGCTTGCACAGAACCTGACCGCGCTCGATTTCCTCGCGCTTGGTGCCGCGCAACAGGCAGCCGACGTTGTCGCCCGCCTCGCCCTGATCGAGCAGCTTGCGGAACATCTCGACGCCGGTGACGACCGTCTTCACCGTCGGCTTGATGCCCACGATCTCGACTTCCTCGCCGACCTTGATGATGCCGCGCTCGATGCGGCCCGTGCACACCGTGCCGCGGCCGGAGATCGAGAACACGTCTTCCACCGGCATCAGGAACGGCTGGTCCTTCGGGCGCTCCGGCTGTGG
>JAXDOR010000056.1:0-3274 GCA_034668825.1 Alphaproteobacteria bacterium | reverse complement strand
TAATGATCCCGCTTGCGGCTTATGCCCAGGGCGGCGCAGTCGGCGGCGCGACCGCGGGCGCGGTCGGCGGCGCGATTGTTGGCGGCCCGATAGGCGCCGTGGTCGGCGGAGTCGGCGGCTTTATCGTCGGCGGCATCTCGGAAAACACCAACCCCGGCTTCCGCACTTATGTCGTTGAGCAGAGAAGGCCGTCCTACACCTATAGTTCGGAGGTCGTTGTCGGCGCAGAGTTGCCGTCCTCCGGCGTCACCTATTACGAAGTGCCAAGCGAATACGGCGTGCGCGACTACCGCTACACCGTGGTGAATAACCGCACCGTGCTGGTGGACCCGCGCACTCACCGCATCGTTCAGGTCATCCAGTAATTGTCGGCAACGTTGACGTGACGGAAAGCCCGGCCTTGTGCCGGGCTTTTTTTTGATGGCTGTCATGCGGGCCTAACCGCGCGGCCTCTTGCCGCATCCAACCGGTTGCTGCCGCCGGTGCCTTTCTACTAGTTTGCCCCGTGAACCCGCAATTACGAGGCAAACGGAATGAAGACGGCGTGGAAGAAACTGGCGGCCTTGCTTTTGTTGCTTGCCTTCGCGCCGGGCGCGCAGGCGCAAACCGCAGATTGGCAGAAAACCTGGGACGAGACGCTCGCCGCCGCGCGTAAGGAAGGCAAGCTGGTCATCGTCGGCCAGCCGTCGCCGGCGATGCGCAACGAAATCATCCCGGCCTTCACCAAGCGCTACGGCATTCCGGTGGAGCAGATCGCCGGACAGACCAGCCAGATCACCGGCAAGGTGCGCACCGAACGCGAATCCGGGATTTATTCGGTCGACGTTTTCATGTCCAACGCCTCGACCAGCGTCGGCGTGCTCTATGCGGAAAAGATGCTCGATCCGATCAAGCCGCTGCTGCTGCTCCCGGAAGTGACCGACGGCAGCAAGTGGAAACGCGGCAGGCCGTTCTTCGCCGATCCGGAAGGGCAATATTTGCTGATCATGTTCTCCAGCGTCGACAGCCTGCTGTTCATCAACGCCGATTACGTCAAGCCGGAGGAGATGCGCGCGGCGAAAGACCTGCTCAATCCGAAATGGAAGGGCAAGATTTCCACCGAGGATCCGAGCATCGGCGGCGGCAGCGGCGTGGCCAGCGCGGTGCATTTCTATACGCAGATGGGGCCGGACTTCGTCAAGAAGCTCTATGTCGAGCAGAAGCCGATCATCAACCGCGACCGGCGGCAACTCACCGACTGGCTGGCGCGCGGCACCTATCCGATCTGCCTGACCTGCCACATCGATGACGCGCGGTCGCTGATGGCGGAAGGCTTCAAGCTGGTCGAAGTGTTCGATCTGTCCGACATGCAGAACCGCATCACGCCGACGCCTTCGCTGCTCAGCGTCGCCAATAAAGCGCCGCATCCGAACGCCGCGCGCATTTTCATCAACTGGATGGCGTCGAAGGAAGGGCTTGAGCTTTATTCGCGGCACTCGCAGTCGGCGACCTTGCGCACGGATGTGGACGAATCGTTCCTCGACCCGCGCATCATCCCGAAGCCTGGCGTGAAATATGTCGACAATACCGATCTCGACTGGGTGGCTAAGGGTCAGAAGGAAGTGGCCGGCAAGGTTCGGGACTTGGTGAAGGGAAAGTAACGGCTGCCACACCTCTCCCCGCGCGCGGGGAGAGGTCGGATCGCGTCAGCGATCCGGGTGAGGGGGAGTTTCAGCGAGAGCAGTGGCAATTGTCTCCAACACGCCCTCGATATTCCCAATCACATCGTTATTCCAAAATCTCAATACCCCATAACGATGGTCGCGAAGCCACTTGTCGCGGATGACATCGCGTTTGTCCGTAGCATGCTGGCCACCATCAATCTCGATGACAAGGCGCCGCTCGCGACAGACGAAATCCGCGATGTAAGGTCCGATAGGTTCCTGGCGCACAAATTTGTGGCCGTGAATAGAGCGGGAGCGCAGACGATTCCACAGTTTCGTCTCGGCGTCGGTCGAGTTTCCACGCAGAAGACGGGCACGGGAAGTTTTTAATTCTCTGGCTCCGCGCATGACGGATAACCCCCCTCACCCGCCGCGCTTCGCGCGTCGACCTCTCCCCGCACGCGGGGAGAGGTGAAAGATATCACAGCGGCTTCAGCCCGGCCTCGATCTCTTTCCGGCGCGGCTCCAGGAACGGCGGCAGCGCCAGCTTCTCGCCGAGCTTGTCTGCCGGCTCATCAGTGGCAAAGCCGGGGCCGTCGGTGGCGATCTCGAACAGCACGCCGTTGGGCTCGCGGAAATACAGGCTGCGGAAATAGAAGCGGTCGACCTTCCCGCTGTTGGGGATGCGCAGCGTAGTGAGCCGCTCCGCCCAGGCGTCGTATTGCGCGTTGTCGGGTGTGCGGAAGGCGACGTGATGCACGGCGCCGGCGCCCTGCACCGCCGCCGGCAGGCCGGGCTCCACCGCCACATGCAGCTCCGCGGTGGGGCCGCCCTGCCCCATTTCGTAAACATGCACCACGGCGTTACCGTTTTTGTATTCGCGGGCGTGGCGCATATTCGTCACCTGGGTGAGCACCACATCGGTGGCCCGCAGCTCAGGCACGGTCATGGTGATGGGACCGAGGCCGCGAATCTGATGTTCGGCCGGCACCGGGCTTTTCTCCCATGGATTCGCCTCGCCCTTGCCGCCGTCATCGACCAGCGACAGCCGCTGGCCTTCAAAATCCTCGAAATCCAGCGTGAGCCGGCCGTCGCGGGTAACGATGTCGCCCATATGCACGCCGGCCTTGGTCAAACGCTCCTTCCACCAGCGCAGCGTCGGCTCGCCGTTCACGCGCAGGCCGGTGCGGGTGATGCTGTGGGCCCCGCGCTGTTCACGCGGGGCGGGCCAGTCGAAAAAAGTAAGATCGCTGCCGGGCGAGGCTTTGCCGTCGGCATAAAACAGGTGATAGGCACTGACGTCATCCTGGTTCACCGTCTTCTTCACCAGCCGCATGCCGAGCGTGCCGGTATAGAAGGCGCGGTTGCCGGGCGCGTCGGCGGATACGGCGGTGAGGTGATGAATGCCGGTGAGTTGCATGGGAGGTTCCTAGGGCGGCGGAATGATCGAATGCAGATATAAGTGCTGCGCGTCGATGTGCGAGGCCGCGGTATTTGCTGTCATCCCGGCCGAGCGCCTGCGCGAGAGCCGGGACCCATATTACGAGCATCGAGAGTATGGGTCCCGGATAGCCTTCGCTTCGCTCCGGCTTCCGGGATGACAACTAGAAGGCCGCCCCCCTATATATAGC
>JAXDOR010000055.1:0-15982 GCA_034668825.1 Alphaproteobacteria bacterium | reverse complement strand
GGCGGCACAACGCGCTCAACGCCACCGCGGCCATCGCGGTCGCGCACGAGCTCGGCGTCAAGGACGACATGATCCGCAAGGCGCTCGGCGCCTTCGGCGGCGTCAAGCGGCGCTTCACCCGCGTCGGCGATTGGAACGGGGTCACCATCATCGACGATTACGGCCATCACCCGGTGGAAATTTCCGCGGTGCTGCGCGCCGCGCGCGAAAGCGTGAAGGGCAAGGTGATCGCCGTGGTGCAGCCGCATCGCTACACGCGGCTGCAATCTTTGTTTGAGCCTTTTTCCACATGCTTCAACGACGCCAACGCGGTGATCGTCGCCAATGTCTATCCCGCCGGCGAAGCGCCGATCCCCGGCGTCGACCGCGACGCGCTGGTGCAGGGTTTGCGCGCGCGCGGCCATCGCCAAGTCATTCCGCTTGATGGGCCGCAGCAACTCGCATCGCTGGTCAAAGGGCTAGCGAAGCCCGGCGACACGGTGGTCTTTCTCGGCGCCGGCAACATCACGCAATGGGCCTACGCGCTGCCGGGCGAATTGCAGGCGCTGGGATAGAAAGTCGTCATGGCCTTTGCCGACATCGTCCCTGAACTGAAAGCCCAAATGCCGAAGCTGCGCGGGCGGCTGTTGCCGAACGAGCCGCTAGCCCCGCTGACATGGTTTCGCGTCGGCGGTCCGGCGCAGGCGCTGTTCATGCCCGCCGATGAGGACGATCTGGCTTATTTCCTCAGCCACCTGCGCACCGAAATTCCAGTCACCGTCGTCGGCCTGGGCTCCAACTTGATCGTACGCGACGGCGGCGTGCCTGGCGTCGTCATCCGGCTTGGGCGCGGCTTCAACGAGATTACCGTGGAGGGCACGCGCGTGCACACCGGCGCCGCGGTGCCCGATGTGAAAGTGGCGCGTGCCGCACAGGACGCGGAAATAGCCGGGCTCGCTTTCTATCGCGGCGTGCCGGGCGCCATCGGCGGGGCGTTGCGCATGAACGCTGGCGCCTACGGTGGCGAGACCAAGGATGTTCTGGTCTATGCCAACGCGGTCACGCGCGGCGGCGACATGGTGACCTTCACCAATGCCGAGATGGGTTTCACCTATCGCCACTGCGGCATCTCCGACGATCACATTTTCACCTCGGCGCTGTTCGAAGGAAAGCCCGGCGATCGCGAGCAGATCGCAGCGGAGATGGAGAAGATCACGGAGTCACGCGAGGCGACACAGCCGATCAAGAGCCGCACCGGCGGCTCAACGTTCAAGAATCCTCCGGGGAAGAAGGCGTGGCAAGTCATCGATGCCGCCGGCTGCCGCGGATTGAAGGTCGGCAACGCGCAGGTGTCGGAGCTGCACTGCAACTTCCTCATCAATCTCGGCGGCGCCACCGCCGTCGACATCGAAAGTTTAGGCGAGACGGTTCGCCGGCGCGTCGAAGAACACTCGGGCATTGATCTCGACTGGGAGATCAAACGGATCGGGGTAGAGGCTTAGCGCGTGCCCGAACGATGGGGACGAATTACGCTATGTGTGTCTTTTCGGACTCTCGACGGCCCATCAAATCTCGATTCTATTGGAGGTGATTCGAATCAGCGCGGGGGCTGAGACGCGGGGCATGTCCAAGCACGTCGCCGTTCTCATGGGAGGCTGGTCGGCTGAGCGCGAAGTGTCGCTGCGCTCGGGCAAAGCCAGCGTCGATGCGCTAGAGCGGCAGGGTTATCGCGTCTCCCGTGTCGATGTGGGTCGCGACATCGCATCCGTGCTTGCCGGGCTTAAACCGGATGTTGCCCTCAACATGCTGCATGGCCGTCCCGGAGAGGACGGCGTCTTGCAGGGGCTCCTTGAAATCATCGGCGTTCCCTATAGCCATTCCGGCGTCCTCGCCTCTGCCTTGGCGATGCACAAGGACGCCGCCAAGACTCAATTGCGATCGGCCGGGGTGCCGGTCGCGGAAAGCATCGTCGCCTCCCGCTTCGAGGCAGGGAAGCGGCATTTGCTGCCGCCGCCCTATGTCATCAAGCCGGTGGCGGAAGGATCGAGCGTCGGCGTTTTTCTTGTGACCGAAGCGCATGACCATCCGCCGCAGGAGCTTTACCGGGAAGACTGGAGCTTCGGCGAAGTCGTGATGTGCGAGCGCTACATCCCCGGGAAGGAACTGACCTGCGCGGTGATCGGCGACAAGGCGCTGGACGTGATCGAGATCGTGCCGACCGTGCGGTTCTACGACTACGAAGCGAAATACGCGGCTGGCGGATCGAAACACCTGCTTCCGGCTCAACTTTTACCAATTGTTTACCAAGAGGTCCGAAGACTAACCCTCGCGGCACATCATGCGCTCGGCTGCCGTGGGGTGAGCCGTGCGGATTTTCGCTACGACGATAGTGTCGAGGGGACGGGAGGGTTGGTCTGTCTCGAAGTCAATACACAACCGGGCATGACCGAAACGTCCCTCGTGCCGGAACTCGCCGCCTTTGCAGGCATAACCTTCGATGAGCTGGTGCGATGGATGGTCGAAGACGCCTCGCTGAACCGCTGAAGCGGGTGAGGCAAGCAGGCCGAAAGCAATCCGCCCCGGCGGCGGGGGGCCGGCGCGCGCGCGCCGGTAAACGGCGTCACGATCAATTGCATCAATTCGCGGAATTCGCGGCAAGATTCACCACAGAGCCGGTCGGGAGATTGGTGCGCCGTTTGCTGCTGCCTGTCATCCATGTCCGGCTTCCGCGCGGCTCGGGGATCGCAGCTTCGGTGCTGCTCGTCGTCGCCACCGTTACCTATGGCGTGGTGCGAGGCGGGCATATGCCGCAGATCGTGGGTTGGGCGACGGATTTGCGTGATGCCGGGGCCAATGCGCTCGGTTTTCGCATCGCCGCCATCGCGCTTGCAGGGCAAAAGCAGGTCAGCCGTGAAGAAATTCTCGCGACCGCGGGCGTTACCGGCCGCACGTCGCTGCTCTTTCTCGATGCCGATACCGCACGCCGGCGGCTCAAGAGCAATCCGTGGATTGCCGATGCGACGGTCCTGAAACTTTATCCGGACCGGTTGCAGGTCGAGGTCACCGAGCGGCAACCTTTCGCGCTTTGGCAAAAGGACGGACGTGTCGCCGTCGTCGCCGACGATGGCACCGTGCTCGAGCCATACGTGGCGCGCCGATTCACCAGCTTGCCGCTGGTCGTGGGGATCGGAGCCGAGGTCAGGGCCAAGGAATTTCTCTCATTGGTGGGCCGATATCCGGAAATCCGCGATGCGGTTCGCTCGTCGGTGCTGGTCGCCGAACGGCGTTGGAACTTGCGACTGAAGAACGGTATCGACATCCGCTTGCCGGAGACCGAGATCGAACATGCGCTCGACACCCTCGTGTCGCTGGACCGCGAAAAGAAATTGTTGTCGCGCGATATCACGTCGATCGATATGCGACTGCCGGACCGTGTCACCGTCCGCTTGTCGGATGCCGCCGCGCAAGCGCGGGAAGACGCGCTGAAGCCAAAAACCGCAAAGCGCAAGGGCACCGACGCATGAACTCCTTGCAATATGGCGTCACTCCGAAGATGAAGCCGGTGTCGCCGAAGCGCACAGCTGTCGTCGCCGCGCTCGACATCGGTACCAGCAAGATCGTCTGCCTCGTCGCGCGCCTCAAGCCGCATGCGCCGCAAGAAGTACTCCGCCGCCGCACTCACGGCGTCGAAATCCTCGGCATCGCTCATACCCACGCGCGCGGCATGAAGGCCGGCGCCGTCGTCGATCTCGCACAGGCGGAAGAAGCCATCAGTCACGCCATCGATCTTGCCGAACGGATGGCATCGGTACAGCTGGAATCCGTCATTGTCTCGGTTTCCGCGGGCCGGATCGGAAGCGAGCTTTTTGCCGCGTCGGTCGATGTCGCCGGTTCTTCTGTCTCCGAAAGCGACATAGCGCGCGTGCTCGCCGCCGGCAGCAATCAATCGGTGCGCGACGGCCGTGCGGTGCTGCATTCGCTGCCGATCAGCTACACGCTCGATAACACCACGGGCATCCGCGATCCGCGCAACATGCTGGCGCGCCGCTTCGGCGTCGATATGCATGTGATGACCGCGGACATAGCGGCTGCGCGCAATTTAATGCTGGCTGTCGAGCGCTGCCATCTCAGCGTCGAGGCGATGGTTGCAAGCCCTTATGTGGCCGGACTTGCCGTGCTCGCCGACGATGAGGCCGATCTCGGCTCCGCCGTAATCGACATGGGCGCGGGCACCACGACGATGGCGGTGTTCTCCGGCGGTCATTGCGTTCATGCCAGCGGCTTTGCTTTGGGCGGACAGCACGTCACGACCGACATCGCCCGCGGTCTCAACGCCCGCGTCGTCGATGCAGAGCGAATCAAAACGTTATATGGCAGTGTGCTCACCGGTGGATCGGATGAGCGCGACATGATCACCATCCCGCCGGTCGGCGACGAAGATCGCGAGGCGCCTCAGTTCGCCTCCCGCGCAAGCCTTGTGCGGATCATCAAGCCGCGGGTCGAAGAGATTCTGGAAATGGTCCGCGACCGGCTCGCCGCGTCGTCCTTCGCCGCCGAGCCGCGCGGACGCGTCGTGCTCACCGGTGGAACGAGTCAGCTTACCGGCTTGCCTGATCTCGCCGCGCGCATTCTCGGCCGTCCACTGCGGGTCGGCCGCCCCCTCGGCGTTGCTGGCCTCCCGGACGCCGCCAAGGGTCCGGCTTTCGCGGTGGCCGCAGGTCTACTGGTCTATCCACAGGCGGCGCATCTCGAACACTTTGAACCGCGGCGAACGCGGCAGCTCATGACAGGCACAGGCGGTTACATGAACAAGGTCGGACGATGGCTCCGAGAAAGTTTCTGATGGCTCGATCGCGCAATTCAAGAACCAGCCGGTGGCGGACCGGCGAACCGGCGGCATCCAAGTTTACGCAAGCGCGTAAACAGAACTGTTTCGCCCTCGTATGGAAGAGGCAGCTATGGCAATCAATCTGAAAGTCCCCGACATCCGTGAGTTGAAGCCACGCATTACCGTGTTTGGAGTCGGCGGTGCCGGCGGCAACGCGGTCAACAACATGATCACCGCCGGGCTGCAAGGGGTCGACTTCGTCGTCGCCAATACCGACGCCCAGGCGCTCACCATGTCGAAGGCCGAACGGGTCGTGCAGATGGGCGTTCAGGTCACCGAGGGACTTGGAGCCGGATCGCAGCCCGAGGTCGGACGCGCCGCCGCGGAGGAGGTGATCGACGAAATCCGCGATCATCTCAGCGGCGCTCATAT
Organism: Alphaproteobacteria bacterium; assembly: GCA_034668825.1. Taxonomy (GTDB): domain Bacteria; phylum Pseudomonadota; class Alphaproteobacteria; order Rhizobiales; family Xanthobacteraceae; genus CANKHA01. The sequence goes on along the minus strand of JAXDOR010000055.1, from coordinate 10,743 downwards.
GGTATTCGTGACGGCAGGCATGGGTGGCGGCACCGGGACCGGCGCTGCTCCGGTGATTTCCAGAATTGCCAAGGAGTTGGGAATTCTCACCGTCGGCGTGGTCACCAAGCCGTTCCAGTTTGAGGGCCAGCGGCGCATGCGTTTTGCCGAGATGGGCATCCAGGAATTGCACAAGGTGGTCGATACGCTGCTCATCATTCCGAACCAGAACCTGTTCCGGGTCGCGAACGAGAAGACCACTTTCGCCGATGCCTTCGCCATGGCGGATCAGGTGCTCTATTCCGGCGTCGCCTGCATCACCGACCTGATGGTCAAAGAAGGCCTCATCAACCTCGACTTCGCCGATGTTCGCGCCGTGATGCGCGAAATGGGCAAGGCGATGATGGGCACGGGCGAGGCTTCGGGAGAGAAGCGGGCGCTGACGGCTGCCGAAGCCGCGATTGCCAATCCGCTGATCGACGACTCATCGATGAAGGGCGCGCGTGGCCTGCTAGTCTCGATCACCGGCGGCAAGGATCTTACGCTTTATGAGGTCGACGAGGCAGCGACCCGCATCCGCGAGGAAGTGGATGCCGACGCCAACATCATCGTTGGCGCCACCTTCGACGAAAGCCTCGAAGGCATCATCCGCGTCTCCGTCGTAGCGACGGGCATCGACAAGGTTGCGATCTCGCAAGCCGCCACGCCGACGGAGAACCGCATCGCCGAACTGACGCAAAGGCTTCGCGCCGACAACCAGCGGATCGCCGACCGTATCGAGCGTTCGGACGTGACCGCATCCAACCGCATGCCGGATGCCACCTCGGCGCAGGTGGCGATGGGCTCGTCCTTCACCGACTCCATCGAATCCGCGGCGAAGGCGGCGATCGCGGCGGCGGTGTTGCCTACAAACTCGGACGAAGTGACGGTGCGGCCGATCCCGCCAAAGCCGTCGCTGTTTCTTGAACCGGCGCGCAACGAACCTGTGGCGCATGAACCCGCGCCCGGCGCCTTCATCCCGCCGCAGCCCGAGCGCGTCGGCGTTCGGACGCCGCGCATGCCGCGTCTCGATGAATTACCGATACCGGCGCAGAACCAGATCCGCGCCAAGCGCGGTCCCGTCAACGATGCCGATCATCCGGAGAAGCGGCGGATGACGCTGTTGCAGCGTCTTGCGTCAGTCGGACTTGGCCGCAAGGAGGAGCCGGCCGAATCGGCGGAAGCCCGTCCGGCGGCGCGTCAGGCTCTGCCAAGCTTCGATCGCCCGCCGCCGCGTCCGCTGCAAAGATCACATGAGGCTAGGGCGCCGGAACCGGTCTCGGAATATGCCAAGCGACCGGCGCCTCAAGGCCTCGATCCTTTAGGCCGGCAGACGCCTGTGCATAACTCCGTGGAGGAAGATCAATTGGACATTCCGGCCTTCCTGCGCCGCCAAGCCAATTGAGGCGGAAGGATCAATCGAGGCCCCGGCTGCAAGGCCGGGGCCTCATCTTTGCGAACTCCACGGCGCTGGACGCCATATAACCCTCTGATCGTCCATGATATTTTAACACAATCCGAAGACTGTCACCTGCTGCCGGTTTTGGCGCTGCAGGCGTTGCGGCTTAATACCCAATGGCTGGCGGTCTCAGGTGGTGGCGAGATTGGGGCGGCTTCGAGGTAACATTTGGTAAAAAAGCGTGAGTTGGCGTTGTAAGCCACCGCGACTAAGGTGCTTTCACTAAAGGGGCTTTGTCTCTGGGGATGACGGGACTTGGAAAAAAAGACGCACAAAATCCATTTTCCCTTCGTGGCGAAATCGCGGCCCGGCATTGTTGGGGATAGGCAAGAGCGCTGTTAGCGCTCCGGCCAGTGTGTGGGACGAGAGTATGAAATTCGGTAAGCAGACGACGCTTCGCACCCAGGCCGCTGTTAGCGGTATTGGTGTCCACTCTGGCTTACCTGTCACTCTCACGCTGCATCCCGCCGACGCCAATACCGGAATCATCTTCGTCCGTTCGGGCATCGAAGGCCGCTATGAGCGCGAAATTCGTGCTGATGTGCGCGCGGTGACCGCCACCGATTTCCAGACCGTGTTGGGCGACGCTTCCGGTCCTCTGGTCTGCACTTCCGAGCATGTACTTGCTGCGCTTCGTGGGCTTGGCGTCGATAACGTCATCGTCGAGTTGGATGGCCCCGAAGCTCCTATCGCCGACGGCAGCGCGGCACCTTTTGTTGCCGCGATCGACCAAGCAGGCATCGTCACCCAATCCGCCGCACGCCGTTACATCAAGGTGCTCAAGCCGGTGCGGGTCGCCAAGGACGGTGCTTATGGCGAGCTGCGGCCTTATGCGCGCGGTTTCCGCATCGAGGCCGAAATCGATTTCGATCATCCGCTGGTAGGCCGGCAGTCCTTCGCGATGGATGTCGAGCCGCAAGCTTTCCGCCGCGATCTGGCGCGGGCGCGCACCTTCGGCTTCATGCGCGACGTTGCCAAGCTGTGGAGTGCCGGTTACGCGCTCGGCGCTTCTTTCGAGAATACGCTCGTCATTACGGACAACCGCGTTCTCAACCCCGAGGGGATGCGCTTCCCCGACGAATTCGTCCGTCATAAAGCGCTCGACGCTATCGGTGATCTGGCGCTTGCCGGTGCGCCGTTGCTTGCCGCTTACCGCACCGTCCGCGGCGGTCACAAACTTAATCATGCAGTGCTCTCGGCATTGATGGCCGACCCGGACGCCTGGACCTTCGTCGATGGTGCGGAAGCGCCGCGCCGCCGCGTGCGCGGCTATGCCGACGTGACCAGCGGGCTGGCGGCACCGGTCTACGGACCGGACATGTCCTAAAGAGCGCGTTCAGCAAAAGTGGGCACCGGTTTTGCGTCCGAACGCGCTCTAGCTCTAGGCACTTTAACCTTCCGCCACATTCCCGGCCGATTGCCCGCATAATGCCTTGGGCCGGCCGCGGCTTTTCGGGTAAATGATGCGGTTTAACGGGCTGCGCGACATCGGGCGCGCGGGATGGGATTTAGCGGCGAATGTTGCCTTTATTCAATTTGCACCGGCCCGGACCAAAGCTTGCCGGGATGCTGGTACTGGCGTTTTTGTCGGCTCCGCTTGGGGCCTGTAGCAGCTTCGATGGATTCAATCTGTTCGGCGACAAGGATACCCAGGCTGCGGACGAGCCGGCGGACAAGCTTTATAATGAGGGTCTCTACCTCCTGAATGAGAAGAAAGAATACAAGGAGGCGATCAAGAGGTTTGAGGAAGTCGATCGCCAGCACCCTTATTCCGAATGGGCTCGCAAGGCGCTGATCATGAGCGCTTTCGCCTCTTATGAAGCCAACCAATACGACGACTGTATCGCGACGGCGAAACGTTACATCGCGCTGCATCCCGGAACGGCGGACGCCGCTTACGCGCTATACCTCGTTGGCTCTTCCGACTTCGAGCGGATACCCGACATTACGCGCGATCAGGCCCGCACCGAGAAGGCGATGGCCGAGCTCGACGAGGTCGCGCGCAAATATCCCGGCACCGAATACGCTGTGAGCGCGCGGAAGAAGATTGAAGTCGCGCGCGATCAGCTTGCCGGCAAGGAAATGGCGATCGGGCGTTTTTACATGGAAAAGCGCAACTTCACGGGCGCCATCAACCGCTTCAAGATCGTGGTGACGCAATATCAGACCACCCGGCATGTCGAGGAAGCCTTGATGCGGCTGGCCGAGGCCTACATGTCGCTCGGCATCGTCCAAGAAGCGCAGACCGCCGCGGCGGTGCTCGGTCACAATTTCCCGGAGAGTCCTTGGTACAAGGACGCCTATAATCTGGTGAAGGGTGGTGGATTCGAGCCGAACGAGAACCGGGCCTCCTGGATGAGCAAGGCTTTCTCTGCTTTGGTACCCGGATAGCTACCTGGAATCATCGAGGCAAGGGCATGCTGGCCCGCCTATCTATCCGTGACATTGTTCTCATCGACCGGCTCGACATCGATTTCACCTCAGGCCTGTCGGTCCTGACGGGGGAAACCGGCGCGGGCAAGTCGATCTTGCTAGATGCCTTCGCGCTGGCGCTCGGCGCTCGCGGTGACGCGAGCCTGGTGCGCCACGGCTCCGAGCAGGGGCAAGTCACCGCGTTATTCGAGGTGTCGCCCGATCATCCGGCGCGGGCCTTGTTGATTGCCAACGACATCGCCGCCGATGACGCGCTGATCCTGCGCCGGGCGCAACTCGCCGACGGCCGCACCCGCGCTTTCGTCAACGATCAGCCGGTCAGCGTGCAGGTGCTGAAAAGCCTCGGCGCCTTGCTAGTGGAAATCCACGGCCAGCACGATGACCGTGCCTTGGTGGACGCCGACACCCACCGCCGGCTGCTCGATGCCTTTGGCGGGCTCGAAACCGAAGCCGCCGCCATCGGAAACCTATGGCAAGCAAGACGCGCCGCGCAGGAAGCGGTCGACGGCCACCGCGCCGAAGTCGAGCGCGCTTTGCGCGAGGCCGACTGGCTGCGGCACGCGGTCGAGGAACTGCAAAAGCTGGCGCCGGAAGCGGGGCAGGAGACGACACTCGCCGACCGCCGCACATCCATGATGCAGGCGGACAAAGTCGCCGAGGATCTGCGCGAGGCGCACGAGACTGTTGCCGGCAGCCAGTCTCCATCGCCCGCCCTGGCTTCCGCCATCCGCCGGTTGGAGCGCCGCGGCGCCCAGGCGCCGGGTCTCGTCGAACCCGCGGTGAAAGCCATCGACAGCGCGTTGACGGCGCTGGAAGAGGCGCGGGTGTGCCTGGAACAGGCGCTGCTCATGGCCGATCATGATCCGCGCGAATTGGAGCGGATCGAAGAGCGGCTGTTTGCGCTGCGCGCCGCCGCGCGCAAATACAGTGTGCCGGTCGACGACCTCGCCGCGCTCGCTGCCCGCTATCGGGGCGATCTCGCCCTCATCGACGCCGGCGCGGCGCGGCTGGCGGAACTCGAGGCTGCGGCCAGCGAAGCGCAGAAGCGTTACGCCAAGGCGGCAGCAGCGCTCTCCGCGGCGCGGAAGAAAGCCGCCGAGGCCCTCGACAAGGCCGTGAACAAAGAGCTCAAGCCGCTCAAGCTCGACCGCGCGAAATTTTCCACGGAGCTTACGAGCGACATCGAAGCAGCGGGACCGAATGGCATCGACCGGGCGGAATTCTGGGTGCAGACCAATCCCGGCACCAAGCCGGGGCCGATGATGAAGGTCGCGTCCGGCGGCGAGCTGGCGCGCTTTTTATTGGCGCTGAAGGTCGTGCTCGCCGACCGCGGTTCCGCGCCTACCTTGGTCTTCGACGAAATCGATACCGGCGTCGGCGGCGCGGTGGCTGACGCCATCGGCGTGCGGCTCGCGCGTTTGGCCGGCGGCGTTCAGGTCATCACGGTCACGCATGCGCCGCAGGTCGCCGCGCGCGCGGTGCGCCACTTCCTCATCAGCAAGGACGCGCTCGACAAGGGCCGCCGCGTCGCCACGCGTGTCACGGAAGTAGCCGCCGATCACCGCCGCGAGGAGATCGCACGCATGCTCGCCGGCGCGGAGATCACCACCGAAGCCCGCGCTGCGGCCGAGCGGCTGATAAGGGCGGCGGCGGGGTGATATGGCAACAAATCGTCATTCCGGGACGGGCCGCAGGGCGGGGCCCGGAATCCCCTCTCGTCATGCCCGGCCTTGTGCCGGGCATCCACGTCTTTAGATTGCCGACAGCAAGACGTGGATGGCCGGGACAAGCCCGGCCATGACGTTGAAGCCTAGTTGGTCTCATGCCCCCGCGCGACACCGCCAAAACCCCCGTCCAAGACCTAACGCCGAAGCAAGCTAAAGCCGAGCACGCGCGGCTCGGCGTCGAGATCGCCGCGCACGACAAGCGTTATTATCAGCAGGATGCGCCATCCGTTTCCGATGCCGAATATGACGTGCTGCGCCGCCGCTATGAAGCGATCGAGGCGCGCTTCCCGGATTTGCGCACGCTCGAAAGTCTTTCCATGCGCGTCGGCGCGGCGCCCACGGGCCGCTTCGCCAAAATCCGCCACGCGGTGCCGATGCTGTCGCTGGCCAACGCTTTCAGCGAGGAGGATGTCGCCGATTTCGTCGATCGCATCCGCCGCTTCCTGCGCCTCGGCGACGACGAGCCGCTGGTTTTCACTGCCGAGCCGAAGATCGATGGCCTCTCCATGTCGCTGCGTTATGAGAATGGCGCGCTGGTGACCGGCGCGACACGCGGCGACGGCGTCGAGGGTGAGGACGTCACCGCGAATATCAAAACTCTGAAGGAAGTTCCGCAGCAGCTCAAAGGTAAGGACGCGCCGAAAATCTGCGACGTGCGCGGCGAGGTCTACATGACCAAGGCCGCTTTCTTCGATCTCAACAAGAAGCAGGCTGAGGCCGGACTGCCGCTCTACGTCAACCCGCGCAATACGGCGGCCGGTTCGCTGCGGCAGAAGGACCCGGCGATCACGGCCTCGCGACCGCTGCATTTCTTCGCCTATGCCTGGGGCGAGATGAGCGAGATGCCAGCACCGACTCAGTCCGGGATGCTGAAATGGTTCACGCGCGCCGGGTTCAAGACCAACCCGCTGTGGAACACGGTTTCGACCGTGCAAGAGATGCTGGCCTTTCATCGCGCCATTGGCGAACAGCGTGCCTCGCTCGGCTACGACATCGACGGCGTCGTCTATAAAGTGGATCGGCTCGACTGGCAGCAGCGGCTCGGCTTTGTCTCGCGCAACCCGCGTTGGGCCATCGCGCATAAATTCGCGGCGGAAAAAGCCACCACCATCGTGAAGGAGATCGTGATCCAGGTCGGCCGCACCGGCATCCTGACGCCGGTGGCGAAGCTTGAACCGGTCACGGTCGGCGGCGTCGTCGTGCAGAACGTGACGCTGCATAATACCGATGAGATCGAGCGGCTTGGCGTGCGGGAAGGCGACACCGTGACGATCCAGCGCGCCGGCGACGTGATCCCGCAGGTGCTTGGCGTCGTCACCGACAAGCCGCGCGGCAAGAAACCCTTTGCGATGCCGACGCGCTGTCCTTGTCCGCTGCATACGCCAGTGGTGCGCGAAACGGTCTCGGGAGGCGGGGAGGGCGTACGCGTCCGCTGCACCGGCGAGCTCGCCTGTCCGTTCCAGAAGACCGAGCATCTTAAGCACTTCGTTTCCCGGCGCGCCTTCGATATCGACGGGCTGGGCGAAAAGCAGATCGACTATTTCTTCGAGCAAGGCTGGATCAAGGAGCCGGCCGACATCTTCACGCTGGAACAGCGCAACGCCAAACTCAAGCTGGAGGAAGTCGAAGGCTACGGCGAGACGTCGGTGCGCAACCTGTTCAACTCGATCAACGCGCGCCGCGACATTTCGCTGGAGCGGCTGATTTTCGCGCTCGGCATCCGCCACGTCGGCGAGACGACCGCCGTGGCGCTGGCGCGCGGCACCGGCGACTGGAAATCCTTCCACGATCTGGCGATCCAGGTTGCCGAGGGCGACTTGGAGGCGCGCGCCGAAATGGATGCGCTCGACCAGATCGGGGACACGGTGATCGATAGCGTGGCGTCCTTCTTCGGCGAGAAGCACAACCGCGGCATGGTCGAGCGGCTGGTCGCGCAGCTAAAACGCATCCGCGATGCCGAAAAGCCGGCGGCGGATTCGCCGGTCAGCGGCAAGACCGTTGTCTTTACCGGCGCGCTGGAAAAATTCACCCGCGAGGAGGCGAAAGCATTGGCCGAACGTCTCGGCGCCAAGGTGTCGGGCTCGGTGTCGAAGAAAACCGATTACCTGGTGGCGGGGCCCGGCGCCGGCTCCAAGCTCAAGGAAGCGCAGAAGCACGGGGTGACGGTGCTGGATGAGGATGGATGGTTGAGGTTGGTGGCGGGATGATTTGTCGTCCCCGCGAAGGCGGGGACCCATACTCCGTGTTCTCTCGATAGGCTGCTGAGTTGGGTCCCGGGCCTCTTTCGCTTCGCTCAGTCGCCCGGGACGACGGAAACTTTTAGCCCCGCCGTTGCCTGTTCCAGCCACGCGCGCGTCTGTTCATCCACCAGCGGCGACAGCGTCTCGCGCACGCGGCGGTGATAATCGTCGAGCCATGTGGTTTCTTCCGCCGTCAGCATCTCCGGCTCAATCAGGCGGCGGTCGATCGGTGCCAGCGTCAGCGTCTCGAATTGATCGAGCGGCTTTTCCGCGCCCGCCACTTTCGGCGCTTCGCTCACCAGCACCAGATTCTCGATGCGGATGCCGTAGGCGCCGGTCTTGTAATAGCCCGGCTCGTTGGACAGAATCATGCCGCGCTTGAGCGCCGTGGTGCCGAGCTTGGAGATGCGCGCCGGCCCCTCGTGCACCGAGAGATAGCTGCCGACGCCGTGGCCGGTGCCGTGGTCGAAGTCGAGCCCGGCCGCCCACAGGTCTTGCCGCGCCAAGGTATCGAGCTGCGCGCCGGTGGTGCCGTCCGGGAATACCGCGCGGGCGAGTGCGATATGGCCCTTGAGGACGCGGGTGAAACGGTCGCGCATCTCCACGCTCGGCTCCCCCACCGCGACCGTGCGGGTCACGTCGGTGGTGCCGTCTTCGTATTGCCCGCCAGAATCGATCAGGAACAGTTCGCCGGGCTCGATGCGGCGGTTGCTCTTCCGCGTTACGCGGTAATGCACGATGGCGCCGTTCGGTCCGCTGCCGGCGATGGTCGGAAAGGACACGTCCTTGAGCAGGCCGCCGTCGTGGCGAAAACTTTCCAGCGCTTCGACCGCATCGATCTCTGTGAGCTTCCCGCCCGGCGCTTCGCGGTCGAACCAGGCGAGGAACTTCGTCAGCGCCGCGCCGTCGCGCTTGTGCGCCGCGCGCGCGCCCTCGATGTCGGTGGCGTTCTTCACCGCCTTCATCAGCGCGATCGGATCGGGACCGCGCGTCGCCTTGCCACCATTCTGCGCGATGATGCGCGCCAGCGCGTCGGCGGCCGTGGACTGGTCGAGCCGCAGGCTTTGTTGCGCGGCGGCCAGCGCGCCCAGATCGCTTGCAAAGGCGGAAGGCTCGCGCACGTCGGCGAGCAGTTCCAGCGCGTGCCGCGTTTCGTTGCTCAGCTTGCGGCCGTCGAGATAGAGCGCCGGCCGGCCCTCTTTGCGCAGGATGGCGAAGCCGAGCGTCACCGGCACATGGCTGATGTCGCCGCCGCGGATGTTGAAGATCCAGGCCAGCGCCGGCGGATCGGACACCACCAGCGCGTCCGCCCGGAGCTTGCCGAGTTCCTCGCGGACGCGCGCGAGCTTCGTCGCCGCATCCTCGCCGGCATAGCGCAGATCGTGCAGCGCGACCGCGCCGAGCGGCGGCTGCGGGCGCTCGGACCAGATCGCATCCAGCGGATTCGGCTCGGTCGCAACCAGCGTCGCGCCGACCGCCGCGCAGGCCTTGCCGAGCTTCTCAACAGCATCGGCGGTGTGCAGCCACGGGTCATAGCCAAGCTTGGTGCCGTTCGGCAGGTTGGCTTCGAGCCAGGCGTCGAGCGGTTTCTCGCCCATGTGCTCGATCGCAAAGATGCCGGTGTCGATCTGCTCGCGCGCCTGCAACGTGTAGCGGCCGTCGGTGAACAGCACGGCGCGTTCCGCCAGCACGACGGCCGTGCCCGCCGAGCCGGTAAAACCGGTGAGCCAGGCCAGCCGCTCCTCAGAAGGCGGCAGATATTCGCTCTGATGCCGGTCGGCGTGCGGCACGATGAAGCCGCCGATCCCGCGCCGCTTCAACTCCGCGCGCAATGCCGAGACGCGCGGCGCGGTGGCCCCGCCGGCGCTTGCATCGTCGAAGGATTGGAACAGCGCCTTGAACATGGCCCACACTCTAAATCATTTCGCGCGGCGGGGCGAAGATGCGCGCCGCATCACCAGCGTCATCCATTCCTGCAGCGGAATGCGCCGTTCCAGCCAAAGTCCTTGGGCGCGATAAGCCGACAGCGCCGCCTGCGCATGCGTCGCCAGCAAGCCCGAGAGGATCACACAACCGCCCGGCGCCAGCAGCCGCGCCATTGGCGGCGCCAAAGCTTTCAGCGGATTGAGCAGGATATTGGCGAAAATAATATCGAACGGACTGCGCGCGCGAAATTTCGCTGCATCGAGGCCTGCGGCGTGGATCACCTCGATCATCGCGCCCACTTTGTTCAAGCGCGCATTGTCCCGCGCAACACGCACGGCGAGCGGATCGTTGTCGCTCGCCAGCATCGGTTGATGCAGCGCGCGCGCCGCCGCGATGGCGAGCACGCCGCTGCCGGTGCCGATGTCGATAATTTTAATGCGGCGCTTCGTATGTCGTTTGAGGATATGATCCAAAGCAAGCAAACACCCGCGCGTCGTGCCGTGATGGCCGGTGCCGAAGGCGAGCGCGGCCTCGATCTCGATGCCGATGCGATTGACCGGCACGCGCGTGCGATCGTGTTTGCCATGGACAACGAAACGGCCGGCGGTAACCGGCGCGAGACCTTCAAGGCTGGCCGCGACCCAATCCTTGGCTTCGACAGTTTCGAACACCAGCGCGTTCGCCAACTTTGGCCCGGCGGCCAAAGCAACCAGCGCCCGCACCGCGGTTTCGTTCGGCGGTTCATGAAAGTGAATTTCCAGCGTCCAGCGCCCGTCCGTTTGCGCATAGGCGGCGGTCACGGCGCCTTGGTCTTCCAGGTTCTCGGCGAGAGTGTCGCTAAGCCGCCGCGCCATTGCCTCGTCAGCGGCGAGGCGCGCAATACGAGTAACGCCGGTTGGGGTTGATTTCTTTGCCATCAAGCAACAAAGCCGCGCTGTGC
>JAXDOR010000054.1:0-5470 GCA_034668825.1 Alphaproteobacteria bacterium | reverse complement strand
GTCTGTTCCGATTCCTGGTATTTGTTGGCATCCTCGGGGGTATGGCCTACGGCGCCGTGTTTTCGCTGGCGCGCTTCGTAGAGCCAAAGCAGCGGGAGATCACCATCACTATCGCGCCCGACAAGTTCTACAAGAACCACTGACCCCTTCCGGCAGCCACCATGGCCCGGCAACCAAGGCAATCCGACGAAAGCCTCATCGAGCTGTTCCTCGATATGCTGGCGGCTGAGCGCGGCGCCGGCGTCAACACGTTGTCCGCCTATCGCCGCGACCTTAACGATCTTTCGGCTTACCTCGGCGCCGGTGCCATTAACATCGCCAAAGCCACGACCGATCATCTGCGCGCCTATCTCGGCACCCTGGCAACGCGCGGTTTCAAGGCTTCATCGGTCGCGCGGCGGCTGTCGGCCATGCGGCAGCTTTATCGCTTTCTCTATGCGGAGGGCCACCGTCGCGACGATCCGGCCGCCGTCCTGGAAGGGCCAAAGCGCGGATTAACGCTGCCAAAGATACTCTCCATCGCCGATGTCGATCGGCTGCTCACGCAGGCCCATGCCGGCGTCGCCGATCTTGAGCAGCCGGCAACCGAACGCCTGCGCGCCGCGCGGCTCGCCTGCCTTCTCGAACTGCTCTACGCCACCGGACTACGCGTGTCCGAACTCGTCGCGCTTCCTGCGTCGGCGGCGCGGCATAAAGCACCAATGCTGGTCGTGCGCGGCAAGGGAAACAAGGAACGCATGGTGCCGCTCAACGACGCCGCCAAGCGCGCCATGACCGGCTACCTAGCGCTGCGCGTCGAGGCAAAGCTGGCAGACTCAAAGTGGCTGTTCCCATCCTTCGGCGAGAGCGGGCATCTCACCCGTCAGCATTTCGCCCGCGACCTCAAGTCGCTTGCTGGCACTTGCGGGCTGCGGCCGGAGAAGGTCAGTCCGCACGTGCTGCGACACGCTTTCGCCAGTCATCTGCTGCACAACGGCGCCGACCTGCGCGTGGTGCAAACGCTGCTCGGACATGCCGATATTTCAACCACGCAGATTTATACCCACGTGCTTGAAGAGCGGCTGAAAAGCCTGGTGCGCGATCTGCATCCGTTGGGTGACGAATGAAGCCGGCCGAGCGCTGTCCCTTGCTTGACTTGATCTCGCCTCCGGGCCAGTTTCGCCGCCTGCGGCTATAGCCGCCCAACCCCTCGATCCGCCGAGATTTTCCGCCTCCATGCGCAGCTATCTCGACTTTGAAAAGCCGGTAGCGGAGCTTGACGCCAAGGCCGATGAACTCCGCGCCGTCGAAGCGAGCGGGGAATCGACCGCCGTCGCTGAAGAGGTCGCGCGCATCGAGGCCAAGGCGACACAGGCGCTCAAGGATCTCTACGCCAACCTCACGCCGTGGCAGAAGACCCAAGTCGCGCGCCATCCGCAGCGACCGCATTGCCTCGATTATGTGAAGGCGCTCGTCTCCAACTTCATTCCGCTCGCCGGCGATCGCAAATTCGGTGAAGACGAGGCGATCCTCGGCGGCTTCGGCCGATTTCGCGGCGAGAGCGTCTGCATTATTGGCCACGAGAAAGGGTCGAGCACCGAAAGCCGGCTCAAGCACAATTTCGGCATGGCGCGTCCGGAGGGTTATCGCAAGGCGGTGCGGTTGATGGACATGGCGGACCGCTTCGATATTCCGGTCATATCGCTGATCGACACCGCAGGCGCTTATCCCGGCATCGGCGCCGAGGAACGCGGCCAGGCCGAGGCGATTGCGCGGTCGACGGATGCCTGCCTGCGGCTGGGCGTGCCGAACATAGCTGTCGTCATCGGCGAGGGCGGCTCCGGCGGCGCTATTGCCATCGCCACCAGCAATCGGGTGCTGATGCTGGAACATGCGATCTACAGCGTGATCTCTCCGGAAGGTGCGGCGTCGATCCTGTGGCGCGACACCACCAAGGCGCAGGACGCCGCCACCAATATGCGGATCACCGCCCAGGACCTGGTGCGCTTCGGCATTATCGATGTGATCGTGACCGAGCCGACCGGTGGCGCGCATCGCGATCCCCCCGCTGTGATCGCCGCGACCGGAGAGGCCATAGCGGCTGCCCTTACTGAGCTTCGCGTGCTCGATCGCGAGACCTTGCGGCGGCAGCGCCGGGAGAAGTTCCTGGCTATCGGCCGTCCAACCAACTGACGATCTGAAGGCATTGTCACAGTCCGGCCCCAAAACAATGCCTGAATGACTCAAGCGATTGACGGGAATACTTTCTCCCAGGATCTACCTCTTCGGCCCTTTAATTAGTTTACCTTTTGTTCACCACAAGCACGCAAAGCCCAAACGGGGGAATTCCGCGCCTTGCGAACACGGCTTCTTAAGGATAACCATTGCTCAATGAAGGCATGGGGAACCTTGTCCTGCGGGGAGTATCGCGTTGAATCGTAGCCCCTTCGTCCGCGCCATCCTGGCGTCGGCGGCACTTGCCGCTGCTGTCGCGCTTGCGGGCTGTGATACCGACAGCACCTCGCCCTCTACCCGCGCGCTTAAGCCGATTTCCGACAAAACGCTCGCTGAGATCGAGCAGAAGAACATGACGAAGGATTCCCCGATCCTCGTCCGCATTTTCAAGCAGGAAGCCGAACTTGAGGTCTGGAAGCAGGACCGCGGCGGCCAATATGCCCTGCTGAAGAGCTATCCGATCTGCCGCTGGTCAGGCGATCTCGGGCCGAAGATCAAAGAAGGCGATCGCCAAGCGCCGGAGGGTTTCTATACCATCACGCCGGCGCAGATGAATCCGAACTCGCAGTACTTCCTCGCCATCAATACCGGCTTTCCCAATACCTACGATCAAGCCAACGGCCGCACCGGCAACTTCCTCATGATCCATGGCGATTGCTCGTCGCGCGGCTGTTACGCCATGACCGATGACCAGATTTCCGAGATTTACGCGCTTGGCCGGGAGTCGTTCTTCGGCGGACAGCGCGCCTTCCAGGTTCAGGCTTTCCCCTTCCGGATGACGCCGGCCAACATGGCCAAGCATCGCAACAACCCGAACATGCCATTCTGGAAGATGATCAAGGAGGGTTACGATCACTTCGAGGCAACGCGCCACGAGCCGAAGGTTGACGTTTGCGAACGGCGCTATGTGTTCAACGCCGCCTCGCCTGCCAATTCCTCGACACCGCTTAACTTCAGTCCACGCGGCCCCTGCCCAGTCTATCAACTGCCCGAGGACATGGTCGCCGCAGTGACCGACAAGAAGCGGCGCGACGAAATCGAGACCGCTGAACTCATCAATCGCGGAACGCCAACGGCGCCGATCAAGTTGGCAACCGATGGCGGCATGCACCCGATCTTCGTGGCGGCGCTGCAAGGCGGCCAGCCGCTCCTGGATGCCGACGGCGGCATCCGCGCGCTGATTCCCGTCACCGCGCCCGGCAGGATACCGCCCAACGTTACGCCGCCTCCGGCGCTGGCCTTGGCTGCGACGGAGACTGAAACCGAGCCACTGCCGACGCCGCGCGTGGCTCCACGTCAGCCGGTGCGCGCTCCGACCCGAACGGCTTCCGCTGAACCCGCCGCGCCATCGAATGATGCCGATAAGGCCTCGAAGTCTTCCCCCTCGATACTCAGTCGCGTCAGCAGCATGTTGGGCTTGCGCGGCTCTGATACCGCACCGGCGCAAGCCGAACAGGCGTCGGCAAAACCCGCTGCCAAGCCGGCCGTCAAGCCAATGCCGGCCCTTGCCGTAGCAGCGGCGCGGCCGAAACCGCAGCCGATCAGCGAACCGGCCGCCGCTCCGACCAAAACCGCCAGTGCGGGCGGCATCTGGCCGCAACCGAAGCCGGCGGAGCAAAATAAGCCGAGCACGGGCAAACCCGCGGCAAGCGCGAGCTTGCTCTCAGGCGCCGCCCCGGTCGTTCCGACTGGCAGCTTCGATAACGGCTGGTCCACTCTGCGCTAACGCGCTCAGCTTCCGCTCTCTCCCTCATACGATCGTGCATTTCTTTGACGCTGGCGAGTAAGCCAGACGCAAGCTGCGCTTGCATCCGGATACTACCCGTGATTGATTTAGCTGTGGGATCTCAAAGGGAGGAAAGCCATGTCGAAATTCTTGATCTATCTGGCTTGGGCTTGGGTCATCATTATCGGCGGCCTGATGTTCACGCCTGGCGGTTTGACTTGCATCGCCTGCGGCGCCGCCTTGAACAATGTTATCGCGATCATTTCGATCGGGATCGGCGTTGTCGGCTTCGCGACGCAGGCGAGGAGCGTACAGGCTACCTAGCGACGCTGGCACGGCACGATTGGGACTTCTTCTCCGCTCATTCGCGGGAGCGGGAATCTAGTCGCTGATGCTTGCTGTGTCCCGGCTTCCGGGACGAGCGGATGGAAAGCCAACGCTCCGCCGGCCCTGTTGTTGGCGGCGCGGGCGCGCCGGTCTCCTCTTCTTGCTCCCTCCAAACGAGGGGGAGCGGAGCGCCGAGAAGGCGCTTCAGTCGTGTGAGCCGCATCCTTGCGGATACGGCGCGCCCTTTTGCGAAAGGGCGCCCGCCTCTCGGCGCTCCACTGCGGCGTCTTCCTTACTGCGCCGGTCCGCGCTCACTGGGGTACGGCCGCCTGAGGCCTGCCAGCTGCGTGCTCCCGCGCTCGGGTCCTAGTGCCCGAGGGTCGGAGTCCGGCGCCGCCCGAGTGCATGGGTTTGCGTTAAACCCACGCCCGCAGGCGCCGCACCCGGCTCCGCCAACTAGCGCCCCTAGAAGGCGCCCCTCGACGAGCCAGGCACGACAAAGATAAGGCCGGTTTTGCAGGCGGGGATAACTTATTTTTTCTGGTCTTTTCTCGCGCGTTTTCAGCGGGATGCAGGTGGATGGCTTATTTCCGTCATCGCCGGACTTGATCCGGCGATCCATCTTTCTTCGAAGAAGCTGGATGCGCGGGGCAAGCCCGCGCATGACGAATAGAGGCGCTCGCGGATTTCGCTGACGCTTCATCCGGGCTACGCTTGCTCCTAGGCGGCTTTCGCCGGCAATCAGCGGACATCCCATGCAGCGCGTGACCATTACCCTCGACGACGAACTCATGACCGAACTCGACCAGATCATCGCCGCCCGCGGCTACCAAAACCGCTCGGAAGCGATTCGCGACCTTGCGCGCTCCGGCATCCGCCAAGCGGCGGAGACACTGGGCAAGCAGCGCGACTGCGTCGCGGCGCTGGTCTACGTCTACGATCACAACGCGCGGCAGCTTTCCAAACGTCTCGCCGACACTTTTCACGATCACCACGAATTATCGTTGGCCTCGATCCATGCGCATCTCGATCATGAAAGCTGCATGGAGGTGACGATCCTGCGCGGCAAGACCGACAAGGTGCAGCATTTCGCCGAGCATGTGATCGCCGAGCGGGGGGTCCATCACGGCCGGTTGGTACTGGTGCCCACCGACGTGATGATCAAGCCGCATCGGCATGATGAGAAACCGCACCAGCATCCAC
>JAXDOR010000053.1:0-18416 GCA_034668825.1 Alphaproteobacteria bacterium | reverse complement strand
CGGCCGAAATCAGATAGAGGTCCTGCCCGATCTCATGGGCAATTTTCTTCTTCGGCAGTTCTTCGTCGTCCCGTGCCATCGCCGCCTGCTCCCGTTGCCTTCCGAAAATAGCGGCGCGAGCGGCGGTTGTCACATGCGCTGTCCCGACCTAAAAAGGCCAAATGAATTCAGTTCCTCATCGTATGACCGCCATCGGCATCAGCGCCCCAGGCGGAGCCGAGGTCCTTGTCCCCGAGGAGCGGCCCGTCCCCTCGCCCGGCGCCGGCGAAATTCTCGTGAAGGTCACCGCCGCCGGCGTGAACCGTCCGGACGTGATGCAGCGGCAAGGACTCTATCCACCGCCTAAAGGTGCGCCTGACATTCCCGGCCTAGAGATTGCCGGCGAAGTAGTCGCGCTTGGACCCAATGCCAGCCGATGGAAGGTGGGCGAAAGAGTGATGGCGCTGGTGATCGGCGGGGGCTACGCCGAATATTGCCTGGCGCATGAGGGGCATGCGCTGCTGGTGCCGGAAAAATTGTCCATGGTGGAAGCCGGCGCGATCCCGGAGACCTTCTTCACCGTCTGGCATAACGTCTTCGAACGCGGCGGGCTCAAAAGCGGCGAGACGCTGCTGGTTCATGGCGGCACGTCAGGGATCGGCACCACGGCGATCCAGCTCGCCAAGGCTTTCGGCGCCAAGGTCATCACCACTGCGGGATCGGCGGAAAAATGCGAGGCCGCGCGCAAGCTCGGCGCCGATCTCGCGATTAACTATAAAAGCGAAGACTTCGTCGCCGCCACCAAATCCGCGACCGGAGGCAAAGGCGCGGATGTCGTGCTCGACATGATCGGCGGCGACTATATCGAACGCAATTACGAGGCGGCGGCGGTCGAAGGCCGCATCGTGCAGATAGCGTTCCAGGGCTCACCCCGCGCCAACGTGGATTTCCGCCGGATCATGCTCAAACGCCTGCATCACACCGGCTCGACGCTGCGCTCGCGCTCCGTGGAGGATAAGACCGCCATTGCTCGCGCCATCGAAGCCAAAGTGCTGCCGCTGCTGGCGGCGGGCCGCGTCAAGCCGGTCATCGACAGCACCTTTCCCTTCACCCAGGCTTCGGCCGCCCATGCGCGCATGGAATCCAGCGCGCATATCGGTAAGATCGTGCTTACCTTTTGATCTAACAGGCAAATCCTTGCTCTCGGCCTGCCGGCCCGCTACTCTCCGAGTCATCGTTGCGCCGTCCTCGCGCGTGGCAAGCGGGCCGCGAAATGGGCGTAAAGTTGGATAACGTGTGCATGTTCGCCGGACGCCTATCATCGCAAAAGTTGCGAACAACATAGTCGCCGCGAGGGAGGTCCACGCTTTGCGTTTTTTGCGCGCCGCTAAAGCAGCGGCGATCCTCATCGCTCTCCTGATCGGCACATCCGCCGCGCATGCCGTGGACGCGGTGAACGTTCGCCTCGATGCTTCGGCCATCGATCTTACCGACGCAGTGGAGCGGCAAAAGACCGATGTCGACCGCATCCAAGTATCGGCGGCGCCCGGTCCCGACGGCATCGTTCGCCGCATTCAAGTGCCCGCGCGCGAAGGCAGCACCAATTGGGCCGTCTTCGCGCTCGCCAATTCCAGCGACGAGCAGATCGACCGCCTGATCGTGGCGCCGCACTACCGCATGGTCGGCTCCGGCCTGATCTGGCCCGACCTTGGCCTCTCGCGCATCGTCTACATTCTCTCGAGCGGCGAGCCGCCGGAGCGGCAGGACAGCGCCACCGCCGACATCTTCCGCATCACGCTCGATCCCGGCGCGGTCATCACCTTCGTCGCCGAGCTGCGCACCGACAAGTTGCCGCAGCTCTATCTGTGGGAGCCCGACGCCTACAAGGACAAGATCAACAGCTTCACGCTCTACTACGGCATCGTCATCGGCATCGCCGGTCTGCTGGCGCTGTTTCTCACCATCCTGTTCGTGGTGAAGGGCAACGTCATGTTCCCCGCCGCGGCGGCGCTGAGCTGGGCGGTGCTGGTCTATATCGGCATCGACTTCGGCTTCTGGGGCAAGGTATTCGACCTCCCCGTCGCCACCGAACGGATCTGGCGTGCCTCCGGTGAGGCAATCCTGGCGGCAACCCTGCTGGTTTTCCTGTTCGCCTACCTCAACCTCAACCGCTGGCACGTGCGCTATGTGCATATAACGCTCGGCTGGGTGGTTTTTCTCGGGGCGCTGGTTGGGCTCGCGTTGTTCGATCCCGCCGTGGCTTCGGGTATCGCGCGGATGTCGCTCGCGGCGTTGGCCGTGTTCGGATTCGGCCTGGTCATCTATCTGTCGACGCATGGCTTTGACCGCGCGGTGCTGCTGATCCCCACTTGGTTCTTGCTTGTGGTCTGGGTATTCGCAGCCGCGCTGACCGTCACCGGATCGATGACCAACGATATTGTCGGCCCGGCCTTGCTCGGAGGCCTGGTGCTGATCGTGATGCTGATCGGTTTCACGGTGATGCAGCATGCCTTTGCCGGCGGGCTTACCCACGGCATCGTCTCAGATGTCGAAAGACGTGCTCTCGCGCTGACAGGCGCCGGGGACATGATCTGGGACTGGGACGTTTCCGCCGACAAAGTGTTCACCAGTCCCGAGACCGAGCAACTGCTTGGGCTCAAACGCGGCGCGCTGGAAGGCCCGGCGGCGCGCTGGCTCGAAGTCCTGCATCCCTCGGATCGGGATCGCTTTCGCGCCTCCTTGGACAGTGTGCTGGAACAGCGGCGCGGACGGCTGGTGCAGGATTTCCGGCTGCGTACTCCCGATGGGCACTTCCTCTGGTTCGCGCTCAAGGCACGTCCCGTGGTCGGTTCCGATGGCGAGGTGGTGCGTCTGGTCGGCACGTTGACCGACGTGACCGAGTTCAAGATCGCCGAGGAACGTCTGCTGCATGACGCTGTCCACGACAACCTCACCGGGTTGCCGAACCGCGAATTGTTCATCGACCGGCTCGAGGCTGTGCTCGGCTTCGCCAAAGCAGACACGGCAATCCGTCCGGCCATCATCGTCATCGATCTCGACCGCTTCAAGCAGGTCAACGATTCGGTCGGCATTGCCATCGGCGATTCGATCCTGCTGACGCTGGCGCGCCGGCTCGGACGGCTGCTGAAACCGCAGGATACCTTGGCGCGCTTGGCCGGCGATCAGTTCGCGCTGATCCTTTTGTCGGAGCGGGAGCCGGGCCGCGTTACTGCTTTCGCCGAAACCCTGCGCCGCGCGTTGCGCGCGCCGATCACCTTCAACGACCGGGAAATCTTCCTCACCGCCTCGATCGGGATCGCGCTGGCCGACGGCCAGCCGCACCGCACCGAGGAAGTTCTCAAGGACGCCGAGCTTGCGATGTATCATTCCAAGCGCATGGGCGGGGACCGTATCGAGGTGTTCAAGCCGCAGATGCGCGCGCGCAAGAACGACCGCCTGTCGCTGGAATCCGATCTGCGGCGCGCGCTGGAGCGCAACGAAATCACACTCCTGTACCAGCCTATCATCCGGCTGGAGGACCGTTCCGTCGCCGGGTTCGAAGCGCTGGCGCGGTGGGATCATCCGAAAATGGGGCGGATGTCGCCGGCGGAATTCATCAGCATCGCCGAGGAGATCGGGCTGATCGTCGATCTTGGGTTGTTCGCCCTGGAACAGACCGCCCGCCAGCTTGCCATCTGGCAGCGCGGATCGCGCGCGCGCTATCCGGTATTCGCCAACGTCAACGTGTCGTCGCGCCAGTTGCTGCGCCACGACCTCATTCACGACCTACGCACAGTGCTAGGACGCTCTGGGTTGATACGCGGTACGCTGAAGCTGGAATTGACCGAGTCGCTGGTCATGGAGAATCCGGAACATGCGGCGCAGATGCTCACGCGCATCCGCGAGCTCGGCGCCGGTCTGGCGCTCGATGACTTCGGCACCGGCCATTCGTCGCTATCCTATTTGCAGCGATTTCCGTTCGACACCATCAAGATCGATCAATCCTTCGTGCGCACGACCACCAAGGGCACCCGGCCGGTGATCCTGCGCTCGATCATCGCGCTGGCGCATGACCTCGGCATGGAAGTGGTGGCGGAAGGCGCGGAGACTGACTCTGACGCTGTCGAACTTTACCAGCTTGGGTGCGAATACGCGCAGGGCTATGCATTCGGCGAGCCGATGACAGCGGAAAAGGCGACGGAATTATTGACCGCCGACCGCCTGGAAATGGCGCGGTAGATTTTTATTCACCCTCCCCTGAAGGGGAGGTAAGTGCCAAACCGATGATTTATTTCGGCGGCTCGAAACCGGCAGCCTTCCAGCGTCCCGCCATCTCCGGGGACGTAAGCACGGCGATGAAGGCGCGCGCATTGGTGGGATCGGTGCTGCTCGCCGGGATCGCCGCGGCATAGACGGTGTAATCCTGCAACGTCTCCGGTACCGGCGCGGCCAGTTTCGCGCCTTTGACCGCGAGGATTTCGCTGATGAAGGTAACGCCGATCTCCGCTCTTCCCTCCGCGACCTCCAGGGCAGCTTCGCGTCCTCCTTTGGTGAGCACCGCTTTGTTCTTGATGTCGTCGGCGATGCCGAAACGATCGAGAACGCCAACGAAATAAAGACCGGATGTGCCGCCCTCGGCTGGATCGGTGTAGGCCACCGAACGGGCGTCCATGATCGTCTTCTTGAACGCCGCCGCGGTCGAGACGTCGGGTGCCGGCGCGCCGTCGCGAATGGCAACGCCTATTCCGACGCGTCCGAGGTCAGCGCGGCTTCCCGACAGCATCTTGCCGGTTTTTTCGAGATCGGCCATCAGCGGCGCCGAAGCAATGATCAGATCGGCGGGCTGACCAGACTCGATGAGGGCACGCAATTGGCCGGTAGTGCCAACGGCGAAGTCGAATTTCTGCCCGGTTTTTTGCGTGTAATCCTCGATCATCCCCGCGATCAGTCCACGCACGGAGCCGGCTGAGATCACCTTGAGCTCCGCTGCGCCGACCGGGCCGGCGAATAGAATCGCGATCGAAAGCGCCAGGCCAAAGATACGAGTCATTGCGATCCCCTCGTTTCCCACCTCGTCCCCGATGTTAGCGCGGCCGGATCGAAATGGCGCGGTAGAATTAAAATCTCACCACGTCATGCCCGGCCTTGTGCCTGGCATCCACGTCTTAATTCTGCGCTATCGAAGACGTGGATGGCCGGGACAAGCCCGGCCATGACGAAAATACGGGCGGGTTCAGCTAAGCGTGTCCGGCTTCGCTCGACAGCATGCCGGGATCAATGCCGATCTTATGCATCGCCTTGTCGTATTTGCGCTCGATGTCGGAGCCGAAGATCAGCTCGCGGTCGGCCGAGCAATGCAGCCACCCATTCTGTTGGATCTCATTTTCGAGCTGCCCGGCACCCCAGCAGGCATAGCCAAGCGCGAGAACCACGCTGGCAGGGCCGTCGCCCCGCGCGATGGCCTTGAGGATGTCGAGCGTCCAGGTGAGACAAACGCCATCGTTGATTGGAAGCGTGGAATTATCCATGAAGAAGTCGTTGCTGTGCAGGACGAAGCCGCGCTCGGTCTCGACCGGCCCGCCCTTGAGCACCTTCACGGTCCCAGTCTGCGGCGGAAGCTGGATGCGCTCCGCGGCGGGAATCACGTCGAGCTTCACCAGAAGATCGGGAAAGTTGATGTTGGTTACCGGCTGATTGACGACGATCCCCATCGCGCCTTCGGGCGAATGGGCGCACATATAGATGACCGTGCGAGCGAAACGCTCGTCCTGCATCGTCGGCATCGCGAGCAGCATCTGGCCGTCGAGATAACCGCGCACTTTGTCCGTTGAGGCTCGTGGAAATCGCATGAAAAAACGTTACCCGATCACAGTCGATTTGGAAACGAACGAGAGCGGGGAAAGTTCAAAGGGCGAATCATGGCGCGCCGTCCTGCCGTGCCATGTTCACCCTTCGGTCACGACGATTTCAATGGCACCAAGCCAAGGTTATGCCTACACCCTGGCGGATGAAAGCCGGACCCAACCAGCGATGGGCGTCCCTTGCGATCGCCGCCGCCCTTGGCGTCTTCCTTGGCGCCGGGGCGAGCCACGCGGACGATGCCTCGGCCTGGGACACCGATCTGCATTCGGCGCTACGGCTGGTTTCCGGCCCGGCAGCGCAGCCGGGCAACGCGGCGCTGCTCCGGGCAGGGATCGAATTGCGGCTTGAGCCCGGCTGGAAGACCTATTGGCGCTATCCGGGCGACTCCGGCGTGCCTCCGGTATTCGATTTCGCCGGATCGGAGAACGTCAAGTCCGCCACCGTGCTGTGGCCGGCGCCGCGGCGCTTTCCTGATGGCGCCGGCGGCAACTCCATCGGCTACAACGGCGGGGTGACTTTCCCCGTGCAGGTGATGCCGCAAGAGCCGGGTAAGCCCGTCTTGCTTCGCCTCAAGGTCAGTTATGCGATCTGCGAAAAGCTCTGCGTTCCGGCGGAAGGCAAGGCGGAGTTGAACCTGATCTCTACGGCATCGCCGGAAAACGCTTCGCTCGCCACCGCCGAGGCGCGGGTGCCGAAGCCACGCGCTCTCGCTACGGCCGGTAGCCTGATCATTCGCTCAGTGCATCGCGAGCCTGCAAATGGCCGATCACGGGTGATTGTGGACGTGGTGGCGCCGCAAGCGGCGACAGTCGATCTCTTCGCCGAGGGGCCGACGCCTGATTGGGCCCTGCCCTTACCCGAACCCCTGCCTGGAGCGCCGCCTGGAGGGCGACGCTTTGCATTCGATATGGACGGCGTGCCGGCTGATGCCAAAGTTCAAGGAGCTTTGCTGAAATTGACGTTGGTCGCGGACGACGAGGCCATCGAGGTCTCGACCCCTCTCGACTAATTCGCGCGGCGCGCTACGCTAAAGCAAGAACACTGACCCATACGGAGAGGATGATACATGCCCATCAAAGTCGGCGAGCGGCTGCCCAACGTCAAATTCAGAGTGACCACACCGGAAGGACCGGGATGGAAAACCACCGACGAAGTTTTCAAAGGCAAGAAGGTGGCGCTATTCGCCGTGCCCGGCGCCTTTACCGGCACCTGCCATAAGCAGCACATGCCGACCATCGTGAAGAATGTGGACGCACTGAAGGCGAAGGGCGTCGACATCGTCGCGGTCACCTCCGTCAATGACGCCTTCGTGCAGGATGCCTGGAAGAAAGCGTCCGGCGCCGACAAGGTGGAAATGCTGGGCGACGGCAGCGCTGAGTTTGCCAAGGCCATCGATCTGGCCGCCGATATGTCGGCCAACGGCATGGGTACGCGCTCGCGGCGCTATTCTATGCTGGTCGACGACGGCGTGGTGAAGAAAATCAACATCGAAGAGGCCGGCAAGTTTGACGTCTCGAGCGGGGAGGCGTTGCTGGGGCAGATTTAAGAGCGTGCCGTCGTTGCTTACACGTCATGGCCGGGCTTGTCCCGGCCATCCACGTCTTGAATGCCGCCCGAGTATTAAGACGTGGATGCCCGCAACAAGTGCGGGCATGACGAATTAGCCAGGCTCCCGGCTCTTACCCCTTGCTCAACGCCCCGACCGCCCCTGCCCTGATGGCCACGATGGCGTCGCGCGCGAGCTGATCGGCCCGCTCGTTCATGGCATGGCCGGCGTGGCCCTTGACCCAATGCCAGCGGATGTCGTGGCGCTTGAGCGCCGCGTCGAGGCGCTGCCATAGATCGACATTCTTCACCGGTTTTTTATCTGCCGTGCGCCAGCCATTGCGCTTCCAATTGTTGATCCACTCGGTGATGCCCTTGCGCAAGTACTGGCTGTCGGTGTGAAGCTCCACCGTGCAGGCAAATTTCAGCGCCTCCAGCGCGGCGATCGCCGCCATCAATTCCATGCGGTTGTTGGTGGTGGCGGCTTCGCCGCCTTTCAGCTCCTTCTCGTGATCGCCGAAGGTGAGGATCGCGCCCCAACCTCCCGGGCCGGGATTGCCGGAACAAGCGCCGTCGGTGTGAACCGTTACATGGGTCGAACTCACCGCCGCTCCCCTACCCGCCGAAGCCATAATCGCGGGTACTCGCAACCGCCTGATGGAAGCGCAGCTTGCGGACATATTCCAGCGGATCCTTCGGCCGCACCATGGCGCCGGCAGGCACGTCGAGCCAATCCACCAGCCGCGTGAGCAGGAAGCGCAGCGCGGCGCCGCGGCAGAGCAATGGCAATGCCTTGGTCTCAGCGGACGAAAGAACGCGCGTCTTGGCGTAAGCCTGCAGCAGGCCGCGCCCCTTGGTGACGTTGTAGGATTGGTCCGGCTCGAAGCACCAGGCGTTGAGGCAGACGGCGACGTCATAGGCCAGCGTGTCGGTGCAGGCGAAATAGAAATCGATCAGTCCCGATAGCCTATCGCCGAGGAAGAATACGTTGTCGGGAAAAAGATCGGCATGGATCACGCCTTGCGGCAAGTCGCGCGGCCATGCCGCTTCGAGATGCGACAACTCCTTGGCCACGGCGGCGCAGAGGCCGGCCTGCACCTGATCGGCGCGGCTCGCGGCAGATTCATAGAGCGCCCGCCAACCGGCGACGGAGAGCGTATTGGCGCGCCGCTGCGAAAAATCGCCGCCAGCGAGATGCAGCTTGGCCAGTGCCTCGCCCACCGCCGCGCAATGCGCCGGACTCGGGCGGCGGATCCATAATCCATCGAGGAAAGTGACCAAGGCGGCGGGCCGCCCGGCGAGCTTCCCGAGCGTCTTTCCGGCGCGGTTCTTGACCGGTTGCGGGCAGGTAAGCCCGCGGCTCGCCAGATGCTCCATCAGCGCGAGAAAGAACGGCACGTCAGCCTCAGCGACGCGTCTTTCGTAAAGCGTCAGTATGAAATTGCCGCTGGCGGTATGCACGAGGAAGTTGGAGTTCTCGACGCCTTCCGCGATGCCTTTGTAAGACCTCAGCTCGCCGATGTCGTATCCGGCGAGAAAAGCCGCCAAATCTTCTGTCGCAACGTCGGTATAGACCGCCATCGGCGCGTCACTCCGCCGCCTGATGCTCGCGCAACGCGCGTGGCAGCGGGAAGAATACGTCTTCCTCGGCCGCCGATACGGTCTCGACGCTCAGCACATAGCGCTTGGCGAAAGCGTCGAGGATTTCCTCGACCAGAATCTCCGGCGCCGAAGCGCCCGCGGTGATGCCGAGGCTGGAAATATTCCCGAACAAGGCCCAATCGATATCGTCGGCACGTTGCACCAGCGCGGCGCGGGCACAGCCGGCGCGTTCGGCGACTTCCTTCAGCCGCAGCGAATTCGATGAGTTCGGCGCGCCCACCACGATCATCGCATCGACGCGAGGAGCGACAAGCTTCACCGCCTCCTGGCGATTGGTGGTGGCGTAACAGATGTCTTCCTTGTGCGGCCCCGTGATCGCCGGGAAACGTGCCTTAAGAACCGCGACGATTTCGGCGGTGTCATCGACGGAGAGCGTGGTCTGCGTGACATAGGCGAGCATGGCCGGATTGCGCGGCTTAAACGCTTCCGCATCCGCGAGGGTCTCTATCAGAGTCGCCGCGCCTTGCGGCAATTGGCCCAGGGTGCCGACCACCTCGGGGTGGCCGGCATGGCCGACGAGGAGGACCTCGCGCCCGCGGCGCAGGTGAATTTCGGCCTCGCGGTGCACCTTGGTGACCAGCGGACAGGTCGCATCGAGAGTGAGAAAATTGCGACTTGAAGCTTCTGCCAGCGCTGTCCGCGGGACGCCATGGGCGGAAAAGATCACTGGTGCGTCGGTATCGGGAATTTCATCGAGTTCATCGACAAAGATCGCGCCCTTGGCGCGCAGACCCTCGACTACATAGCGGTTGTGCACGATTTCGTGACGCACGTAGACCGGGGGTCCATAAACCGCGAGTGCGCGTTCGACGGAATCGATGGCGCGCACGACGCCCGCGCAGAATCCGCGCGGCGAGCACAGCAGCACCTGCAGGGGCTTGGCCTCGTCGCCGAGCGCATCAGGAACGGTCATTTAGTGGTCTCGATCAAGCAAGCTCGGCTTTTTGGCACATCCGACATGAGCGCGCCCTGCGGGGCTGTCAAGCGTCGGCACCCTAGCAATACCATTGCGCATAGGCGGGGGAGTTGCCTATATTCCGGGCGACTTTCCGGTCATCAATGACGATACCGGGCTCTGTCCCCAAAAAAGGGCGGGCAGAGCGCAAGGGAGAATTGTGATGAACGCACCTTTGATGCCGAAGGCAACCGCCGTGTGGCTGGTGGAGCACACCGCCCTGTCCTTCGACCAGATCGCCGATTTCTGCAAACTGCATCCGCTTGAGGTGAAAGCCATCGCCGATGGCGATGCGGCGCAGGGGATCAAGGGTCTCGACCCGATGCAGACCCAGCAATTGACCCGCGAAGAGATCGACAAGGCCGAGGCCGACCCGAGTTATCGCATCCACCTTTCTCATTCGAAGGTGAATCTGCCGGACCCCAAGCATGGCAAAAAGGGACCGCGCTATACCCCGGTTTCTCGCCGGCAGGACCGTCCGAATGCCATCCTTTGGCTCGTCCGCAATCACCCGGAGCTGAAGGACGCCGCCATCATGCGGCTTGTAGGCACGACCAAGTCCACCATCACCGCCATTCGCGAACGCACCCACTGGAACGCGCCGAATCTGAGTCCGCTCGATCCCGTCACGCTTGGTCTCTGCTCGCAGATCGATCTCGATCTGGAAGTGCATAGGGCTTCCAAAGACAAGCCGGCCGAGGCCGACGCCCATCAGGGCGCGACGCTGCTACCCGCGGCTGAGACCACGGCACGCAAGGAAGCGGAAGCTGAAGCGGCGAAGCCGGAGGAACTCAACGTGGATGCGGTCTTCGCCAAGCTCAAAAAGATCGGCGGCAAGAGCGACGATGAAGGCGAGAGCTGACGGTCCAATCCAGGAGCCCAAAACAAACCGCCGCCTCGCGGTCGCGAGCCGGCGGTTACCACGTCAGCAATGATCAACCCGTGAGATCAGCGCTAGTGAAGACTGACGTTGACGCCAGTATCCTGCATCAGCCGCATGATCTCGTCCTTTACTTGCAACTTGCGACGCTTTAATTCGGCGATCAGTAATCCGTCGCTTGACGGATGGTGGAGCGCTTCGGTGATTTCATCCTCCAGCGCCCGGTGGCGCTGTGCCAGCTCGTCAAGGTTCGTTGAAATGGACATATGGGATGTCTCCTGTCTGCCCGACGCAGTGATTTTACTCCAGCCATACGCCTTGTCGACGGGTGTTTTTGTGTGCGACGCAGCAAACCCCTGAAAAGATGAATGCTTTGCTGCCTGACACAGCTTGAACCCCCGGAGCGAAAAAGCCATAATTATCAGGATTTTGCGGCCAGCGGATGACAATACCGGCCGCGGCGGCGGCGCGACCATGACCGACGAGGAAGAACGCGAGTTGCGCGCGCAATTGGCGCGCCTGAATCAAGAGCACCGTGACCTCGATGCTGCCATCGCTGCGCTCGAAGGCTCCCCAGGGTCGGACATCTTGCAAGTGCAGCGGCTGAAGAAGCGCAAACTCTATCTGCGCGACCGCATCACCTTCATCGAGGACCAGCTCACGCCGGATATCATCGCCTAACCGGCACGATTATTCCGGCTTGACGTCCGCCGCCTTGATCACTTCACCCCACTGCTTGGTTTCGTGCTTCACAAAGGCTGCGGCTTGCGCGGCGTTGCCCGGAACCGCTTCCAGGTGGACCCGGGCGAAGTGCGCCTTCACCTCCGGAGACTGCACGATGTCCATGATCGCTGCATTGACCTTGTCCACGATCGCCGCGGGCGTCTTCGGCGGCGCCGAGATGGCGTTCCATGTCCCGGATTCAAAATCCTTCACGCCGGCCTCTTCCATCGTCGGAATGTCCGACAGCGCCGCGATCCGTTTCTTCGTCGCCACGGCGAGAATTCTCGCCTTGCCGCCCTCGTGCAGTTCATAGGCGGAAGCCAGTTCCATGAAGATGAAGTCGACTTGGCTGCCCATGAGGTCATTGAGCGCCGGCGCCGTTCCTTTGTACGGCACGTGAACCATTTTTACGCCAGTGCGCTCCTTGAACAATTCGGCGGTGAGATGCGATGTCGTACCGGTGCCTTGCGATGCATAATTCAGCTTTCCGGGATTGGCTTTGGCGTAAGCCACGAACTCCTGAGCCGTCTTCGCCGGGAAATCCGGCCGCACCAGAAGCACGTTCGGGATTTCCGACATGATCGCAACCGGCACCAGCGCATCGGGATCGAAGTTGAGCTTGGTGTAGAGGAATTTGTTGGTCGTGAGCGGCGACGGCT
This sequence comes from Alphaproteobacteria bacterium, assembly GCA_034668825.1. Lineage (GTDB taxonomy): Bacteria > Pseudomonadota > Alphaproteobacteria > Rhizobiales > Xanthobacteraceae > CANKHA01. Next base: position 6,151 of record JAXDOR010000053.1, on the reverse strand, counting down.
GCGACGCCATCAAGGTGTAGCCGTCCGGCGCGGAGGTGAATGCCGCCTCGGCGCCGAGATTGCCGGCAGCGCCGCCCTTATTTTCCACAATGACGGGCTGACCCCAGCGCTGCCGCAGCCTTTCAGCAAAAATTCTCGTCACCGTGTCGACTCCACCGCCGGCAGGAACACTCACGATGATCTTGATCGGCCGGTTGGGATAATCCGCCGCAGGATCAGTCTGGGCATAAGCCTGCGGGACAGCCAGCAGGAGGACAAGCGCGAGAAAGGGAAGATTTCTGAACATGCGGCTCTCCTTCGACAACCCAAAAAGCTTGACCTCAAAGTCGTTAAAACTTGCCGCCGGTCAATGACGCAAATTGTCCTCTTCTATGAAAATCCTCCGTTTCGCTCACGCTTGCGCCCATACATCGCCAGATCAGCGCGGGCGATGACTTCCGCAGGTGCGTCCGGCGGCGACAGCATGGTGATCCCGGCTGAGGCGCCGACCGACAGTGGCACACCACCGGCCAACACGCGGGTTTCCGCAATGGCCGCTTCCAAACCTGCTGCCTTTGCCGCGGCTTGGATCTCCGTCACGTTCCACAGCAGCACTGCGAATTCGTCGCCGCCGAGCCGCGCCACGACATCCGACGTGCGCACGCCCCGCCGCAGCGTCGCGGCCACCGCCTGAAGCACGGCATCGCCCACGGCATGGCCATAGCGGTCGTTCACCGGCTTGAAGCGGTCGAGATCGAGATAGATCAGCGCCGCCATGGTGCCGTAACGGCGCACATAGGCGAGCGACCGACGCAGCTCCCGCTCGAATCCACGGCGGTTGATCATATCGAGCAAAGGATCGACATCGGCTTCGGCCTGAAGCTGCGTGACCTTGGCGCGCGCCGCCGCGAGTTCGGCCTGCAGCCTTTCCACCTCGCCGGCAAGACGCATAGCGGTCGAGCGGGCGGCCATCTTCGTTGAAGACGGTGGGATAGTTTCATCCCGCCTGGCGCGCGCAGATCCAGGAAGGCGCTCGTGCGCGCCAGCGCGGTTGCCGGCGGACTTGACGAGACGGACCTTGCTTTTAGCCATAGGGGCTCCGGCGACGGGAATCACCTTGGCGGAGGATAGCCGAGCCGTTTCGTATTGCCACGCGAAAGCCCGCACATCGCAGTCGGGATGCGAAAACCTAAAGCTGGATCGTATTGATCGTCCTGTTTTCGATCTGACCGCGTATATGGGCGTAAAGACGAGGATTGCGGGCGGAGAGGATTTGCAAGGCCGCCAGGACCGCGTTGGCAGGTTCAAGCACTGTCATCACCGGAACCGCGCTCGGCGCCCGCAGTGATGACCAGACATCGTCGGGGAATTCCTTGATGCTGGCCGGCACGGTGATGAGAGGAACCGTCGACATGGCCGAGAGCGTCGGGCCCGCGCCGTTTGAGCGGCCGATATAGGCGATCACGACGGAGTCCGGGACCTCCTGCAACATGCGATGAAAAATGCCGGCAGCGGCGACCGGCTCCTTGTGCACCGAACAGGTCACGACTGTCATCAAGTCGGCCTGATTGCCGAGTGCCTGCGCAAAAGCGTCCGGATTATCCTTTTCCGAGCCACGCCAAAGAATGATCCGCTGGCGGGGCACATGGAAACGGCTGGTGATTTCCGCGACGCGCCGATACTTCGCCGCAACGTCGTCGAGCGCACCGCCGTCGCGATACACCTGTTTGTCGATGTAGGACCCGCTCTCGATCACCCGCCAGGAATCGTTGTCGATGACGTCCGCCAGCAACAGGCTCCCCTTGGTATCGAATCCGAACTCGACCTTGAAATCGACAAGCGTGCCGCCTTCGAGCTGCCAGGCCTTCTCGAGCACGAGGAAAGCATCGCGCGCGATGCGCCGCATGTCGGGGACAATTTTCCACTCGTCATCGGAGCCAAAGACTTCCGACTGCGGAAGGAGGAGAAACGGTTCCTGCCCATGCAGGGGCTTTGCCGGGTTGAACAGCTGAATCTGCGCCGCATCTTTCGAATAAATCAGCAGCGGATCGTCGCAAACGAGCGGCTTTCCTTTCCAGTTTTTGTCCTTGGTCTTGAGGAAGAATTCCACAATCAGCTGCGGAAACAGCTGGCCTTTCGCGAAGTGTGGATTGCGCTTGAGATAAGAGCCGTGGGCTTCGCGGCGGGCCACCACTTCGTAGGGAAGCATCTCGCACTTCGGTGCGACGAACGACGTCGCGCTGTCTTGCTCGACGAAGGCGACCGGCAGTCCGCACGCCTTCAGCAGGCGAAAAACATTGGCTGTGGTCGCGGTGGCAAGCCTCCCCTTGTCCGGGATGATGTCGTGTTTTGCGCCATCGCCGGCGGTGATGTCGTCCTTGGAAAGGACGGTCACCAGATCGGGATCGCCCTTGATCGAATGGATTTTTTTCGTCTTACCCTCGGTCACCAAGGCGCCAAGCGGATGCTTGGTGGCAAGACGTTCTGACATTTTCGCGTCCACGGTCGGTTCCATTTCACGTCGGGTTAATGGGAATAATCTTAGCCACCGTACTACCTAGGACAATTCGGAGCCAAGTCGCCTTGTGGACTATTTTCTCCACGGCTCGGGAGGCTTTTGCTGCCTGTGGAGAACCGCCGGCACTACGCGCCGGGCGGCCGCCGCGGGGCGCGTCTCGGAATTACGGTTAGAGCAGGCTTATGGACATTTAAAGCCCATTCTGCTAGACGCGCGCCTTCGGCTGTGACTCACCCGTTTACGGATGCTGTTCCTGCCGATCACAGCGAAACCCGATTTAAGAGGATATGACTGCGTGCAGGTTCTCGTTCGCGACAATAACGTCGATCAGGCCCTCAAGGCGCTGAAGAAAAAGATGCAGCGTGAGGGCATTTTCCGCGAGATGAAGCTCCGCGGTCATTATGAAAAACCCTCGGAAAAACGGGCCCGGGAAAAGGCGGAAGCGGTCCGCCGCGCCCGCAAGCTGGCGCGCAAGAAATTGCAGCGCGAGGGCCTGTTGCCGATGAAACCCCGGATTGTTCCGGGCGGACCTGGTGGTCCCGGCGGGCCTGGTGGCCCGGGTGGCGGCGGACGCGGTGGTCCCCCGCGCGGTGGTCGCTGACTTCGGCGCTTTCCGCTCAGTTCATGTTTGACAGATTTACGGCGCGGGCAGGCTCATCCTCCCGCGCTGTTGTTTTTCGCCCTCCGGCATTATCGTCCCCCGCACCGGACGAGGCAGGCATGACGACCTTCCCCTTGAACAAAAGGCGATGCCGCGCCGGCGTTGCGCTCGTACTGGCCGTGACGCTGGCCGGCTGCTCGACCACGGCAATCACGCCCGGCGCTATCGCCGAAAGCGAGGATGCGCTCTACGCCACCTCGCCGGCCAATGTCGCCTCGCTCAGCGAAGTCGTGCAGCGCAACCCGAACGACCCGCAGGCCTTCAACATGCGCGGCACGGTGCTCGGCCAGGCCGGAAAATACAGCGAGGCGCTCGCCGACTTCAGCAAGGCCATCGCGCTCGATCCGAACTACACCCAGGCCTATGCCAATCGCGGGCTGGTCTACCGGCAGACCAACAAGCTCGACGTCGCACTCGCCGACTACAACAAGGCGCTGGCGCTCGATCCTTCCTATGCGGCCGCTTATCTCGGGCGCGGCATGGTCTATCGGCAGAACAAGCAACTCATCCTCGCGCTGCAGGATTTCAACAAGGCAATCGCCATCCGCCCCGACAACGCGCAGGCCTATTACAACCGCGGCCTGCTCTATCAAAGCCAGGGCCAGCATCCGTTCGCCATCGACGACTTCTCGACAGCGACCGGCCTCGCGCCGCAACAAGCCGATCCGATGATCGCGCGCGGCCTGAGCCATCTTGCGCTCAATGACCTAAAGGCGGCGGCGAGCGATCTCGACGACGCGGTGCAGATTGAGCCGCAGAATGTGCATGCCTGGACCAGCCGGGGGCTCGCCTATGAACGCCAGGGCGACAGCGAACGGGCCGCCGGCTCCTATGCCAAGGCGCTCAATATCAGCAAGGATTACGAGCCGGCGAAGGTCGGCTTCGCCCGCGTCGGCGGCAAGTTGGGGCAGTCGTATCAGACGTTTTAAATGCGGCGAACTTGACCTTCCGTCATCGACGCGTTTGTCCGCCACCGCCTAGAAGCCCAAGTCGCCTTCAAGCAATGGCGAGGATTTCCGCTTCCGCCTGGCCGGCCTGCACCACATCGCCCACCGTCTTACCGAACAATGCGCACGCAAGCGGTGACGCGTGCGAGAGCGTGCCTGCGGCCGGGTCCGCCTCATCCTCACCGACGATGCGGAAAGTCTGTGTGCGGTCGTCGTCGCGTTTAAGCGTCACCGTGGCGCCGAAATGCACCACGTTCATATCGTCAGGCAGCGGGATGACCTGCGCGGTGGCGCGCCGCGACGTCCAGTAGCGTAACTCGCGCGCGGCCTTAGCCGCCGCTGCGCGGTCCTCGGCGGCCTGCGCCGCGCCATGCTCAGCATGCAGGCGCGCAAGCTCAGCCTCAATCAGTTCCAGCCCACGCGCGGTGACATAATTCGGATGCTCCGACACCGGCCGCTCGGGCAGGTCGTCGAAATTTTCGGCGGCATCTTCTTTGACGAAAGCGCGAGACATGATGGGTATATGGGGAGTGGTGAAGGTCAAAGCAGGGCCGCCGAAGGTGAATAGCCGGCCAGGTTTCCCCTCACTCCTCCGGCAGCACATGCCGTCCGTCCGCGCCGAGCGGCATCGGCTTGACCCAGCGCACCGCGGACATCGGCAACGGGGCGTAGAGATGCGGAAATAGCGCGCCGCCGCGCGCCGGTTCCCATTTCAGCTTGTCGCCTAGCGCCTGCGCGTCGATGGCGGCGAGCACCAGGCCGTGCTGGCTGGTGAAATGCTTGGCGGCGGTTTCCGGCACCTGAGCGGCGGTGGAGAAATGGATGTAGCCGTCTGCGAGATCGATTGCCGCGCCGTGGAACGTGCCCTCGCGCTCCGCCTGCGCCCATGCCCCGCCGTCGCAAATTTTGTAGATCAACATGCGCCCTCCGGAGGCGCATTATAGCATTTGCAGAATTGCTGCTTAAGCGGGCTTCGCGAATAAGGGACTGGCAGAACGGCCATGCTATCCGCTCGTCGCCGCGAAAGCGGAGACCCAGCAACCATAAGCGTCTAGATTCCGCTTACGCGGGAATGAGCGGTGAGGCAGCTAAAACGACTCCGGTGAGACGCTGTGCTCTAATACTTCTCGCGCAGCATACGGCGCGGCGGCGGCGCCGGACGACGGTCAAACGCCAGCGCCGGATTCTGTATGCAATATCCGCCTGCGCCGGAAGCGCTGGCCCGGCACTGCCGCAGGTTATAGTAGGTGCAATCCAAACTGCCACGGCCGTAGGCGCCGCCTTCGATGCACCAGGCGCGCTGGGCGGCCTGGCTCGGCTGCACGGATAGGCCAACCAGAACACCGGCCGCGATCAGGATCATACGCATGGGACTCTCCGCAATGTCGCTGCAGAGGCTAACAACCGCGAGCCGGCTAGGTTTCAAATTTTCCGCAACGACCGCGGGCGATCACAGGGCTTTGACAACCTGCTCGGTCATCTTCTTGGCGTCGCCCAGCAGCATCATGGTGTTGTCGCGGTAAAACAGCGGGTTGTCGATGCCGGCATATCCGGACGCCAGCGAGCGCTTGATGAAGAACACGGTGCCGGCCTTCCACACTTGCAGCACCGGCATGCCGTAGATCGGCGACTTCGGATCGTCCTCGGCCGCCGGATTGGTCACGTCGTTGGCGCCGATGACGAAGGCCACGTCGGCCTGGGCGAATTGCGAATTGATGTCTTCCAGCTCGAACACCTCGTCATAGGGAACGTTGGCCTCAGCCAGCAACACGTTCATGTGGCCGGGCATGCGTCCCGCCACCGGATGGATGGCGTATTTCACCTCGACGCCCTCGGCCTTCAGTTTATCCGCCATTTCCCGCAGCGCGTGTTGCGCCTGCGCCACGGCCATGCCGTAACCGGGCACGATGATGACTTTCGACGCATTCTTCATGATGAAGGCGGCGTCCTCCGCCGAGCCCTGCTTCACCGGCTTCTGTTCGCCCCCCTCGGCCGCCGCCGCAGTCTCCCCGCCGAAGCCGCCGAGGATCACGGAAACGAAGCTGC
>JAXDOR010000052.1:0-3809 GCA_034668825.1 Alphaproteobacteria bacterium | reverse complement strand
AAAGCAGGCGGGCGTTGGGGTCGACTAGCGCGGCCGTGCGGCAGTTGCCGATGACGGCTAGATCCAACCCGTGATCCGTCATGATGGAACCTTGTCATCCTTGGTTAGTCGCTCGAGCCACCGGCGCACGTCCGTTGGTGTTTCGAATCGTTGCGTAACGCCGGGAACCATCCGGCCCACGGAAATGGCGATGCCGTCAAATTCAGGCAGGACGGCGAAGGCGGCATCGTCGGTCTTATCGTCGCCGACAAAAATAGGCCGGCGGCCGGCGAATGGCGGATGTGACATCAAGTATTGAATGGCGCTTCCTTTATTGAAGCCCACCTTTTTGATTTCGAGAACCGCCTTGCCCGGCAGCACCTCCACGAAGGCCATCGGCAAGTCGGCGCAGATCGCCGCCACGGCATCCTCGATAGCGCGCTGTTTCTCGGGCGCCAGACGATAATGCAGCGCCAGCGAATATCCCTTGTCCTCGACGATGATGCCGTCGCCGGGTTCGGCAATAGCAGCAAAACGGCGCCTAAGCTTATTGTCCAGGGGCAGCGCCTGCTGTTGGTGTCCGGGACCGTCGGGCAATAGCCGGATTTCGGCGCCATGGCCACCGACCGCGGACAACAATAAGGGCGAAAAAAGCAGGTCAATGTCGCGCAGCGACCGGCCGCTCACCAATGCGAGCGCGCCATCGGTGGAGGTCTGAAGTTTCGCCAGCGTTCGCCGCAGCGTCGTGGGGACGCGCACGTCATGCGGCGTAGGAGCGATGTCAAGCAGCGTTCCATCAATGTCGAGAAGGATGGCCACCTGGCGAATATCGAGAGAGTCGAGTTGCACAATGCCTATTCCGGGAAGAGGAGAAGCCCCGCTAGCGTCGGCCACCGCGCGAGGCAGGTGATGGTGGTTTTATAAGATATGAGGATTTGAATGTGAATCGTCAGAAACGTCCATATGAAACAACGTTCAAGGCGCATGTTGGTTCAGCCGAAAGAAATTAGCTTAAGCACTGTGCTTCACCATCGCCATGCCGGAATAACCGCGAGCACTGCATTTTTATGCGTCTAAGTATTTGATAAATAAACAAGATTTATGATAGAAAGATCGCTAGCCGGACACGCAGCGCTTCCAGGAAACTGCTTCAACGCCGGATGTCGTCATCGCGGCTTCGACGCCGTCTGTCAGCGCGTTTACGATCGAAGGCACGCGGCAGCGTTAACCTTTTCGCCGGCCGCTAAGGGGAAACCATTGATTGTCCCTTTCATTGTGGCGCAAAGTTCTTGTAATGGACCGTCCACAGGGAACGTCGGCCCGTGATGTCGACGGCGTATTGCGTATGACGATTTTGCGAAATGGGTTGACCGCGCCGGCGATGCTCCTGGCGTGTTTGGTCAGTGCCTGCTCATCATCCGATAGCCGAGACGATCCCTGGTACAACAGAACCATGGCGGAACTGGCCACTGGCAGCCGTCCTGCCCAGAGCGCGCCTGTGGGAAGCGGTGCTCCTGTGGGAGCCCCTATATACGCGGTCGCGCGCCCAGACGAGGCGAACCGCGCCGCCATTGCCGAGCTATATCGTTCCGACGGAAGTTGCGGCGGCATGCCGCTCGGGCCTGGCACCATTAGCACTCCGATGCCGCCCGGGGTGAGCGGCGCAATAAGTTTTGATATGAGCGAGTGCGACGTCGTTCGGCGCGCGGGACCGCCGGATAAGGCCGAGATCGGCACGAATGAACGTGGCGAACGCAATCTGACTTTGACTTATAGCCGACCAGACCGGAACAACATCTACCGCTTTCTCGCCGGTCGTCTGGTTTCGGTTGAACGCGGCCCAACACCGCCGCCTGCACCGGCAAAACCGCCTGTAAAACGCCGCGCCGCCTGATCCGCTGTAGCGTTTCGGAATTCCAGCAATCGCCGTCATCCCTTGCGATCGTGGTCGGCGATTGAAGGCGTGGCAATTCTAGCCTCCGCCCAGCGCGACAAATCTTCGCGCACGCGCTCGATCACGCTTTCCCAATCCCCCAGTTTTGGCTGACGGTATAACTTGGCCGTCGGGTACCAGGGGCTGTTTTCACTACCCAGCATCCAGCGCCAGTCGGCCGAAAATTTGAGTAAGATCCAGACCGGCACACCCATCGCGCCGGCGAGATGCACGATCGACGTGTCCGACGAGATGACGAGATCGAGTTGCGAGATCACCGCGGCCGTGTCGGCAAAGTCTTCGAGCTCTTCACCGAAATGGATGAGCTGGGGCAGGCTTTGCAGAATACCGGCGTGCTCTGCGCGTACTTCCCGGTGCAGGCTTACAAATTGAACGCCGGCCTGGGAAAGCAGCGGCGCAAAGCGAGCTAATCCGATGGAGCGGCCCCTATCGGCCTTAAATTGCGGATTGCCCGCCCACGCCACGCCGACCCGCATATCTTTGCGCGGCGGAAGACGATGCTTCCATTTTTTTATCCGATCCTCCGGGACCTCGATGTAAGGAATTTTGGCGGGAATAGTGTCGAGCTCAGTGCGGAATATGAGCGGCAAACTGAGCAACGGGCATTGAATATCGAATTCCGGCAGGGGTTCATCCCGGATCGCCAAGCGGGAAACCCCTTTGATTTGCGAAAGTAGCGCCGTCAGGTCGCGTTGAACTTCGAGGATTACCTCGCCATCCGTGTTGGCAATTAGCGGAACGTAGCGCACGAACTGAAGCGTATCGCCGATCCCTTGCTCGGCATGGAGCAATAGCTTTCGACCGCCGAAAGATTCACCGCGCCACGTTGGCTGCGGAAATCCGCGCCGGGGAGGCGAGGGCTGAATTTTATCGAAGCGAAATTCATATTTCGGCCAGCCGTTGCGCAGGTCGCCAAGGGTCAGGCGGGCGAAGCCTTCATTATAGGAGGCGTCCGCGTGTTGTGGCTCGATGGCCAATGCGCGCTCATAGCACGCGATGGCTTCGAGGGGGCGGTTGAGAGCCTGGAGCGCGATGCCGCGATTGTTCAAGGTCATGGCATCACGCGGTGCCAAGGCGACCGCGCGATCGAAGAGGGCGAGGGCAGTTTCACAGCGCTCTAGCTCGACCAATAAATTGCCGAAATTATTCAGTGCCCTCAAGTGCTGTGGCTGGAGGCTTAATACCTGCTCATAGGCCGCCACCGTTTCATCGAGGCGCTCAAGCGCTCTCAACACATTCGCCCGGTTAAACTGTGTGTCGATGTGATCGGGATTGCATGCCAGGGCTTTATCGAGAGCGAACAGCGCCTCTGGATTGCGCCCCAGATTGTGCAAAGCGCAACCGAGGTTATTCCAAGCATTCACATCTCCCGGATTGCACGCGGCCGCTCTTTTGGCAAAGGCGAGCGCTTCGGAGTAGCGCTTTAAGTCAAGCAGCGCATGGCTGTAATTGGTCAGGCTGTTCGCATGGTTGGCGTCGATCGCAAGCGCCCGTTCGTAGAGCGGGAGCGCATCCGCCACGCGGTTGACGGCGTGCAGTGCCAGCCCGCAATTCGACAGCGCACTGGTCGCATTGGGATTCTGCGCAAGCGCGGCCGATATCAGAGCCACCGCTTCGGCTGGCGAGCCCTGCTGGTAACGGATCACGCCGAGCATGTGGAGTGCATCGAAATGGTCGGGATCGGCCCGCAGCATCGCGGCGTAAATCCGTTCCGCGTCGGCGAGCCGGCCCTGTTGATGGTGCGCCAATGCGTCCTGGAAGGTCGGGATCACATTCATCATTCGCCATGGATCAATGTCGAAGGGCTCTCACGCCCATAGGCGAAGATCGGTGCGTTGCGCGACACCGACTTCGAAATCACGCACCGACTTTGCCT
>JAXDOR010000051.1:0-44966 GCA_034668825.1 Alphaproteobacteria bacterium | reverse complement strand
CCATGCTCACCGGTCAGCACGCCGCCAACCTCGACGCAGAGCTTGAGGATTTCGCTGCCGAAGGATTCTGCGCGCTCCAGCTCACCCGGGTTATTGGCGTCGTAAAGGATCAGCGGATGCAGATTGCCGTCGCCGGCATGAAAGACGTTGGCGACACGCAGGCGATGTTTTTCCGACATTTCCTTCATGCGATGCAGCACCAGGGACAGCTTGGCGCGCGGGATGGTGCCGTCCATGCAATAATAATCCGGCGAAATGCGCCCGACCGCGGGGAACGCCGCCTTGCGCCCGGCCCAAAACAAGAGGCGCTGCTCTTCCGAGGTCGAGGCTTTCAGCGTCGTCGCCCGGCAGCTTTTGGCGATCACGGACACGCGCTCCACCAAGTGGTCGCATTCGGCGCCCGGTCCGTCGAGCTCGACGATCAGCAGCGCCTCGACGTCGAGCGGATAGCCGGCATGGACGAATTCCTCCACGGCGTGGATCGCCGGCGCATCCATCATCTCCATGCCGGAGGGAATGATGCCCGCGCCGATGATGCGCGCCACGCATTCGCCGGCATCCTCGGAGGTGGCAAAGCCCAGCAGCAAGGCGCGGGCGGTTTCCGGCTTGCGCAAGAGGCGCACCGTGACTTCAGTGACGACGCCGAGCAGGCCCTCCGACCCGGTGACGATGCCGAGCAGGTCGTAACCGCCGCTGTCGAGATGCTTGCCGCCGAGCCGCACGATCTCGCCGGTCATCAGCACCAGCTCGCAGCCGAGCAGGTTGTTGGTGGTCATGCCGTATTTGAGGCAATGCACGCCGCCGGAATTCTCCGCGACGTTGCCGCCGATGCTGCAGGCGATCTGCGAGGACGGATCGGGGGCGTAGTAAAAGCCGGCGTGCTCGACGGCGGCGGTGATCGCAAGATTGGTGACGCCCGGCTCGACCACAGCGAGGCGGTTTTCGAAGTCGATTTCGCGAATGCGGTTGAACTTCGCCATGCCAAGCAACACGCCGTCCTCAAGCGGCAGCGCGCCGCCGGAGAGCGAAGTACCGGCGCCGCGCGGCACCACCTTGATTTCTTGCTCATGGCAATAGCGCAGGATTTCGGCGACTTGCGCTGTGGTCTGCGGCAGCACGACCACCATCGGTACCTGGCGGTAGGCGGTCAGGCCATCCGACTCGTAAGGCTTCATTTCCTTTTCGGCGTCGATGACCCCTTCACCGGGCACGATTCCGCGCAACGCCGCCACGATCCGTTCTCGACGACCGAGGACGGCGGCATCGGCTTTGGGCATTATTACCGACATCGACTTTTTCCCAGGCAAACGGACGCAAATCTTGCACGATCCGGCGTAGGGCTTCCCATGATGGAGTTATAGCCATAAATTGAGCCTTGATCCCATCATTGCCAATAGCCGACGGAGCATCCGGACGAGTCCCGCGTTGACATAAACCTTAAGCGCCTTCATGGGAAATGCTCGGTAGCCTTCCATTTCGAAGACGTGGAGCGACACATATGCGGACCTTGTTATTGGCAATAACCGCTGCGGCCTTTGCCGCATCGACGAGCGGTTCCTCGGCTCAGGATCTCGCCGCAGGCGAGCAGTCGTTCAAGAAATGCCTGCCCTGCCATTCGGTCGGCGAAGATGCGACCAACAAGGTTGGCCCGGTGCTCAATGGCCTGGATGGACGCAAGTCCGGGAGCGTTCCGGACTACAGCTACTCCGAAGCCAACAAGAATTCCGGCATTACTTGGAACGAGGCAAGTTTCAAGGAATATATTCAAAATCCGATGGCGAAGATTCCCGGCACGAAGATGGCGTTTGCCGGCATTAAAAGCGAAAATGAGATCGGCAGTCTCTGGGCTTATTTGAAGCAATTCGGTCCCGATGGTAAAACGAAATAACGGCTGATAGGAGCCGGACCATGCTCAAGGACATCGTGGTCAATCTTACGGTCGGCGGGGCGCGCGATCCCGCAGCCGATTACGCGATCTCCATTGCCAAGACATTTAGCGCGCATCTCGCCGGCGTTGCTTTCGCTTATGAGCCGGTGCTCCCGGCGATCATGGGCACCGACATTCCAGCATCGGTTATCGAGGAACAGCGCGAGGATAACGAGCAAGCTGCCAAAGCGGCTGTCGCCAACTTCAAGGCAGCAGCAACCGCCAGCGGGATTTCCTATCAACCGCGGATGGTCACCGCTTCGCTTGCCGGCGCCGCCGACACCTTCGGTAAAATCGCCCGCCAATTCGACCTCGCCGTGGTTGGGCAATCGGAGCGCGACAGGATGGCGCCCGAAGAACTGGTGGTGGAAGGGGCGTTATTCGGATCAGGCCGGCCTGTGATCGTCGTGCCCTATATTCAGAATACAGGCTTGAAACTTGACCGGATCCTTATTTGCTGGAATGGCGGCCGCACCGCGGCTCGGGCCATGGCTGATGCGATGCCCTTTCTGCACCAGGCGAAAGCTGTTGAGGTCGTGATCGTCGGTACCGACGCCGGCAAGAACGATGAATCAGCGGGCGTCGGCCAGCATCTCGCCCGCCATGGAATCAAGGCTGAGGTGAAGAATATCGCGCCCGGCGATCTCAAGGTATCCGCGGCAATCCTAGCTCATGCCAAGGCGAGTGGCGCGGATTTGCTGGTGATGGGCGGCTATGGGCATTCACGGCTGCGCGAATTCATTCTCGGCGGCACCACCCGCGGCGTGCTGAAAGCAACCACAGTGCCGGCCTTGATGTCGCACTGAACGGCGCATCTGGCGTTATCTTAATCCGTGTCGTCCTCGTAAGCAGGCAGTGCTGTCTGCACCACAAGGCCGCGCGCGCGCGCGTCCACCACTCCCAGTGCCCGCAAGCTCAGCAACGTCAATGTCTGTACCGCCTCGCGCACGGCCACTTCACTGCCGGCTTCAGGAGCCACGGGGCCGACCAGACCCTCAACCAGCGCGCCAACAAGAGCCGCAGCCGCGAGCGCAGCGTCCTGATTGGGCAAATGCCCATCGGCCGCCGCCGCGCGAATCCGCGTTTCCAGTTCCTTAGCTAGTGACTGGCGGTAGCCGAGGCGGACCGCATCGATGTCAGCCTCAACCGGCTCGCCGATCAGCGCCCAGGTCAGCCGCCGTCTCCGCAGCGCGCGTGCGGCGAAGGCGACGATTGCTGCCGCCAGAGCGGAAAGCGATCCTGGGGCCGCGTTGGCGGCCTTGCGCATGGCCGCAATCTCTTGCTCGCAGGTTGATGACACGAGCTCTGCGACGAGTTCGGTTTTGGCCGGGAAATAACGATAAACGGTTCCCGCGGCGATACCGGCCCGCTCGGCCACGGCGGCAATATGCACGGCCGTCATGCCCCCGTCGGCTGCCGCAGCGCGGGCGGCTCGAACGATGGCGTCGCGCCGCCTCGCCAGCCGGCGGATGACGCTATCGGTACGGCGATAGACCATAGAAGCGAACCCGGTTCAAAGCTGTGAACCACGATTCATCAACATGGGCAAGCAGGGGCAGCGGAAGAAAGCAATTTCGACAGGCTAAGCCTGAGGCTGTGGCTCCGGCTCAAGCGGACCAGGCCCGGGGCGCGGGCGACCCTTGCCTGCCGTCGGCACAGCCGAGGAGCGCGGCGTTGTCGGCGGATCGATGGCCGACTCACGCACCGGCCGCTTGCCCAGCAGCAGATCCTTGATCTCGTCGCCGGACAGCGTCTCGAATTCGAGCAGGCCCTTGGCCAAAACCTCGAGGTCGGGACGTTTGTCGGTGAGGATCTTCTGCGCCTCGTCATAGCCGGCTTCGACCAGACGCCGGATCTCGGCGTCGATCTTGCGGCTTGTCTCTTCCGAAATGTTCTGCGTGCGCGCCACCGAATAGCCGAGGAATACCTCTTCCTGGTTTTCCCCGTAAGCCACGGTGCCGAGTTCCGCCGAAAGACCCCAGCGGGTCACCATCATGCGTGCGAGCTTGGTCGCCTGCTCGATATCGGAGGACGCTCCGGACGTGACCTTGTCATGACCGAAGACCAGTTCCTCGGCAACGCGTCCGCCCATCATGATGGCGAGCCGTGACGTCATCTGCTCGCGGCTCATCGACAGCTTGTCGCGTTCCGGCAATTGCATGACCATGCCGAGCGCGCGGCCACGCGGGATGATGGTCGCCTTGTGCACCGGGTCGGTCGCTTTGACGTTAAGCGCGACGATGGCGTGGCCGCCTTCGTGATAGGCGGTCAGCATCTTCTCTTCCTCGGTCATGACCAGCGACTTGCGTTCGGCGCCCATCATCACCTTGTCTTTGGCGTCTTCGAAGTCGTCCTGGGTGACCATGCGCTTGTTGCGCCGCGCCGCCATCAACGCCGCCTCATTGACCAGGTTGGCGAGATCGGCGCCGGAAAATCCAGGCGTGCCGCGCGCGACCGTCTTCAAGTTCACATCGGGCGCCATCGGCACCTTGCGGACGTGGACCTTGAGGATGTTCTCGCGGCCGACGATGTCCGGATTTGGCACCACAACCTGTCGATCGAAGCGGCCGGGTCGGAGCAAGGCCGGATCGAGCACGTCGGGACGGTTGGTGGCGGCGATCAGGATGATGCCCTCGTTCGCCTCGAAGCCATCCATCTCGACCAGCAATTGATTCAGCGTCTGCTCGCGCTCGTCATTGCCGCCGCCAAGACCGGCGCCGCGATGACGGCCAACCGCATCGATTTCGTCGATGAAGATGATGCACGGCGCGTTCTTCTTGGCCTGCTCGAACATGTCGCGCACGCGCGAGGCGCCAACGCCGACGAACATTTCGACGAAGTCGGAACCGGAAATGGTGAAGAAGGGCACGTTGGCTTCGCCCGCGACGGCGCGCGCGATCAGGGTCTTGCCAGTGCCGGGAGGGCCGACCAGCAACACGCCACGCGGAATCCGCCCGCCGAGCCGCTGGAATTTGCCAGGGTCGCGCAGGAATTCGACGATCTCCTGCAAGTCCTGCTTGGCCTCGTCGACGCCCGCGACATCCTCGAAGGTGACGCGGCCATGCGCCTCGGTCAAAAGCTTGGCGCGCGACTTGCCGAAGCCCATGGCTTTACCGGCGCCGCCTTGCATCTGCCGCGAGAGGAAAATCCAGACGCCGATCAGGGCAATAAACGGAAGCCAGGACACCAGCAACGACACGAACCAGGGAACATTGTCACCCTGCGGCCGCGCGGTGATCGACACGCCTTTGCCGTAGAGGCGCTGCACCAGCGAGGGGTCATTGGGCGCGTAGGTTTGGAAACCGCGGCCGTCGGTGAAGTTGCCGTGGATATCCGGTCCCTGAATCACGACATCGCGCACGCGGCCTTGGTCGACCTCGTTGAGAAGCTGCGAAAAGGAAATGTCCTGCGAAGTCGTGCGCTGGCCAGGATTCTGAAACAATGTGAACAGAGCGAGCAGCAGCAGGACGATAATCACCCAAAGGGCGAAGTTACGGAGGTTGGCGTTCATCCTGCGTCCTTCATGAGCCCGCGCGTAACCGCGGCTCGGTCGGTATGCACCTTATTCATGGCAACTTCAGGCCCGTGCCTATCACGATGTAGGTAGCCAACCTATCGCTGCCAAGGGAACCATCTCGATTCTCCCGCATTCTAGCGCAGTTTGCCAGGCTATTTCCGCCCGCGTAGGCGCGTGGTTAAGGCGGCGCTTCCGCCGCGCCGGCGCGGAGCCCGTTCCACCACCAAGCGATCCTGCGTCAAAGTAATGAGGGCACCCGCGAGCGTGCGGCGAAACCGCGCGGCGCCTGGCTTTTGCGAGGCCAGCGCCGCATGCAGAAGCTCGAGCTTGGCAAGCTCGACCGGACCCTCGTCGCCCCGGGAAGTAACGGCGTGGCCAAGAAGACGCAGAGCAATCTCGGACGGCAGGAGTCCGAAACCTCCGGCGTTTAGACTAATCGGCCCCGCGTCGGACCAGGGGGCGGACGACAGCATCTCGGCTGCAACCTCAGCCGCCAATTCCAGCGCCGCATCTGCGCGCCGCATTCGCCGCCCAAGCAAGGCAAGTCGTTCAGCGCTCAAACCTTCGGCAGCGAGCCCAGGCATCAGCGCGCGCATGCGTATCCGGGTAAAGCGGGGATTGGCATTGGATGGGTCGTCAATGAACGGAATTTTCGCCGCCTTCAGCGTGGCGAGCAGCCGCGCCTTTGGGACACGAAGAAAAGGCCGAAGCAGCGAAATTTCGCCCAGGCGCGTATCCTTCGCCATGCCGCCCAATCCGGTCATCCCGCTGCCGCGGATCAGGCGCATCAGCACAGTCTCCGCCTGATCGTCGAGCGTATGAGCCGTCAGCACATGTGACGCGCCGGCTTTCGACGCGGCATCGGCGAGAAGGCCGTAGCGCGCTTGCCGCGCTTTCTCCTGGATGCCTGTTGTCGGCTTTTTGCCCGTCCATCGAAGCGTCCGATGAACCACGCCGAGCTTGCGGGCTAAACGCGCGACTTGTTTCGCCTCCCGCGCGGATTCCGCCCGCAGGCCATGATCGATGGTGACGGCAAGAAGTTTTGGGCCGTGCTTGCGTTTAGCCCGCCAGCGCGCCGCCAAAAACAGGAGCGCTGTTGAATCCGGACCTCCGGAAACGGCAAGAATGATGGCGGGAGCGGAAACGAGACCGGCGAACAGCGATTCAAATTCAGCCGTTGAAACTGGCCGTGCGCCGCCGGCTCTATTAGCAGCGAACACGCTTCTGTTCCGCTGTGACGCTCGCCTTCACGCTCGCCGTGGCGCGCGCGTATTTGCGTCCGATCTCGCCCCAGGCGGCGCAAGCCGTTTCTTTCTCGCCCAGTGCCGCAAGCGACTGCCCTAGCCGCAGCAGCGCCTCCGGCGCCTTGGGGCTGGTGTCGTATTTCGTCGTTACCGCTAGGAAGGACTCCGCAGCGTCGCGGTAACGCTGACGCTGGAACAAACTTTCGCCCAGCCAATATTGCGCATCGGAAACGAGGCGGTCGCTCGGATACTTGCGCAGGAAGCCGCGCAATGTGTCTTCGGCCAGTGCATAGTCCTTGCGCTTGACGTAGCCGTAGCCGAGATCGAACTCGTCCTTCGGCGTCTGTGATGGCGGCGCGACGGCGGCAACTTGCGCGCCGGTCGCATTGGGATTGCGCGGCGGAGGCGGCGGCAGCGTCCCGTCCATTCCTAACGATGGATCGTTGGCAGCGCTCCCCGACAAAGTGGAAAGGTCGAGCGGCGCGCCGGCCGAGCGCCCGCCTGGAGCGCCAATCAGCGCTTGGCTCGCCGCATCGGCAGAGATGACGGGCACCGAACCCAGAGTCTGCGGCACGCCTGGCGCAGCCGGATTTTGCGTTGGATCAAACACATCGGAGCGCCGCCCCGGCGGCGGAGCGGCTATGGGAGGCGGTGTGCCGGGACTCTGTTGGCGAACTTGGGGGGCGGCAGGCGCAGGCACTGCGGCCTGACCTCTTTGCAGCATCTGTTCGAGCTGCTGATTGCGGAATTGCAGTTGCTCGACGGTGCCGGTGAGTTGACGGATTTGTGCCTCGATACGGTCAAGGCGCACACTCAGATCGGCCGCGCCGACCTGGGCGAATGTCTCGGATTGTGCCTGCGGCGGTGAATTGCCACCGAAGATGTTGTCGAGAAAATTAGGTGGGCGTGGCGGCTCCTGAGCGGAGGCGACCCCTACCAGAACGACTGCGGGAGCAGCGAGCAGCGCCGCCCTGAAAACACGAGCAGACAAGCAAACCATGGTAATTACGATGTCCCCTGCTCTCCCCTAGCATAGGCAAAGCTGCGTTCAAATTGTGACTTTCCGCGGCATCAAGCTTCCTCAAACGTAACCGGCGCCGGCCGCACATGATCCGGCGAAGTGGGAACCGGTTCGCCGACAAGATCATGCGCAAAGTTTTAAGTTAGCGCGCGATCGGACGCAAAAACCAGCGCCCACTTTACTAATCGCGCGCTAGGGCGCCGGTATAACTTATTGCTGGTGCTAGCTAGGCTACGAAGTGGCGTTTAGCACCGTGACCGCGCGCCGATTCTGCGACCAGCAGGAAATATCATCGCACACCGCGACCGGACGTTCCTTGCCATAGGAGATCGTGCGCATGCGCGATGCCGCGATACCTCGAGCAGTTAGATAATCGCGCACTGCCTGAGCGCGACGAGCGCCGAGCGCGATGTTGTATTCGCGGGTGCCGCGCTCATCGGCATGGCCTTCGATGGTGAAGGCATAACGGTTATAGTTCTGCAGCCACTGCGCCTGCTTTTCCAAGGTCGCGCGCGACTGCGGCGTGAGTTCGGTGGAATCGGTCTCGAAGAATACCCGATCGCCGACATTGACGACGAAGTCCTGCTGGCTTCCGGGGGCGGCGGCGCCACCGAGACCGGCTTGATCCTGTTCAGGCGGCTTGTTGGCGCAGCCCGCGACCGCGAGAGCCGCGACTAAGAAGGCTGCGAGCTTCGCGCCAGTAAAAATACGCATCATCATGCCGGTGCCTCCATGTTGGCGTCGTTGCCGGACCTAGCCTCCGGTCTAACGCTCGTTCGTTAAACGAACGTTCCATCAACCTTGATGAGGCCTTGCTAACGCCCTGAAAATCTCGAGAAACGCGGAAACCAATTCGAATGGTTAACCATGCGTGAATGCCGGCTAACTCACGACAACAGCGGTGACCACGCCGGATCCGACGCGTAGCTCGGAGTCGGAACCCGCTGTTCGTTGCGTCCCGTGACATCGACCATAAACAGCGACGGTCCGCCGCTGCCGGCCGCATCGCGGAAAAACATGATCACGCGGCCGTTCGGGCAGAAAGTCGGACCCTCGTTGTGGAAGCCTTCGGTCAGGATACGTTCCTCCTTGCCGTCCGGCCTCATGATCCCGATGGAAAACTTTCCGCCGCCGGTCTTGGTGAAGGCGATGTAATCGCCGCGCGGAGACCACACGGGAGTCGAATAGGAGCCCTCCCCGAAGCTGATCCTCTGGGCGGCGCCGCCTTGCGCGGTCATCAGATAGATCTGTTGCGAGCCGCCGCGATCGGATTCAAAGCAGATGCGTGTGCCGTCGGGTGAATAGGAGGGAGCGGTGTCGATGGCTGCGGTGTCGGTCAGGCGCAAGGTCGCTCGCGAACGCAGGTCCATGACGAAGAGATTGGAATTGCCGCCTTGCTGCAAGCTCATGATGACGCGCTGGCCATCGGGCGAGAAGCGGGGAGAGAATGTCATGCCCGGAAAATTGCCGACGATCTCGCGCTGACCGGTTTCAATGTTGAGCAGAAAAACTCGGGGATCACTTTGCCCATAGGACATGTAAGTGATCTCTTGCGTTGACGGACTAAAGCGTGGCGTCAGGACGAGCTCGTCTCCCCTGGTGAGATAGC
The DNA here is from genome assembly GCA_034668825.1 of Alphaproteobacteria bacterium. Taxonomy (GTDB): domain Bacteria; phylum Pseudomonadota; class Alphaproteobacteria; order Rhizobiales; family Xanthobacteraceae; genus CANKHA01. The sequence goes on along the minus strand of JAXDOR010000051.1, from coordinate 35,648 downwards.
GCACGGCGGCGCCATCCTGGTCCATGATGGCGAGCTTTTTCACCCGCCGTTCCTTCGGACCGGATTCGTCGATGAAGACGATGCGGCTGTCGAAATAGCCTTTCTCGCCGGTGAAGCGCTCATAAACCGCATCGGAGATGATGTGGCCGACGCGCCGGACATTTTCGGCTGTGGTATTGTATTGCTGGCCGGTGAGCTGCTGCCCGGCGAAAATGTCCCATAAGCGAAAATCGGCGAAGAGCCGGCCACCTTCCCGCTTAACGCGGCCGGTCACCAAAGCTTGCGCATTGATGACACGCCAATCTTCGAAACGCGGCACTGCATCGAAGTTGGAAATTTTCTGGATATAGGCCGCCGGATCGATCGGTGCGAACAATCCGCAGCGCCGCAAATCGCCGGCGATGACCTGAGTGATCTCGCGCGCGATCTCGGCATCCGCGGGCGCCACGCCGAGGAAATCCGGCAATGCGATCGGGATCGGCTGCACGTTGCCCGACGTAATGTCGAGCTTTACCGCCGACGAAGCTGGCCGCGGTAGCAGACCGGCAACGGCGCCCGCCGCACCCAGCATCAGAATCCGGCGGCGGTTCAACCGCAACTGTATTGTTGATATATTTTTTGTCATCAGGTCGGTCATATCAGGGCGCGCCAATCACATGAGCTCGGCGGCGGTGAAGGTGACCTCGATGTCTTTCCAACCGCTCGCGCCGTCATAATGCTCAGGCTTGAACATGGTGTAGGGCTGACATCGCAAAAGCGCGCGCTGGGCGCTTTCAGCCAAAGCCGGACCTTGAACCGCCGCGCTGCCGGCGACTACGACCGGCGGCACCGCAAATGTTCCATCGGGTTTAAATAGAACCCGGATCGTGGTTTTAAGATTGGGGTTGTCCGTCATCCCCGCCGGCAGAATCCAGCAACCATGCACGCGGCGGCGGAACGCGTCGATCTCGCTTTGCGACAATTGCGCCGCCGAGCCCCCGGAAAATCCGAGTCCCGGATTGGCGTTGAGTTCGGCGCCGGCGGCGGGCATGCGTTGCGGCGTCTCCTTGTTGAGCAATGCCGCAATCTTGCGCGGATCGAATTTAGGCGGTTGCGGCGTAGGCTTCGGCGGCGCCGGTTGCGGCTTCGACTCTGCCTTCTTCTCCGGCTTCTTGGCGTCTTCTTTCTTTAAGGCCTCGGCAATCGGATCGATCTTCTGCTCCGGTTCTTTCTTATCAGGCGCCTTCGCCTCTACCTTCGGCTGCTCCGGCGCGGCAGCCGGTTTCGGCTCCGGCGGCTTTAGCTTCGGTTCCGGCATGGGAGCAGGCTGATCCGTCGAGGCCTGGACCTCTTTCTTCTCGCTGATCTTTGCGGTCGTATCCTCAACTTGCTTCTCCTCGGCTACCTTTTCGACGACAGGCTTTGGTGCTTCCTTCTTGGGAGCGTTCTTGTTTCCTGCCGTCAGCTTGGAAAAGTCGTCCACGGAGATAATGTCGACCGGCATTTCCGTCGAAGCGACCTCCCGCGACTTGGCTGGAAAGGAAAACAGGCCGAGCTGTACTGCGGTGACATGCGCGAAAACGGACAAAACCACACAACAGGCAGCCCAAAGCCGCCCCTTGATGCGCCACTTGCCAGCTGTGTTGCCCTCGTGCGTCATCGCTCGTCAGGGACCCTGTTCGACTTCCGAGACCAGGGCAACGCGGCGATAACCAGCCCCCGAAACCCGCCCCATCACTTTCATCATCGTTCCGTAATCGACCGCTTTGTCGCCACGCACGAATATGCGCTCTTCGGCGCCGCCGCGCGCATCTGTGATCGCTTTGAGCTTTGCCACCAATTCCTCGGAGCTAACCTCGGTCTCCTGCAAAAATATCTTCCCTTGCTGATTGACGGAAACGGTCAGCGGCTTCTGATCCTGATCCAGACTCTTGGCTTGAGATTGCGGCAGATCGAGGGGCACGCCAACGGTGAGGAGCGGTGCAGACACCATGAAGATGATCAGCAGCACCAGCATGACGTCGACCATCGGGGTGACGTTGATCTCGCTCATCACGCCGTGACGGCGCCGACGCCGGTGCCCGCTCGTCGCCACGCCGTTCATCGCCATCGAATGATCCTCACGTGCGCTCGTCGATTTGCCGGGACAGGATGGCGGCAAATTCGTCGGCGAAGCCTTCCAGACGCTGGGCTTGCTTGTTCACCTCGGACGAGAATTTGTTATAAAAAATGGTCGCAGGGATGGCGGCAACAAGGCCGATTGCGGTCGCGAACAGGGCCTCGGCGATGCCTGGCGCCACCACGGCTAGCGAGGTGTTCTTCGATGCGGCGATCGACTGAAAGCTCGTCATGATGCCCCAGACGGTGCCGAACAGACCAATAAACGGGCCGGCGGAACCCACCGTAGCCAGTACGAGAAGGCGCCGCTCCAGCCGTTCGATCTCGCGGGCGATGGTCACATCCATCACCTTTTCGATACGCATCTGCAAGCCGGCAAAGGATTTGCTGTGGGTCTCGAAGCTGCGCTTCCATTCGCGCATGGCCGCCACAAACAGCGCCGCCATCGAGTGCGTCGGGTTAGACGATAGCGAGCGATAGAGCTCCTCCAGCGACTGACCCGACCAGAACGCCTGCTCGAAACGATCGGTCGCCTTCTTGGTGCGGGCGAAAAGCACCAGTTTGTCGATGGCGATCGCCCAGACCCAGACCGAGCACACCAAAAGCCCGATCATGACGGTCTTGACGATCCAATGGGCCTGCCAAAACAGGCTGAAGATCGAAAGGTCGGAGGAGGTGAGCGGCAGGGCCGACTGCGCGATGTCGGCAGGATTCATGAACTCATCCTTTCGGCTGTCCGGCTCCCTTGGTCGGCTGGGAACGGTATTTCGTCTCTGAACAACGGGTGTGATACGCGACGCGCAAACCGAGTCCGCCGCCAACCCGACATTCCACGATAATCAAGGTGCCCGTCACCGCCAGGCACCGAAATCGACGCGAAACGTGACCAAACTAGGGCGCCAAAACCCTGATTTCCGGCATTTAGACAGCGCTGCTCATGGTTAAGGATTGGTTACTAACCGGTGCCTCGCGTGGACGAGTTGCACAACAATCCGCTCGAACGTCTCAACGTTGCTTGGTTATCGTAACCTTGGCGCAAGACACGGCTGGTATGGGTGTAGCCGCTCGCCCCGGACCGCACAGCGGTTGGGGACGCGCTACGATGCACTGTGCATGTAGGGGTTCCCATGATCAAGCTGATTAAGCGTTTTGCGGAAGACAAATCTGGTGCAACGGCCATCGAATACGGTCTCATCGCGGCGGGCATCTCCGTTGCGATCATCGCCGTTGTGCAAGGCCTGGGCACCAACCTGAATGCCACCTTCACTAGCGTAGAGACAGCGCTCAAATAGTTCACGGCAAAGGCTCCGGCCCGTTGCCGGAGCCTTGCCTGGGCCTCTATTTCGTGCCGCGCGACCCGCCCATGGCGGCTCGTAGCGGTTTCGGGATCGGGCGCGCCCGGCCGTTAGAGACGAAGGCGACCCGTACCTGGGCCTCCACGAGCATCTCGTCGGCGCGCGTCACCTGCTGCTTGAGTGAGATGGATGCGCCCTTCACCTCGTCAGGCGAGGTGATGATTTCCAAGATGTCATTCATGCGTGCAGGCTTGAAAAATTCGATCTGCATCGAGCGCACCACGAAAGCGAAACCCGGCGTCTCGTTTTCGGTCTGCTCGAATAGCGCGCGCTGATCCGCGCCAAGCAGCCGTAGATAGTCAGTGCGGCCACGTTCCATAAAGCGCAGATAGCTGGCGTGATAGACCATGCCGGAGAAGTCGGTGTCTTCATAATAGACCCGCACCGGCAAGACATGGCTCCCGTCGCGGATTTCGCCGGCGAGATGCAGCCATTCAGTATCAGTCATCGCCGACGCCTCTTCAGGACAGCGCATCTTACAACTTCGTATCGTAGACGGCGCGCTATGGACCCATTTTTCGCGATCGCATATAGGACGCTGGTGGATTTTCTCATTTATTGCAAAGGCTGAAATATGGATTTGGCGGCGAACAAGAAATTCAGACTACTTGGTCTGTCCGGAAGCATTCGCCGCGAATCTTACTGCCGGGCGGTTTTGCAGACTATTCAAGAAAAGCTGTCGGCGGACGTCGAGCTGACGATCTTCGGCCTCGAATCCATACCGCCCTATAACGAAGACGAGGACGACGACAACGATGCGCCGCCTGCCGTGCGCGCATTGAAGCGGGCCATTATCGAGAGTGACGGCATCATTGCCATCAGTCCGGAATACAACCACGGCATGTCGGGCATTCTGAAGAACGCGATCGATTGGAATTCGCGTCCGGGTTATGAATCCGTGCTGAAGGACAAGCCGGTTGCGGTGATGACCGTCTCCTCGAGTCCGAAGGGCGGTGTGCGGGCGCAATCACAACTGCACGATACTTTTTTGTCCACGGTGTCTCGCATCACGCCAGGACGGCAGGTTGCCATCGGTAGTCCAGGAAAGAAAATTACAAACGGCCGCGTGACAGATGAAAATACGCTCCTCATTCTTATGCGGGCAGTCGATGTCTTGATCGATGAAATATGCATGATCCAGCGTCGGCCACCGCGCACGGATGCAGCCGCCGAAGCGCGCAAGCGGGCGCCGAGGGTCCGCGGCGATTAAGCCCTTCGAGCGCCGGCTAGCCTCCTTGTAGGTTCCGGCCTGATAAAAACGCTGACGCGGGGCAAATCTGAAAATACTTTATGGCCGGCAACCACTTGGAAGCGGCTGATTATAGCCTCGACAAACTGCGTAGAACCCTTCTAAAAATGCGACCGGGGCCGGTCACGAGGCTGCGCATGGATTACGATGTATTTTTCGCTGGTGCGCTTGCCCAGCTTCGGGATGAGCGGCGGTATCGGGTATTTGCCGATCTCGAGCGGATGGCGGGGCGTTTTCCTCATGCCGTCTGGCACTCGCCGAACGGCCCGCGCGAGGTCGTCATCTGGTGCTCTAACGACTATCTCGGCATGGGCCAGCATCCGAAAGTCCTTGGCGCACTGATCGAGACTGCGACCCGCGTGGGGACTGGAGCGGGCGGCACACGCAACATTGCCGGCACCAATCACCCGCTCGTGGAACTTGAGCGCGAGCTTGCAGACCTGCATCGCAAGCAGGCAGCGCTTGTTTTCACCTCCGGCTACGTATCCAACGAGACCGGCATCGCCACTCTCGCCAAGCTCATCCCCAACTGCCTGATCCTCTCCGACGCCTACAATCACAACTCGATGATCGAAGGCGTGCGGCAGTCCGGCTGTGAAAAGAAAATCTGGCGGCATAACGACGTAGCTCATCTGGAGCAGTTGCTGGCGGAAGCAGAGCTCGGAAGACCAAAACTGGTCGTTTTCGAGAGCCTTTATTCGATGGACGGCGACGTCGCCCCCATCCAGCGCATCTGCGACGTCGCCAAGCGTTACGGCGCCCTGACCTACATCGACGAGGTGCATGCGGTTGGCATGTATGGTCCGCGTGGCGGCGGCATTGCCGAACGCGACGGCGTGATGGGGCGCGTGGATGTCATCGAAGGCACGTTAGCGAAAGCTTTCGGCTGCCTCGGCGGCTATATCGCCGGCAGCACTGCTCTCGTCGATGCGATCCGGTCTTATGCGCCGGGCTTCATCTTCACCACCGCGCTGCCGCCCGCGATATGCGCCGCGGCCGCCGCCGCGATCCGTCATCTTAAGACGTCAAGCTGGGAACGCGAGCGCCATCAGGAACGTGCCGCGCGCGTGAAAGGCGTGCTCACCGAGGCCGGATTGCCGGTGATGCCGAGCGAAACGCATATCGTGCCGGTGATGGTCGGTGATCCGGAAAAATGCAAAGCCGCTTGCGATCTCCTGCTCTACGAGCATGGGATCTACATTCAACCAATCAACTACCCCACCGTCCCCCGCGGCCGCGAGCGGCTGCGGATTACGCCCTCGCCCTATCATGAGGACGCGTTGATCGACACGCTCGCCGAAGCGCTTGTCGACGTATGGCAGCGGCTTGGACTGCCGCTCAGAAGCCGCGCGCTGGCAGCGGAATAAGCGTTTCCGACCGGCGTCAGCCCAAAAGGCCGACCAAGAAGCCGAACGTGTCCTCGGCGACCATGGCGTTGCTCAGCAAGGGCACGAACGGCGCTGAGCACATGAGACCGATTCCGGACCACAGGGCCGGAATGGCAATGTCCGACACGCTAATTGACTGAAGGGGGCGAGAGGCTCGCTCCGCGATGGGCCTACCGTAACCTGCGGAATGGTTGGTCTGTCCGACTGTCTCAACATGCATTGTCGTCTCCTGGGCGGAACGAGTGCCCTACTCGCCACGTCTGACGCGGAGACGTAGCGGCAAGGAATGTTGAATTTTGGATGAGACAGTGGGGCGCCACATCAACCAATCGGTTGATACCGGCTAAATTTCTGCAGCCCGGGCGGCATTGGCGGCGAAGTTGCCGGATTTCCAGCCCCAATCGGCGCTTGGCCCTCGAATACGATCTCCGGTGGTGATATCGTTCCGCGTCTCGCGGCTGCCGCAGGGTCGTTGAAGCCGGTAATACGCGAAGACGGGGCATCATGAACGAAGCCGAAGAGATTTCGCTGCTCATCGGCAATATTTATGATGCGTCGCTCGATTCAGCGCTGTGGCCAGATGCTTTCGATGGCATTCGCGATTTTCTCGGCGGTTCAACCGCAAGCCTTATTTCACAGGATGTCATCGCAAAAACCGTGGAAATTCATTTCATGCTGGGCCACGACCGAGAGTTCGTGGACCTGTATCTCGAAAAATACTTCAAAATAAACCCATTACTTCCGACGGCGATGTTTTTCGATATCGAACAGCGGCATGTGTTTCTCGACGTGCTTCCTCGAGAGGAGTTCTGCCGGACCCGCTTCGCCCGGGAGTGGGTCGTTCCACAAGGCATTTGCGACCTCGTGTTATCCAATCTGGAAAAGTCGCCGACCGGCTGCACCAGCTTGATAGCAATGCGGCGTATGGACCATGGCTTTTTCGATGATGAGATTCGCCGTCGGTTTAGCCTGATCGTTCCACACGTCCGCCGCGCACTGCTCATCGGCAAGGTGATTGACGTCCATAAGGTCAAGGCCGCGGCGCTTGCCGACAGCCTCGACACCCTCGCCTCCGGGATGTTTATCGTCGATGCTGCGGGACGTATTGTTCACGCTAATGCCAGCGGCTATGCCCTACTGGCGGAGGCGAACGCCGTCCGTGCGCCCAGCGGTCGGCTCGGCGCCTCCGATCCGGCAGCGGACCAGGTCTTGCTCGACATCTTTACGGCAGCCGGTGGCGGCGATGCCGCGCTCGGCAAGAAAGGCATTGCGGTGCCGATCATGGCGCGCGACGACCAACGCTATGTCGCCCACGTTCTGCCGCTCACGTCGGGGGCGCGACGCAAGGCCGGGGTTTCTTACGGCGCGGTCGCGGCAGTATTTATTCGCAAGGCTGCGATCGATTTGCTGTCCCGGCCGGTGGCTATTGCCCAACAGTTTCAACTGACCCCGGCGGAGCTTCGCGTGCTTTTTTCTATCGTTGAGATCGGTGGCGTGTCCGAGGTCGCGGAAGTACTCGGGATCGCCGAGGCAACGGTCAAAACACATCTGCAGCGCCTCTTTCAGAAAACTGGCACCGGCCGCCAAGCTGATCTAGTCAAGCTGGTCGCCGGCTATTGTCTAGCGCCCTAGGCTGTATTTCATTGCTGCGGCTTCCGACGGATTGCAGAAAGCCAACGGGAGACAGGTTACGGCTTCACAAGCTAGTCGGGCGGTTTGTTATCGCCGCGGGCGATCAGGTGGGCCAGCAGCGGTAGCGATAAGGATACGATGAGATAGCGGGCAAGTTGGTGCGCCCCGACAAAAACCGGATCAATATTCAGGGATAGCGCGAGCACCATCATAGTATCCTGCGCACCCGGCGAAAAGGCGACAACGAGGTCGGCGATCCGGCTGGGTGCAAGGTTCGCTACGGCGAGCACAAACAGGGTCGCAATCGCGATGGCGACGGCGAAGGAGCCCAGCGCCGCGCCAAAATAAGCAACCAACATCCGTACGGGAGTATTGGCAAAACGGGCGCCGGTCGTCGCTCCCAGCATCACGATGGCAGCACTTGCAACCCACCAGGGCAGCGCCGCGTGCACAATTTCAGTGCCATGAAGAATGCCCGAGCCCAGCATGGCGCCGAAGATCATGCCCGCCGGAAAGCGGAGCCAGTGAAGTGCCAGAGCGGTAAAAGTGGAAACGCCCACCAGCAAGGCAACTTCCCAAAAGGAGGCGCCGAAGGTCGGCATTCCCAGAGTCGCGGTCGGCGAAGCAGCCAACCCGAATAAGGCAAGACCCGCGGGGATGCCGACCGTCAGAAAGACAACCCGCACAGTTTGGACGATGACGACCGCCCGGAGATCGGCGCCCTTTTCGGCGGCCAGGATGATGACCTGCGCCTGTCCGCCCGGACTGCCGCCGAACAAAGCCGAAAGCATGTCCCAGCGATGCACCAGCCGCAGATAGGACATCGTCCCCAACGTCATGCAGATCGTCGATATCGAGATCAGCGCGATGCTGATGGGCCAGTCGACGATGCCGTGAAGGGTGCGCGGCGTCACCACCGCGCCGAGTGAAATGCCAATGAGCACGAAACCGGCGCGCGCGAGCGGCGCGGGAATCAACAACGGCCGTCCCGCGAGAGCAGCAATCGCCACCGCGAGCACGGAGCCGGTGATAAGCGCAGCGGGAAAGCCCGCCCAAATGAACAGCAGCGCACCCGCGGTTGCAATCGACAGCGTTTCCGCGACGCGGGCCAAGATGCCGTAGTTGAAATTCGCAAAGGCCATGGAGAAGTTCCGGCCAGTAGGGGCGTGGCGGGGAATTGGCGCGTGCTTTGATCAATGCCAGGGGATCGTCGTGGACGTCAACGGCAGGACAGATCGTTCCCATGCAGCGAAGTCCCGGCTGGAGCATCACCGGGAGTAGATGCGCGGATCGCTAAACACAATGCGCACAAGATCGGCTGCGTTCTTCGCGGCGAGCTTGCCCATGATGTGGGCGCGATGAACTTCGACGGTGCGCGGACTGATGCCGAGCTTGCGGCCGGCCTCTTTGTTGGAGGCGCCGCTTGCGATCTGATGGAGCACCTCGCGCTCGCGGGGGGTCAATAAATCCTGGCGGGGGAATTGCTGGGGGAGGATATTGCCAGCGTTATGTTCTGCTCGGTTCCGCAGGATGATGATGAATTGGCAGCCTTTCGCCGTCATTATTTCGACTGTTGAAAGTTCAATCCGAAAGATTGTGCCGTCCCGGCGACGTCCGCTCACCTCGCCATCGTGGCTTCCGGACTCTTTGGCATCCGCACAAGTACCATTGCAAACAGACCGGTGCTGCTCCTCGCCCACTTCCAGCAGCAGGATCGTTGTGACGCTCGCACCAAGTATCTCGGCCGCCGTGAAGCCAAACAGAGGCTCGCATGCCTTGCTGAACATCAAAATGCGTCCACGGTGGTCGACGATGATGATGCCATCGCCAGGCATATCCAGCACATCGGCTAACCGGGCCGGGGGAACTCGCAGGGCGGCAGATCGCTGTGCTTCGATGACATACCTCCGAATCGCTTGGTTGTATCTTTTACACTATTTCACGTATAAGTAGCGGTGATCCAAGCGGCGCCGGCAAATAGCGCCGCAATGGACAAGCTCTTATGATCTGTGTTGACCTTCAGGCGGATTGAGGTCCCTGCGGGCCTTGCGTTCCGGGTGAGCCCTTATGCTGCAAGGCTGGGCCGTTATCGCCGTCGCCCTAGGCTACATCGGACTTCTGTTCGTTGTGGCGAGCTATGGCGACCGCCTGCGGAAGTTAAACCGCCGGACACGCTCCAGGCTGTTGATCTATCCGCTCTCCCTGGCGATCTACTGCACGTCATGGACGTTTTTTGGATCGGTCGGACTTGCGTCGCGCACCGGTTTCGACTTCCTCACGATCTATGTCGGCCCGCTGCTGATGATCGGGCTTTGCTCGCCACTTATCGTTCGCATCGTGCGCTTGGCGAAGGCGCAGAATATCACCTCGATCGCCGATTTCATTGCGGTGCGCTATGGGAAGAGCCAAGCAGTAGCGGCGATTGTCGCAACCATCGCCATTGTCGGCACGGTTCCCTACATCGCGTTGCAGCTTAAAGCCGTATCATCGTCGCTCGGCACCATCCTCACCCATATCAGCACCCATTCCACGGTACTTCAGCCGATTCCCGCCGATATGGCTCTGTTTGTCGCGTTGTCGATGGCGGCCTTTGCCGTACTGTTTGGCGTCCGCCATGTAGACGCGACCGAACACCAGCATGGTTTGATGCTGGCCATCGCCGTGGAATCGGTCGTCAAGTTGCTGGCCTTTCTCACCGTCGGTATATTTGTCACCTTCTGGATGTTCGACGGCCCGGTCGCGCTCTTTACCCATGCTATGGAAAGACCGGCCACCGCGGCGGTGCTGACAGGTCAGTCCAGTATCGGCACGATCTTGGCGATGACGTTTCTGTCGCTGGTCGCCGTGGTTCTGTTGCCGAGGCAATTCCATGTGACGGTCGTCGAAAATGATAATGAAGCCGAGATCAAGCGTGCCGCCTGGTTGTTCCCAGTCTATCTGCTGCTGATCAATCTCTTCGTCGTTCCTATCGCCGTTGCGGGCTTGCTGACTTTTCCCACGGGGCAAATGGACAGCGACATGTTTGTGCTGGCACTACCGCTCGCTGCCGGCTCGGACCTAATGACTCTGGTTGCTTTCGTCGGCGGGTTGTCGGCGGCGACAGCCATGGTGATCGTCGAATCGGTTGCGCTTTCCATCATGGTTTCCAACGACATCGTGATCCCGTGGGTATTGAAGCGCCGCGAGACGCTTATCGCCGATCGCGAGGACGTCGGAGCAAAGGTTCTGGCGGTGCGCCGGATTGCTATCTTCGTCATCCTGTTTCTGGCTTATCTGTATTATCGCTTGGCCGGAGATGCACAGCTCGCATCCATCGGTCTGCTGTCCTTCGCAGCAGTGGCGCAGCTTGCGCCGGCGTTTTTCGGCGGTCTGGCTTGGCAACGTGGCACCAGCCGCGGCGCTATCGCGGGCATGACCGCCGGCATCGTGGCCTGGGGTTATACACTGCTGCTGCCGAGCTTCGCCGACAGTGGCATCATCGCTGTGGGCATCCTGACGGAAGGCCCCGTCGGACTCGCCTTACTCCGGCCGCAAGCCTTGCTGGGTCTCGATCTACCTCCCCTCGTGCATGGCGTTATCTGGAGCCTCGGGCTCAACATCCTTGCTTACGTGGCTTTTTCCCTCGGCAGGATGCCGGCGTCGGTGGAGCGGCTGCAGGCTAATCTTTTCGTGCCTTCGCAGCTAACGCCCGTATCGCCCAGTTTCCGCCGCTGGCGCTCTTCGATATCGGTTGAAGAGTTGGCCGCGACGGTGGCTCGTTATCTCGGCGAAGAGCGCACCCGCATCTCCTTTGAAAGCTTCGCCGCAAACCGCAGAATCAGTCTCGAGCCAAATGCCGAGGCTGATTTCCAACTACTGCGCTACGCCGAGCATCTGCTCGCCTCCGCCATCGGCGCGGCATCTTCGCGGCTGGTGCTGTCGCTGCTGTTGCGCAAGCGCACGCTTTCCACCAAGGCGGCATTGAAGCTTCTCGACGACGCCAATGCCGCCATTCACTACAATCGTGAAGTCCTGCAAACGGCGCTTGACCACGTACGCCAAGGCATCGCGGTGTTCGACAAGGATCTGCATCTCGTCTGCTGGAACAGGCAGTTCGGCGAGATTCTCGATCTGCCTCTCGATTTCACCCGCGTCGGCGTCGCGTTGGATGAGATCCTGCGTTTCAACGTCGAAAAGGACGAAAGCGGCGACGAGCCCATAGAAGATATCGTACGTGCGCGGCTTGCCCGCTATCTGTCGAGCACGGAACCCTTCCTTGAGCGTTTCGTCGAACGAGGACTAGTCATCGAGGTGCGGGCGAACAGGATGCCGGACGGCGGCACCGTTACCACCTTTACCGACATGACGCCGAGCGTGGAAGCGGCTGACGCCTTGGAGCGCGCCAATGAAACTCTGGAGCGTCGTGTGCGGGAACGCACCGAGCAGCTGACGCGGCTCAATGCGGAGCTTGCGCGAGCCAAAGGCGAGGCCGAAGAGGCCAACATATCCAAGACGCGCTTTCTCGCGGCGGCGAGCCACGATATTCTGCAACCCCTCAACGCGGCACGGCTCTACATCACCAGCCTGACCGAGCGGCAGAGTGCCGGGGAAGATGCGCGGCTAGTCGGTAACATTGATGCATCGCTTGAAGCAGTAGAAGAAATTTTCGGCGCTCTGCTCGATATTTCGCGGCTCGACACTGGTGCGCTCAGGCCGGAGATTGTCAGTTTTCGCATCGATGAACTGCTGCGCCAAACCGAGGTGGAGTTTGCGCCGCTGGCGCGCGAGAAAGGCCTGGAGCTTCGCTTCATTCCCTGCTCACTGACGGTGCAGTCAGACCGGCGTTTGTTGCGTCGGCTAATTCAGAACCTCATATCGAATGCCATAAAATACACGCCCACGGGATGCGTCCTGGTCGGATGCCGTCGGCGGCGCGGACGGCTGCGTATCGACGTTTGGGACACCGGTCTCGGCATTCCCGCGTCGAAGAAACGCGAGATTTTCAAGGAGTTCCATCGCCTTGATCAGGGAGCAAAGGTCGCGCGCGGCCTTGGTCTCGGCTTGTCGATCGTCGAACGCATCGGAAGGGTGCTTGACCACAAAATCGAACTTAACTCCGCGGTCGGACGCGGTTCGCGGTTCTCGGTGGAACTTCCGCTTGCGGCGGCTGTCACGAGTAGCCCCGCTCAAATGGAGATAACGCACATTGATTCCAGGCAGCTTGCCGGCACGGTTGTTCTCTGCATCGACAACGACCTCACCATTCTGGACGGCATGAAGACGCTGCTGGAGGGCTGGGGTTGCCGGGTATTCAAGGCACCCGATTTAGCGACGGCTATCGCTACCGTCGCCGAGACTAAGATCCCACCCGATGGACTGCTGGTTGATTATCATCTCGACAACGGCAACGGCATCGATGCCGTTGTCGAGTTGCGCCGTCGTTTCGGGGAGGACTTACCTGGCATCCTCATTACGGCGGACCGCAGTCCGCGCGTGCGCGCGGAGGCTCGCGCCTACGACATCGAAGTGCTCAACAAGCCGGTGAAGCCGGCAGCGCTGCGGGCGCTGCTGGCACAATGCCGTGTGCGCCGCGTTGCAGCCGCGGAGTGATGGCAGAAGGAATCAGGAAAATAGTTCAACCAACCAATGGCGCCGTTTGCGGCCAATAACCGACTTCGATCTTCGCTGCCGCGATCACCGCCTGGGTGCGGCTTTCAACGCCAAGCTTCTGCAGAATGGCCGAGACGTGAGCCTTCACGGTGGCTTCAGAAACCGCGAGTTCATAAGCGATCTGTTTGTTGAGCAAGCCCTCGGACAGCATCATTAGCACGCGCACTTGCTGCGGCGTCAGCGTCCCAACTTTGGCGATCAGCCCGGCGGCCTGCTTATCCGCTCCGAGGTTGAGGTCGACCTCCGGCGGCGTCCATATCCCCCCTTCGAGCACGCGTGTCACCGCCACGCGCATTGGCTCGACGCCAAGCGTTTTTGGGATGAAGCCAGAGGCGCCGAAATGCATGCACCGGCGAATGACCGAGGGATCGTCATTGGCCGAAACGACGACCACCGGGACGCCGGGATATTGAGCGCGCAGGCATACCAGGCCGGAAAAACCCCGCACACCTGGCATCGTAAGATCGAGCAGGATGAGATCTACCTCCCCGTCCTGTTCGAGTACCTCGGTAACCTCGTCGAGGCTTCCTGCCTCCACTATGTCCAGGTGATCGAACAGCCCGGACAGTGCCTCGCGCAACGCTCCGCGGAACAACGGGTGGTCATCCGCGATGACCACCCGATACAGGCTGGAGCCGTTCAAGCTCGGAACGTTGTTCCGCTCACGCGATAGAAGCACCATGTCGGGTAGCTTACATTGTTTTCGGGGATTGTGCAGCCCACCAATAGAGAGCGGGTACCGCTAGCGTTAGCGGCTTCCGACAAACTGAAGGGTCACCTCGCGGCGATGAGGGCGGGTGCGATGTTCGACGAGGTAGATGCCCTGCCACGTTCCCAATCTTAGTGACCCCTGCATCACCGGAATATGGAGCGATACACCGGCAAGCATGGCTTTCACATGCGCGGGCATGTCGTCTGGACCTTCCGCATCATGGATCCAGCCGGCGTTGTCGGGGGCGAGGCGTCGCAGCGCCGTTATCAAGTCCGTTTGCACCTCTGGATCGGCGTTTTCCTGAATAACGAGAGAGGCCGAGGTGTGCCGCAGATATAGAAATAGTGTGCCGTCGGCGGCGCCCGCCTCGCCGATAAAGCCCTTGGCATCAGTCGTAATCTCGGTAAAGCCCTCACCCGGCGTTTCGATCGTCAGCGTCGCCGAGGCGATGAGTTGCGGCGTCGCAGCGGTGATAGCGGAAAGGCGTGGCGTCACGAGCAGCCTCGATATGAGTGAGATGGACAGCTAAGCTTTATCAGCACGTCCTTTTTGCAGTTTAGCGACCATGTCCACGAGCCGACCCCAAAGCTTCTCGGCAAAGGTGCGCACCCGTTCGAAATTGGCATTGTTGGGCAACTTGGAAGCCGGCTTGTCACCTTGAGCCGGCGGCGGCTCCGGCTTAGCGCCGCTAGGCAGCGATAGCCCTGGAGTCAACAAATCCTTCTTCAGCGCGGCGTTTTCCTCCTGCAACCGCGCGATCTCATTCTCATAAGCGCTGCGATCTTCCGGAACCAGCTGACAGGCCCAGCCCACCGCGCGTTTGCTGCAAAACGACACTTTGCCGGTTCGATTATCGAGCCGCACATAGCCGTCCTGCACTCGGCTGAAAGTATAGCGGCTGTCGAGGTCATTTCCCGGCCCGCTTTCCGCAGACGGCTTCTCACCCAACGGGGTTTCCGCCGGGGCAGTCTGGGCAAGAGGGTTTTCGGCTGGCACCTCCTGCGCGCAAGCAGGCGCTGTCGCGACGATGAGGCCGCTGAGGACCAAAATCATGCGGATCATTTAAAATTCCTCCGCGTCGCCGCGTATATCCGGTTCCGGATTGTGCCCCAAATATCATCCTGCGGCCGCATGCAGAACCACCGTTCCGAAAGGCGCGAAACAACGTCAAACGCAGAATCCGCCAACCGCTTGATTCTCTTGTGAATTCATCACGTTAAGCTTGGACTACCATTCTTGACTTGGATAAACCCTCTCAGTATGGTCCGCGCGGCTTTGAGGAGCGGGACGCCTCGATTGCTTGAAGTGCGGGTGTCGAAAGCATGGCTGACGGCGCGCGCGACAAGGGTGATCACGGCAACTCTTCCGCTGACGAGGCCGCTCTCTCCGCGAGGCTCCAGCGTCTCGGCGAACGGCTCGGTCAACATACCGGCCGCCCTGTCGACAACGATCCCGGTGCTTCTCCGGCCGCCGATCCTTCGGCGATGGCGCGCGGCTTTCGGCTGTCGACCGAGCTTGTCGCAGGCGTGCTGGTCGGCGCGGGGCTAGGCTGGCTGCTCGATCGCTGGCTTGGCATTTCGCCTTGGGGGCTGATCGTGTTTTTGTTGCTGGGCTTTGCCGCGGGCGTGCTCAACGTGATGCGAGCGGCGGGTGTAGGTGGCGGGCCGAGAGGCCCTAATTAGGCAGTTGTGCGGTCATGGGCGATCCGATCCATCAATTCGAACTGAAGCGGCTGTTCACGTTGGGCCATATCGGCCCCTACGAGCTCATCTTCACGAATTCCGCACTGTTCATGCTGATTGCGGTCTTGGTGATCGCGGCGCTGATGCTGATCCCGACCCGCGGGCGCGCCTTGGTCCCGGGCCGCACGCAGTCGATGGCGGAGATTTCCTACGAATTCGTCGCCAACACCATCCAAAGTACCGCCGGCAAGGAAGGGATGAAGTTCTTTCCGCTGGTCTTTTCGCTATTCATGTTCATTCTGATCGTGAACCTCTTGGGCCTCCTGCCCTACGGCTTCACCGTAACCAGCCACATTATCATCACCGTCGCATTGGCCTTGCTCGTGTTTCTGACGGTCCTGGTCTATGGCTTCTGGAAGAACGGCCTGCGCTTTTTCAAGCTATTCGTACCGAGCGGCATCCCGATTTACATCCTGCCGCTCATCGTCTTCATCGAGGCGCTGTCGTTCCTGTCCCGACCCATCTCCCACAGTGTGCGCTTGTTCGCCAACATGTTGGCCGGTCATATCACGCTGAAGGTATTCGCCGGCTTCATCGTGATGCTCAGCGCCTTCGGCATTACCGGATGGCTTGGCGCCGTGCTGCCGTTGTCGCTCGTGGTTGCGCTGACGGCGCTGGAACTGC
Organism: Alphaproteobacteria bacterium; assembly: GCA_034668825.1. Lineage (GTDB taxonomy): Bacteria > Pseudomonadota > Alphaproteobacteria > Rhizobiales > Xanthobacteraceae > CANKHA01. Next base: position 19,200 of record JAXDOR010000051.1, on the reverse strand, counting down.
TGGTGGCCTTCCTGCAGGCTTACGTCTTCGCCATCCTTACCTGCATCTATCTCAATGATGCCATTCACCCCGGTCACTAGACCTATCCAACCTGAGGAGCGTTTCATGGATCCCGTTGCTGCGAAAATGATTGGTGCCGGTATTGCTTGCATCGGCATGGGCGGCGCTGGCGTCGGCGTCGGCATGATCTTCGGCCAGTATCTCGCCGCAGCCGTGCGCAACCCGTCGGCCGCCCAGGGCCAATTCGGAAACCTGATCTTCGGCTTTGCCGTGACCGAGGCGCTCGGCATCTTCTCGCTGCTGATCGCGCTGCTGCTGTTGTTCGCGCTCTGATCGATGGCGACAACCGCCCACACCGAAGCTCCCGAAGGAGGGCACAAAGGAGCGTTTCCGCCCTTCCAGGCGGAAACCTTTGCCTCGCAACTAGTATGGCTCGCGATCACGTTTACTCTGCTCTACCTGCTGGCAGCAAAGATCGTGTTGCCTCGCATCGGCGGCATCATCGAAGCCCGGCGTGCCCACATCGACGACGATCTTGCCGAAGCCAATCGGCTAAAGGCGGAGTCCGACGCCGCAATCGCGGCGTATGAGAAGTCGCTGGCTAACGCGCGCGCACGGGCGCAGGCGCTCGCCAACGAGACTCGCGAGCGCCAAACAGCCGAGGCGGAGAGAAACCGCAAGCTCTTAGAAGAGAAGCTCAATGCCAAGCTTGCCGAGGCGGAGAAAACGATTGCCGCGACCAAGACCGCCGCCATGGCAAACGTACGCGGTATCGCCAGCGACGCTGCTTCGGCCATTGTCCAACGGCTTATCGGGTCTGCGCCCTCCGCTGACGCCTTGAACGAAGCCGTCGCCGACGTGCTCAAACGCTGAGGAACGGACCATGTTCGATGCCGAATTCTGGGTCGCGGTTTCCTTCGTCATCTTTGTTGGTATCCTGATCTATGTCGGCGTCCATCAAAAAGTCACCGCGGCGCTCGACGAGCGACAGGCGCGTATCAAAGCCGAACTGGATGAGGCCCGTCGTCTGCGCGAAGAGGCAGCGGCGCTGCTCGCCCAATACCAATACAAGCAACAAGAGGCGGAAGGCGAGGCTCAGATTATCATTGCCAACGCCAACGCCGAGGCCGAGCGAATGGCAGAGGACGCCAAGGTCAAGATGGAGGAGTTCGTCGCGCGCCGCACCAAGATGGCCGAAACCAAGATAGCTCAGGCAGAAGCTCAGGCACTCGCCGACGTACGCGCCGCCGCCGCTGAAGCCGCGGTGGCCGCCGCCGAAAAAATCCTACTTCAGTCAGCCAAGGGTAAGGTGGCGGACGACCTGCTCGCGAGCGGGATCGAAGACGTCAGGAAAAAGCTGAACTAGGGCGCGAATTAACGTGAAACGGCCGTGCTAGACTAAATTTCTTGTTTATAAGCATCGAATTCCGTGTTTTCCCCAATATACCTGCCGCGATTATTCCGGGCCGTTTTTCATCACAGCCTTTGATTATCGATTCGCGCCCTCTATGATTCGCAAAACGATTCGTCAAACGACCGGGGGGTCGGTGTCCGTGCTGGACCGAACATCGGGGGGAACCGATGGTCATCTTCGATTGTAATGGCGTACTTGTCGATAGCGAGCGGATGGCGGCGGCCGTCCTCGCGGAGGAGTTTACACGCGCGGGCTTCTCACTGACTCCAGAGATCGTGGCGCGCTATTTCACCGGCCGCCGGCCAGCCGACATGTTTGCCGCGGTCGAGGCGGCGACGCGGCGGAAACTGCCGCCGAATTTCACCGCGCTTGTTGCCGACGCGACGCTGCGACGCTTTCGCCTTGAGTTGCGGGCGACCGCACACATGGCTTACGCCTTGACATGGTTGCGCGGACCAAAATGCGTCGCGTCGTCTTCGACGCTCGATCGCATCAGAGTGAGCCTTGAAACCACTGGTCTGCTTCGGTTCTTCGAGCCTTATCTCTTTTCAGCCAGCGACGTGCCGCACGGCAAGCCCGCACCCGATCTTTTTCTCTACGCCGCCGAGAAACTGCGCGTAGCGCCGGCGGACTGCATCGTGGTCGAAGATTCCGCCGCTGGGGTCGCCGCCGCTCATGCGGCTGGAATGACGCCGATTGGCTTCGTCGGCGGCACCCATGCCGATGCTAGTACCGGGGCAAAACTTAGGGCTGCTGGTGCACGGACAATCATCGCCGACATGCGTGCGCTGAAAAGCACCATCGTCGCGCTACGCGGCTGGTAGACCTCACTTCATAATTGAGCAGACGACGCCGCGTCAGCGTGCGCGCGCGGGCCTCAGTGCAGGCTTGGGCGCGGGTTTCCTTGCTGGCTGTTGCTTCTCTCCGACAGCGTCGAAGCCCACGTAGACCACGTAAGACTCAAGATCGTCGCCCTTCGGCACCGGAAACGCGATGTCCTCATCGATATGAGTGAAAGCGACATTCGTTTGCCCGTTGGCGATCGTTACCGGCACTTTATAAAACTTGGTCATGATGGTTTTTGGTTCCGGCCCTTCGTGGACGACGGCATAACGCAGGGGCACGTCGAGTTTGCCGGGACCGCCAGCAGGTCCGAGAATGATGCGGCCCTGAACGCCGACCTTCATTCTCATGGTCCCCCCGGCAACCCTACATTGGCGGGCCATCTGCCCAATGGTCCCCTGATAGCGCAGAGCCAACACGGAGGAACCGCCGCCGCCCGGCGGAACGGTGAGAGTCGAAGCGCCCTGCCTGACATCGATGCCGGGGCACTCTACGTTGTCCGTCCCGCCGCCAACCGGAGCTTCCACTCCGGTGCTGCCCATGAAGAAATCGCTTATGTCGTTCGCCACTAAGAGGCCACCGCCTCCCGGAGAATTCGAGGCCGCGCCGCTCGATGCCGGGGCAGGACCGCCCGGTGCGGGAGCCGGGCCTGCCGAGGAACCTCCGAATAAACGGTCTGTGGAGCAGCCGGCCAACAAAGAACCAACTGTCAGTACGGCAACAACGGCCACATAGCGATGCGCGCGCGCCATTTTGCCAAATCGGGCAATATCCATATCTCAACTTGCCTTCAGCTGATCCTATATCCGCGCTTATAACAGCCCAACCATGGCTGCCCCAAGGCCCGCCGCGATCTGGTTAAGAGCGCGGCGCGACCTTGACCCGCGCATAAAGCAGATGGTCCTGCCACGACCCGTTGATGCAGAGATATTCGCGGGCATAGCCCTCGCGGGCGAAGCCGGTCTTTTCCAGCAGCCGAATGGAAGCAAGATTGGCAGGGATGCACGCTGCCTCTACTCGATGCAGCTTCAATGTGACGAAGGCAAACGGAAAGACGGCACGCACCGCTGCGGTCATATGGCCGCGCCCGGCATAGCCAGCCCCCATCCAATAACCGAGGCTCCCCGCCTGGGCTACGCCGCGACGTATATTGGCGAGCGTCAGGCCGCCAACCAGTGCTCCATCTTCGTTGCGGAAGATAAAGAATGGGTAGGCTTGGTCACTGCGGTGATCCTCCGAATAGCGCTTCAGTCGCCGGCGGAAGGCGCTGCGGTTGAGATCGTCAGCCGGCCAAGTCGGTTCCCATGGCGTGAGGAAGTCGCGGCTTGCTTCCCGTAGTGCTGCCCATTCATCGAAGTCGGACATCTGCGGCGCGCGGAGAGTTACGCCCTCGCCGGAAATGGTGAGCGACGGTTCGGAGAAGCTGACTGCGCGAAAGAACGCCATGACTAAGGGTCAACCGACCTGAGGTTTATGCCGCCTCGCGGGAAAGACTGTCAGCGATCATTGCCACGGTTTCAAGCCCGGACCCGGGCCCGAGAACGGCGATGGCGGGCCTGCTGCGGCGGATCAGCTCACGACCCGCCGCCCGTGCGCTTTCGACCGTTACCGCTTCGACTTTGGCGACGATTTCGGACAAAGGAATTGGCCGCCCAAAGATGAGCATCTGACGTGCAAGTTGTTCGACACGGGCGCGGGAGCTTTCCAGCGCCATCAGCAATCCAGCTTTCATTTGCGCTTTGGCGCGGGCGATCTCGGCTTCCGTGATCGTCGCTGCGGTGGTCGCGATCTGGTCGACCACGACGCGCATTAATTCAGAGGCGTTAGCCTCGTCGGTACCGGCATAAAGACCGAACATTCCCGTATCGAGGTAAGGCGCGTGGAAGCTGTAGATCGAATAGCAAAGCCCGCGATTCTCACGCACCTCCTGAAACAACCGCGACGACATGCCTCCACCCAGCACGCTGGTGAAAACCTGAAGGCTGTAAAGCCCCGGATCGAGCTGCGGTAACCCTTCCAACGCCATCGTGAGATGGACTTGTTCCAAATCGCGCGGCGCGATGTGCATCCCACCGCCACCGAAGTGTGCCGGCTGCGGCACCGGAGCCGCCGGACCGTTAAAGCTGATAAATCGATGTTCGACCTCGCGCACGACCGCACGGTGGTCGACGGCGCCTGCGGCAGCCACGACCATGTCTGGAGCCCGATAATTGCGCGACAGATAGGCGCGCAAGCCCACCTCACCGAAAGACCGCACCGATTCCGGCGTTCCGAGTATCGATCTGCCCAATGGCTGCTTGGGGAATGCAGTTTCCTGAAGATAATCGAAAACAATATCGTCCGGCGTATCCTCGCTGGCGCCGATCTCTTGCACGATCACGTTCTGCTCGCGGCTGAGTTCGCCCGCCTCGAATGTAGGATCCGCCAGGATGTCGGAAAGCACGTCGAGCGCCAGCGGCACGTCCGCTCTGAGCACGCGGGCGTAGTAGGCAGTCGTTTCCGCACTGGTCGCCGCATTGAGGTCGCCGCCGACCGCCTCGATCTCCTCGGCGATCTGCCGTGCCGACCGCCGCGAGGTTCCTTTGAAAGCCATATGTTCGAGCAAATGGGAAATGCCATGCTCGTCGGGGTGCTCGTCGCGGCTGCCGGAACCCACCCAGACCCCAAGCGAAGCGGTTTCCAGATGCGGCATGGTCTCGGTCACGACGACCAGTCCCGATGGAAGACGCGTGACCTCGACACTCATGCTGCTGCTCCTTCGCGCGCGGCGCGGCTTGTCGCAAGTATGAAACGTTCGACAGCGACCTGATCGACCGGCAGTCGCGTGACGCGCTCGGGTTTCTTTGCGAGATCTGCCAGCCTATCCGGCAGCGATGGGCGAATGCCGCAGGCCGCCTCAACCGCATCAGGAAACTTGGCGGGATGGGCGGTCGCGAGAGCGATCATGGGGATCGCCGGATCGTGGCTTTCTTTCTCGGCCACGGTGATACCGACCGCGGTATGAGGATCGACGCAATAGCCGGTTTCTTTCAGCACGGTGCGGATAGTGGCCGCGGTTTCCTCTTCGTCGGCGCGGTCCGCGGTGAACATGCTTTGGATTTGCGACAAGGCGGGGCCCGATATGGTGAAGCGGCGCGATTGCGCGAGCGAAGCCATCAGCGCCCGCACCGCCTGGGCATCGTGGCCATAGGCTTCAAACAACAGCCGTTCGAAATTCGAGGAGACTTGAATATCCATCGACGGCGACGCGGTCGGCATCACGTCGCGCAACTCGTAAGTGCCGGCGGTCAAGGTGCGGACCAGGATATCGTTGACATTGGTGGCTACGAGGAGCCGGTCGATCGACAGCCCCATACGGTGGGCGACATAGCCGGCATAGACGTCGCCGAAGTTGCCGGTAGGCACCGCGAAGGCAACCTTGCGGTGAGGTGCTCCGAGCGCCACGGCCGCAGTGAAATAATATACTGCCTGCGCCACGATGCGCGCCCAGTTGATCGAGTTGACGCCGGACAGCCGCACCTGATCGCGAAAGGCATGGTGATTGAACAAAGCTTTCACCAGCGCCTGGCAATCATCGAAGGTGCCGTCGATGGCCAGCACATGGATGTTGTCCTCGTCTACGCCGGTCATCATGCGCCGCTGCACCTCGGAGATGCGGCCATGCGGGAACAGCACCACAACGTCGGCCTGGGTCCGGCCGCGGAATGCCTCAACCGCTGCGCCGCCGGTATCGCCCGATGTCGCTACGACAATTGTCGTGCGCTGGCCGCTGGCCTTGAGCGCGTGATCCATCATCCGCGCGATAAGCTGCATGGCCAGATCCTTGAATGCCAAGGTTGGTCCGTGGAACAGCTCGAGCACGAATTGGCTGGGGCCGATCTGAACCAGCGGCGCGATCGCGGGATGATGAAATGATTCGTAAGCTTCCCGGATCATACGGGCGAGGTCAGCCTCGGCGATGGCGTCGCCAACGAACGGGCGGATGACCTCGACCGCCACCTCGGCATAGGGCCGGCCGGCAAATCCGGCGATGGTCTGCGCATCGAGCCGGGGCCAGGATTCGGGCACATAGAGGCCGCCGTCGCGAGCCAGACCCGCGAGCATCACCTCGATAAAGCCGAGGGGCGGGGCCTCACCCCGGGTGGAAATATAGCGCACAGACCGATCCTCAAGAGCCCGGCTAAGCGTCGAAGCCGCCAGGGAGCTACCTTGTAACTCGTTGAATTTCCTAGAGTCCTGTACCGCAGCACGATGAGCTGCGATGTCTAGAGACTAATCGGAAGCCGCGAATTTCACAAGGAAGCGGTCATGCGGCTGCGCGCCCAAAACCCGAAGACAGCAACCAGCGCGCCTGCGAGCCCGAACCATGTCACGGCATATTGAAGGTGGTTGTTCGGCAGGCTGACCTGAAGCGCCCCGGGTTTTGGCAGCCCGCCGGATGGAATAGGCACCTCCTGCTCCACATAGAACGGCGCCACCGCACCCCACTGCTTGGCTTGGGCGATGGCGACCGGGTTCCGCGTGAACCATAGATTGCGCGACGGATCGTCTGCCGGCGTGAACAGTCCCGGCGCTTCGGGCCAACGCAACACACCGACGATGTCTAGCGGACCGATGACCTGACCCTCTGCCCGCGTCTTCGGGTCCTGCCGACCTTCCGGCACAAAACCGCGGTTAATGACCACAACGCCGCTATTCGCAATTTTTGCCGGCGCGAATATCCAATACCCGGGCCCGGATATGTCAGGCCGAAACGCCGAGCCCGAGGTGTAGACCGGCGCTTCCTGGTTGCTGAAAATCTCCGCGCGAAAGGTAACGTGGCGGAATTCGTTTTCCGCCTGATCGAGGCCGCTCCATTGATCGGGCGCCGGCAAGACAATCGGCGGTGCGGCCAACCGGCGGGTCAATGTACCGATCAATCCTTCCTTCCAAGCTTTGCGCTCGGTCTGCCAGATGCCGAGTCCGATAAGAACCATCAAGGCGGCGAACACCGTCAGACTCGGTATCAGCAAGCCGCGACGCCATGGCCCGGCCGATGCGTTCACAACTCGCCTCGCCGATCCAGCCGGCCTTCGGCAGCCTTGTGATGGAACTGCAAGGCAACGAGCAGCCCCTTCATCGATCGCAGCGGCAACAATGTCACTATCAGGATGAGCGGGCCCCATAGCACCGCATGGACCCAATAAGGCGGCTGGTAGAGCACCTCGACAATCAGTGCCGCGCCCACCACCACGAATCCGGCGAAGAGGATAATGAACACCGCCGGCCCGTCACCGGCATCGGCGAAGGCATAATCGAGACCGCAGGCCTCGCAGCGCGAGCGCAGCGTGAGAAAACCCTGAAACATTTTTCCCTTGCCGCAGCGTGGGCAGCGGCAGGCTAACCCGGCGACGAAAGGCGATGGGGGCGAGTATTCAGTTTGGTTCGGCACTGCGAACTCTTTTCTCTCTCTCCCCGCCTGCGGGGAGAGGGTTGGGGCGAGGAGGAATTTCTACGAACACTCTCTATCGAGAATTCCCCTCACCCGGATCGCTTCGCGACCCGACCTCTCCCCGCCGGCGGGAGAGGTGAAGGAGTTCAATGCCCGCCGGCTGCGTGCGCGGCTCCCTCGGCAGCCGAGCCCCACACATAGCTGCAGGCGAACAGGAACAGCCAGACCACGTCAACAAAGTGCCAGTACCAAGCGGCAAACTCGAAACCGAGATGCTGCCGCGGTGTGAATTGCCCTTTGAAGGCACGAAGCAGGCAGACGATCAGGAAAATCGAGCCGATGATGACATGCATGCCATGGAAGCCGGTCGCCATGAAGAAGGTGGCGCCGTAAATGTTACCTTTGAAGTTGAAGGCCGCATGGCCGTATTCGTAAGCCTGCACACAGGTGAAGGTGAGGCCGAGCAGGACGGTGAGTGCCAGGCCGCGTATGAGTCCCTTGCGATCGTTGTGCAGCAACGCGTGATGCGCCCAGGTAACGGTCGTGCCGGAGGTCAGCAGGATCAGGGTATTAAGCAGCGGCAGATGCCAAGGATCGAAAGTTTCGATGCCCTTCGGCGGCCAGACCCCTCCGGTTATCGCAAGACGGCCGACATCTTTCACCGAGTCGGGAAATAGCGCGGTGTTGAAATAGGCCCAGAACCAAGCGACGAAGAACATCACTTCGGAAGCGATGAACAAGATCATCCCGTAGCGGTGCGAAATCTGCACCACGCGGGTATGATGGCCCTGCTCTTGCGCCTCGCGGATGACGTCCCGCCACCAGGCAGCCATGGTGTAGAGGATGCCGATCACCCCGGCGCCGAAGACCAGTGGCGCGGCGGCGAAGGAATGATGCATCCAGCTGATGGCGCCCACGGCTGTGACAAACGCGGCCACGGACCCGACCGCCGGCCACGGGCTCGGCTCGACGAGGTGGTAGTCGTGCTGCACCTGATGCGCGTCAGCCATCTTGATCTTCTCCGTCTTCCTGCGTGAGCGACGCATGATCCGCGCGCTCGGTTCAGTCTCGAATTACAACCGCCCTGAATTTTCCGGAATCTTACTCTCTGCCACCGGCCCGTCACGCACTGGAAAGAAAGTGTAGGACAGCGTGATGGTATTGAGGCTGGCCTGCGCCGGATCCGTCGCCAGCGCCGGATCGACGTAAAAGACGACCGGCATTTCGCGCGTCTCTCCGGATCCCATGCGTTGCTCGGTGAAGCAGAAGCAATTGATCTTCTGAAAATAGGCACCGATCGTCGGCGGCGTCACGTTGTAAGCTGCCTGCGCCACAGTTTCCCGCGCGGACATGTTGGTGACCGTATAGTTCACGGTCACCACCTCGCCGAGGCGGACCTCGATGGTGTTCTGCTCGGGCGCGAATTTCCACGGCAGGCCAGGCGGAACGTTGGCATCGAAACGCACTGTCATCTTGCGTCCCAATACCTCGCCAGGCGCCGCGGTCGCGACCTGCGTTGTCCCGCCAAATCCCGTCGTGCGGCAGAACCAGGAGTAAAGCGGTACGGCAGCATAGGCGGCGCCGACCATCGCCGCGACGAACACGCCGCATGCGCCGGCAACGACAAGATCGCGGCGAGAGGAACGGTTGTTGGTAGGTCGGTTTCCGGTCATGTCGATCACATAGGCCGGGTGAGAACGCCCGATCCGAGCTTGACGATGGTGACCGCGAAGAACAATACGGCAAGCGCACCGAGCGCTAGGCCGATGGCGACGGAGCGGCCGCGCTGGCGCCGCTTCTGCTCCTTGGTGAGCACGATGCCGGTTTCCTGGCTTGGCTCGTCCATGCTGATGCTCATGCCACAATGCGGCCGATAAGGCCGCCCAATCCGCGATCGATCAACAAGAAGGCGAACAGCAAAAATAGATAGAGGATGGAGAAACCGAACAAATGCTTGCCTGCCTTATGAGCGGGTCCCGAGCAGTCGTTCAGCACCCGCAGCGCCAGCACCAGCATGACCGCACCGCCAATGGTCGCGACGACGCCATAAACCGCACCGGCGAAACCGAGGAACCAAGGCGCGACGCCGAGGGGAGCAAGAATCAGCGTGTAGAGCATGATCTGCCACCGCGTCTCGCGCTCTCCGGACACCACCGGCAGCATCGGAATGCCGGCACGAGCGTATTCGTCGGCACGATAGAGTGACAGCGCCCAGAAGTGCGGGGGCGTCCAAAAGAAGATGATTAAGAACAGCACCATCGGCTCCAGCGAAATGCCGCCGGTGACGGCGGTCCAGCCGATCATTGGCGGGAAAGCCCCGGCAGCGCCGCCGACGACGATGTTTTGCGGTGTCGAGCGCTTCAGCCACATCGTGTAGATGACGACGTAAAAGAAAATAGTGAAGGCCAGGAGCCCGGCGGCAAAAAGATTGACCAGCAAGCCGAGCACGATCACCGATCCGGCCGCCAGCGTCAGCCCGAAGCCGAGCGCCTCGCCGGGCAGCATCCGGCCTGCCGGAATGGGCCGGTTCGCGGTGCGGCTCATCTTCGCGTCGATGTCGGCGTCGTACCACATATTGAGCGCGCCCGAAGCGCCGGCACCGACCGCGATGCAGAGCAACGCGGTGAAGCCGATCACGGGATTCACATGCGCCGGCGCCAGCACAATGCCGACCAGCGCGGTGAAGATCACGAGCGACATCACCCGTGGCTTCAGCAGCGCAATGTAATCGCCGACTTCCGCCGCGCTGAGCGCCGGCACAAGACCGGCGTCGGCATCGCGAAGGTCTGAGCTCTCGCTGGCCAAAGACATCGGACCGCTTTCCTAAACTTGCGACCGCCCGGCCGCCTTACTTGATGAGCGGCAGGATTCCGAACTGATGGAACGGTGGCGGCGACGGCAGCGTCCATTCGAGCGTTGTAGCGCCAGCGCCCCACGGATTGTTGGCGGCTTTTTCCTTGCGGATGAAAGCCTGGACCATGCCGTAGATGAAGATCAGGATGCCGAACCCGGAAATATATGAGCCGTATGACGAGATCATATTCCAGCCGTGGAATGCGTCCGGATAATCCACGGTACGGCGCGGCATACCGGCGAGACCGAGGAAGTGCTGCGGGAAGAATACGATGTTGACACCGACGAAGGTGAACCAAAAATGCAGCTTGCCGATGGTCTCGTTGTACATGTAGCCGGTTATCTTCGGAAACCAGTAGTACCAGCCGGCGAAGATAGCGAAGACCGCGCCGAGCGAGAGTACGTAGTGGAAGTGGGCGATGACGTAATAAGTGTCGTGCAGCACGCGGTCGACGCCGGCATTAGCAAGGACGACCCCGGTAACGCCGCCGACGGTGAATAGGAAGATGAATCCGATCGCCCACAGCATCGGCGTTTTGAACTCGATCGAGCCGCCCCACATGGTCGCGATCCAGGAAAAGATTTTCACTCCCGTGGGCACGGCGATGACCATGGTCGCGGCGATAAAATAAGCCTGCGCCCCCGTTGACATGCCGACCGTATACATGTGGTGGGCCCAGACGACGAAGCCGATGCCGCCAATCGCGACCATCGCATAAGCCATACCGAGATAACCGAATACCGGCTTGCGCGAAAACGTCGACACGATCTGGCTGATCATACCGAAGCCCGGCAAAATTAAAATGTAAACTTCCGGATGGCCGAAGAACCAGAACAGATGCTGGAATAATAGTGGATCGCCGCCGCCGGGCGCCGCGAAAAACGTGGTGCCGAAGTTGCGGTCGGTCAGCAGCATGGTGATGGCACCGGCGAGCACCGGCATCGCCAGCAACAGCAAGAATACCGTCACCAGGATCGACCATACGAATAGCGGCATCTTGTGTAGGGTCATGCCCGGCGCGCGCATGTTGAAAATGGTCGTGATGAAATTTATGGCGCCGAGAATAGATGAGGCGCCGGCCAGATGCAGCGAAAGGATGGCGAAATCCACCGCCGGCCCGGGGTGGCCGCTGGTCGAAAGCGGCGCGTAGATGGTCCATCCGGCGCCGACGCCGTTGGCGCCCGGCTCACCTTCGACGAAGGCCGATGTCAGCAGCAACGCGAACGATGCCGGCAGCAGCCAGAACGAGATATTGTTCATACGCGGAAACGCCATGTCCGGCGCCCCGATCATCAGCGGCACAATCCAGTTGCCAAAGCCGCCGATCATCGCCGGCATCACCATGAAGAAGATCATGATCAGGCCATGCGCCGTGGCAAAGACGTTATATTCGTGCGGATTCGGAAAGATCTGCAGACCGGGATTCTGCAGTTCCATCCGGATCGCGATCGACATTGCAGCGCCAATTACGCCGGCGACGATGGCGAACACCAGGTACATGGTCCCGATGTCTTTGTGGTTGGTCGAATAGACGAAGCGGCGCCAGCCGGTCGGGTCACCGTGCGCCGCGTGTGCATCATGTCCGCCATGAGCCGTTGTCGTCGTATCCATATTCAGTTCCTTCGACGCTCTTCTGTCGTTCGCTGTCTTATTTGGCCTCAGTCGGCCGCTGTTTCGCCCGCTGCGGCAACATCGGTGAGCCGACCGCTACCTTCGCGCGCGTATTTCTTCTTCGCCTGATCCAGCCAAGCGGCAAATTCGCGGTCGTTGACCACGTGCACTTCAATCGGCATGAAGGCGTGATCCCTGCCGCAGAGCTGCGAGCATTGCCCGTAGTAAATCCCTTCCTTCGTCGCTCTAAACCAAGCCTCGTTGATGCGCCCCGGAATGGCGTCGATCTTGACGCCGAATGACGGCACGGAAAACGAATGGATGACATCGGAAGCGGTGGTGAGAATACGGACATTCTTGTTCACGGGTACGACCATGAAATTATCGACCGCCAACAGGCGCGGCTGATCGCCCTTACGCTCCTTGTCCGAAAGCATCAGCGAGTCGAATTCAAAATCGCCCGCATCCGGGTAGTTGTAGCTCCAATACCACTGCTTGCCGGTGGCTTTTATCGTCACATCGGCCGGGGGAATATCCAACTGCGTGAACAGGAGCCGGAAGGACGGTACCGCGATGACCACGAGGATGAGGACTGGGACGACCGTCCACAGAACCTCGAGCAGCGTATTATGGGTGGTCTTCGAGGGAACCGGATTGGCGCGAGCATTGAAACGCACCATGATGACTACGAGAAGTCCCAGCACGAAGATGGTGATGGCGGTAATGATGTAGAGCAGGAAATTATGGAATGAGACGATTTGGTCCATCACCGGGGAAGCGGATTGTTGCAACCCCATCTCCCAGGGTGAGGGCTGGCCGAGTCCCGCGAGCGCCGCTCCGCCGCCGGCGACAACCATCGTAGCCAAGGCAATCAATCGCTTAAGCACTTGCATCGTCGTAGTCGCTCCTTCAGCGCAAAGCCGGCCGTGAAGGTCCCTGCCGTACCATGCACCGCAAGCCGGTGCGCGGCGCCCGCCTCGGGCTCGGCATCCGCAACGGACGCGGCTCTTCGGCAGGTGTGCAGCGGGACAAGGGGGAATCCCAGCTTCTCAAACCACAATTCCGGCCCAGTCGCAATGCACCTGATCATCTCTGCTATGCGTCAGAACCCGGAGTGTCGGAGGTCCGACATCGGCGTTTGGGTCAGCCCTGCGAGTAGCGTGTTATGCAACCCGTCGGGTGCGTAATATTCAACTTAATGGCATGAATTGCGGTGAACCTATAGTATCGACCGTGTCAATCGGGACGATTCGGTCGCGGCGCGGCTAAACGCGGTCAAGGAACTGGACGATGGATATTTTCAGCCATCAACCACGCAGCGCAGCCAAGCCGGTTATTATCCTTCTTGGATTATCGCTTGCGCTCCTAGTTGGGTTCGCCCCGGCCGCGCATAGCCAGGGCGTTATCCGTTCAGTTCACCAGGACTGGCAGATCCGCTGCGACACGCCACCCGGCGCTCAGAGCGAGCAATGCGCTCTGATGCAAAGCGTTGTGGCGGAGGACCGAGCCAATGTCGGCCTCACGGTGATCGTCCTCAAGACAGCCGACCAGAAAAGCCGGGTGCTGCGGGTAATCGCCCCCCTCGGCGTGCTGCTGCCAGCGGGCCTCGGACTGGTGATCGACAAAGCCGATGTGGGACACACCGGTTTCGTCCGCTGTCTTCCGCGCGGATGTTTTGCCGAGGTGGTCATGGACGATACTTTGATGCAGCAATTGCGCACGGGCCAAAGCGCCACTTTCATCATTTTCCAGACGCCCGAAGAAGGCATTGGATTCCCGCTGAGCCTCAAGGGCTTCGGAGAGGGCTTCGACAAGCTGCCGTGACTATGAGCCGACCTGAATATCGGTCCGGCCCCTCGCGGAGAGCGCAGTCAGAGCTTATCTTCGGCTCAATGGGCCAATTTGGATTCACGTTATGACCGTCACCTCGACCACTTCCCTCCTCGACCGCGCCGGGCTCGACGCTATGCAGGTCCGCCGCCATCTTGCCCGCGGCCTGGAAGGCGCCGATGACGGCGAGCTTTTCCTCGAATACCGCCAATCCGAGATGCTGGTTTTTGACAACGGCCGGCTGAAGCAGGCGACTTACGACACGGCTCAGGGTTTTGGTCTGCGCGCCGTCAAGGATGAGGCGGTCGGCTATGCGCACGCTTCCGACATGTCGGAGCAGGCGATCGAGCGCGCCGCCGAGGCGGTACGCGCGGTCAAAAGCGGCCATTCCGGTACTTACGCGGAGGCACCGGGCCGCAGCAATATCCGGCTCTATTCCGACGACAATCCTTTGGCGGGGCCAAGCTTCGAAGCCAAGGTCAAGCTGCTGGAAGCCATCGATGCCAATGCCCGGCAGAAAGACCCGCGCGTGCGGCAGGTGTCGGTCAGCCTGGGGGCCACTTGGCAAGTCGTCGAGATCCTGCGCGCCGACGGAGAAATCTACCGCGACGTGCGACCGCTAGTCCGGCTCAGCGTGTCGGTGGTTGCCGGCGAAGGCGATCGCCAGGAATCCGGCGGTTTTGGCTATGGCGGCCGGGAAGGCTATTCACGCTTCATCGAGCCAGCAGCGTGGCAGAAAGCAGTGGACGAGGCCGTGCGCCAAGCCGTGGTCAATCTCGATGCGGTGCCCGCTCCTGCCGGCGAGATGGATGTGGTGCTCGGCCCCGGCTGGCCGGGCGTCATGCTGCACGAGGCAGTGGGCCATGGCCTCGAAGGCGATTTCAATCGCAAGAAGACCTCGGCCTTCGCCGGCCTGATGGGCCAACGCGTCGCCGCCAAGGGCGTCACTGTGGTCGACGACGGCACCATGGCGAGCTGTCGCGGCTCGCTTTCCATTGATGACGAAGGCACGCCGACCAATCGTACCGTTCTTATCGAGGACGGGATTCTGGTTGGCTATATCCAGGACCGGCAAAACGCCCGGCTGATGAATATGCGTCCCACCGGCAACGGCCGGCGGGAAAGTTATGGCCATGTGCCGATGCCGCGTATGACCAACACTTACATGCTTGCCGGCAGCCATGACCCAGCTGAAATCATTGCCTCTGTGAAGAACGGAATTTATGCCGTTAATTTCGGCGGTGGACAGGTGGACATCACTTCCGGCAAATACGTCTTCCAATGCACCGAGGCCTACCGCATCGAGAACGGCAAAGTCGGCGCGCCCCTCAAAGGCGCGATGCTGATCGGCAATGGACCGACCGATCTCAATCGCATCAGCATGATCGGCAATGACCTTGCGCTCGATACCGGCATCGGCACCTGCGGCAAGAATGGACAAGGGGTGCCGGTTGGCGTCGGGCAACCGACGCTACGCATGGATCGGATTACTGTCGGTGGAACGGCCTAACAGGGAGCGGGAAACGTGATGTTGTCATCAGCATTGCTACGACGATGGGCTAGGACTGTTCTTGAGCTGGTCTGCTTCTTGGCAATTATAACGGCTGCTAAGAGCGCGATCGCCGAGCCATATTACGTTTCGTCCGGTTCCATGGAGCCGACGTTGCTCATCGGCGACGAAATGTTGGCGATGAAATATCCCTACGGCTATGGTTCCGCATCGCTGCCGGCGCCTATTGTCGTGCCGAATACCGAGCGAATTTTTGCCGCGCTGCCGAGCCGCGGCGACGTGGTGGTGTTCCGATGGCCGGGCGACCGTTCACAGATCTGGGTGAAGCGAGCCATCGGTTTGCCCGGAGATCGCATTGCGATGCGAGCGGGACGATTGTGGATCAATGGGACGCCTGTCGCCATTCGTCCGGACGGTACCGGTAAAACGGAAGGTGAAGACGGTTCCGTCGTGCGCGCCGCCCGCTTCATCGAAACCCTGCCCGGCGGTCGCGAACACCCGATCTTCAAACTTACGACGAACGGCCCTTACGACAACATGGCCGAGGTGATTGTTCCGGCGGGTCAGCTCTTCGTCATGGGGGATAACCGGGATAATTCGGCCGACAGCCGCGTCCCGGTCACTTCAGGCGGCGTCGGGATATTGGATGTTCGAAACCTGGTTGGACGCGCGGATGTGCTCGTGGCGTCGTGGGATTTCGGCTTCAAACGGCAGCCGGTATGGACTTGGCCGTCCGGCTTGCGGCTCTCGCGTTTCTTCACCGCCGTCAACTAACGCACCACGCCGGAGATACAGCAGGGCTTGCGCCGCGGCGGTTTAACCGTTTCCTTGAGATAGCAGCGGCCTGCCGCTCCTTGATACCCTGGCCGCACATAGGTCCAGGATCGGCACTTGCCCTCGGCTTGGCATGCCGACGCGCAGGGTTCGCCTTTGGCGTCCGCAGGCACTTCGAAGTTGCGATAATCCCCGCCCAAGCGGTCGATGGAGAATTCGGCGGCGCCGGTTCGCGGCTCCACCACCCCCGCGCCACGAACGCCTGAGACGCAGCAAGTATTGTCTACGCGCGCGGGCACCTGACTTTTGAGCCAGCACATCGCGCTCTCACCCGCGGTCCGCGGATAGGAAAAGCTCCAGGCGCGGCAACGTGCCTCGCGGTCGCACCGCGCCGAGCAAGCGGCCGGATCGCCAGACCGCAGCTGGAAGCGGGTATAATCTCCGCCCGGCCGGTCGAAGCCGGTCTGTGCAATCGCCGGTCCACGCGGGAGCGCCAAAACGGCGATGACCGAAAGAAGGATCCCGGTCAGAAGAGATCGCAGCATCTGATTCCGGCCTTTCAAGTCGCCCTGCGGAGATACGATAGAGAAGGATGGCGAGAGACCCTTGGCGGAACTGTTCAGGTCCGTTCATTCCGCAATAACAACTAGATCGCGGCGCGTTTGTTTAGCGCACCCGAACAGGGCGCGCCAGACGTCATCGGCGCGCGCGATCCGCGGATCAATACGCATATTCGCTGAATACCGGCTCGACCGAGCGGTTCCAGGGCCCTTGGAATTTTTCCAGCAGTTCTTCAGCGGGCGTGATACCGCGCTCGACGGACTCCTCGAGGGGCGCGAGATATTGCGTCTCGTCGCGGCCAGCCATGTCCTGCCGGTCGCGACGCGACAGCCCTTTGCGCGCAAGAGCAAGAGTTGTCTTGGCAAGATCGAGAACCGTGGCCGATCTGATTTTCGCGTTGAACCCGAGTCTCGGCACGTCGTCACGCAATTTCTGCCGTTCCTCGGCGGTCCAAACCTTCACCAAATCCCAGGCCGCCTCCAGGCAGTCGTCGTCATAAAGCAGACCCGCCCAATAGGCGGGTAAAGCGGGGAGACGGGACGCCGGCCCGCTGTCGGAACCCCGCATCTCCAGATAACGCTTCAGCCGCACTTCAGGGAAAATCGTGGAAAGATGATTGGCCCAATCGGAAATGGTAGCGCGCTGCCCCGGCAGCGCGGCGATCTTGCCGGCCATCAAATCGCGGAAGGATAAACCAGACACATCGATATAGCGGTCGCCGCGTTTGACGAAATACATCGGCACATCGAGCGCGTAATCGACCCAGCGTTCGAATCCCATTCCGGCCTCAAACGCCCATGGCAACATTCCGGAACGAGCCGGATCAGTATCGCGCCAGATTTCGGAACGAAAGGAGAGTAAGCCGTTGGGTTTCCCTTCGGTGAACGGCGAATTCGCGAACAGCGCGGTGGCGACGGGTTGCAGCGCCAGCGACACGCGCAGTTTCTTTATCATGTCGGCTTCGGAGCAGAAGTCGAGATTGGTCTGCACCGTGCAGGTCCGGTACATCATGTCGAGGCCAAGCCGACCAACTTTCGGCATATAGGAGGTCATGATGCGGTATCGGCCCTTGGGCATCATCGGAATTTCGGCGCGCGTCCATTTCGGCGTCATGCCGATACCAAGGAATCCGATGCCGAGCGGCGCCGCTACCTCGCGCACCTGCGCCAGATGCGCCTGCAACTCGCGGCACATCTGATGTACGGTTTCGACTGGCGCGCCGGACAGCTCGAATTGGCCGCCGGGCTCAAGGGATATCGCACCGCCGCCGGTGACATCGAGCAGGCCGATGATGTTGCCATCTTCGGTAATCGGCTCCCAGCCGAGCAGCATCTGCATTCCATTTAGCAATGACCGGATGCTACGGCGGCCGTCGTAGGGAATGGGTGCGTATTCATCGGTAGTGAAGGCGAATTTCTCGTGTTCGGTACCGATGCGGAACTGCGACTTCGGCCTGACGCCTGCAGCAAGCCAGGCGACGAGCTCGTCCCGCGTCTCGATCGGCCTCATATCGATTTGGTCGCGCGCCATGCGGAATTCCGTCGCCAAAAGGCGGCGACCTTAACCACGGCCTCGGCGAAAGGGCAATGATGCCCATTTTATCGGATTTACGCCGGCGCGAAGCAGGCATCGGGTCGTCGCATCCTATTAAAACATATAGCCGATATGGTATATCGGCCGGGAAGGATTTTGACAGATGCGCGTTGACGCGCAGTTGAGGCCGGGACGGAGGACCATCATGAATTGGACCTTGGCCGCGCCCGCCATCTCGGCGGCATTCCTCAGTTCTCTTGTTGAAGCAGTTGAGGCGCTTACCATCGTACTCGCTGTCGCTACCGTTCGCGGCTGGAAGCCGGCGGGACTTGGCGCGCTCGCCGGTCTTGTGCTTCTCGCGCTCATCGTGCTGCTGCTTGGTCCGCTATTGGACCGCATTCCGCTTTATGTGTTGCAGCTCGTGATCGGCATCCTGCTACTTCTCTTTGGAATGCGCTGGCTGCGAAAAGCGATTTTGCGCGCCGCGGGCGTGATCCCTCTGCACGACGAAACGACAGCTTTTGCCAACGAGACAGCGGAACTGCGCGATCAGGCACGTCGCCAGGAAGCACGCTTGGATTGGCTGGCCGGGCTCGCCAGCTTCAAAGCCGTGGTCCTCGAAGGACTTGAAGTGGTGTTCATCGTCATCGCGGTCGGCGCGGGACGCGGCCTGTTGCTCCCTGCAAGCCTGGGCGCGCTCGCCGCGTGCCTGTTGGTGATCGCCATTGGCTTCGCCGTGCATCGTCCGCTGGCGCGGGTGCCGGAAAATACCCTCAAGTTTGCCGTCGGCGTCATGTTGTCGGCGTTCGGAATATTTTGGACCGGGGAAGGTCTTGGCG
>JAXDOR010000050.1:0-31516 GCA_034668825.1 Alphaproteobacteria bacterium | reverse complement strand
TACAACATCCTGCAGCCGCAACTGGCGACAAGGTTGCGAGATCGCAAGATTGCGAATATCGAAGCTTTGAAGCCTGACGTGATTGCTGCCGGGAACATCGGCTGCATCACTCAGATCGCGGCGGGCACGGGCATCCCCGTGGTCCATACGGTCGAGTTGATCGATTGGGCAACCGGGGGTCCCGCACCGGAGGTGTTGAAAGCGGATTGGATCAAGGCCGCCCGAACTCGATCCATGGAGGCGGCGACGATTTGATGAAAGTTCGATAGAGACCGCCTCGCAGTAGATCGTCGAAGGGGCGCGCGAGTGCTGACACTAGGGCAAACAAACAGGAGGAAGATCATGGCTAAAGCGATGAAGAAGGGTAAGACAAAGACCAAGGCCAAAAAGACCAAAACAGCGGCCAAAAAGTCGAAGACCAAGAGCAAGGCAAAGAAAGCGGCACCAGCGCGGAAGAAGTCGAAGGCGAAGAGCGGCGGTGCCAAGAAGCGCAGCGCCGCGAAGAAGCCGGCAGCCTCCAAGAGCGCACCGAAGCGTGCTAAGCCGAAGTCCAAGCCGGCTGCGGAGAGCAGCACAGCTTCGAGTTCGACCTCCTTTGGCTCGCTGCTCGGCAGTTTCACAACGCCGTTTTCCAGCAACCGGAATGAGAATGAAGGGGAAGGCAATAAAGGGTAAGCCGGCAAAGAAGTCCGGCGCCAGCCGCAAGGCACGCCCCCGCAAGGGGCGGGCCAAGCCCCTTCACGCAAAGCGCCCCGCGTCGAAAGCGAAGGCGGCGAAAGCGGCAGGCCGCGGGCCTGCCGCTCGCAGCAAGCGGAAATCCGTCAAAAGCACAGCCGCGCCGAAATCCGGCGCGGCGCGCAAGCCTCTAATTCCTCGGCCTTTGGCAAAGCGGGCGGAGAAGGCTGGACGTGCGCTCGCCAATACCGTGCTCGGCATCGCATCCAAAACGGTCACCCGCATTGTGGAAGGAACGGCCCGGCGTATCGCTCGCACGGTGGGGGCTCCATCCGCAAAGTCGCCTCGAAGCGGGGGGCGGCGCGCAAAGGTCTTGCCGCGGCCTTCTGTTTCCGCGGCTCGGCCAGCGCCCGTGCGGCCAGCCCGGCAGGGGACCACATCTGGCGTCGCCATCAACGGCCCCAGAGTGCCCCGTCTTGAGGAGATACTGACCTCACCGGCGCTCACTTTTCTGGCCGACCTGCACCGCGAATTCGACGCCCGGCGCCAAGCTTTGCTACAGGCGAGTGCGGACCGTCAGCCACGCTTCGATGCCGGCGAGTTGCCGGATTTCCCTGCCGCGACGAAAAGTATTCGCGATGGCGACTGGAAGGTCGCCCCGATTCCGGCCGACCTGCTTGACCGCCGCGTCGAGATCACCGGTCCGGTCGATCGCAAGATGATCGTGAACGCGCTCAATTCCGGCGCCACCGATTACATGGCGGATTTCGAAGATGCCAATTCCCCAACCTGGGCCAACAACATCGCCGGCCAAGTCAATCTCAAGGATTTATGGGCCGGGAAAATCGATTTCACCGATCCGGACAGCGGCAAGCACTACGCCGTCGGGCCAAAGCCCGCCGTCTTGATCGTCCGTCCACGTGGCTGGCATTTGCCGGAGGCGCATCTTCTGGTCGACGGCGCGCCGATGTCGGGGTCGCTGTTCGATTTCGGGCTGTATTTTTTCCACAATGCCAAAGCCCAGATCGCGAAAGGAACCGGCCCCTACTTCTATCTGCCCAAGCTTGAGAGTCATCTCGAAGCCCGGCTTTGGAACGAGGTTTTCGTCTTCGCGCAGGACAGGCTCGGCATCCCCCAAGGCAGCATCCGCGCAACGGTGCTAATCGAGACGCTGCCGGCTGCTTTCGAGATGGACGAAATCCTTTGGGAGCTGCGCGATCACATCGCCGGCATGAACGCGGGGCGCTGGGACTTTATCTTTTCTTTCATCAAGACCTTCGCCAAGAATCCAAATTACGTGTTGCCTGACCGCAGTCAGGTGGTGATGGGCGAAGCCTTCCTGGGTGCCTACGCGGCGCTCTTGGTGAGAACCTGCCATCGCCGCGGCGCCTTCGCCATGGGCGGCATGGCCGCACAGATTCCGATCAAGAACGATCCGGCGGCGAATGCCGCGGCCTTCGCCAAGGTGCGCGCCGACAAGGAGCGCGAGGTGCGCGATGGCTATGACGGCACCTGGGTGGCGCATCCCGACCTGGTACCGGTGGCAAAGGAAGTGTTCGACCGGATGATGCCGCAGCCCAACCAGCTTCAGCGGGTGCGGCTGCACGTCCACGTGCTGCGCGACGATCTTCTGAAAATTCACGCCGGGACCAAGACCGAGGCCGGGTTCCGGCTCAACATCCGCGTCGGAGTGCGATATATCGAAGCCTGGCTGCGCGGTCACGGCGCGGTGCCGATCTACCACCTCATGGAAGATGCGGCGACGGCGGAGATTTCCCGCGCCCAGATTTGGCAATGGATCAAATATGGCGCCGTGCTCGAAAACGGCACCAAGGTCACGCCGGAACTCTTCACCCGCTCGCTCGGCGAGGAAATGGAACGGGTGAAGGAAGAAGTTGGCGCGGATACCTATGCCGGGGGCCGGTTTCCCGAGGCGATCAAGCTGTTCCGCGATATCTCACTGGCGCCGGATTTCGTCGAATTCCTCACCATTCCGGCCTACGAACTGATCCTTTAAAGCTAAGCGCGCTTCACGTCTGGTCCGTGAAATTCTCGCGGGTCATCCAGACCTCATATAGCGCAAGCGACGCGATCAGCAGCCCAACCATGACGAAATCAGCCTTTGCCGTTGCGCTGGTGACTCCGAGCGCCCACGGCGAGAATAATAGCCACGCTCCCAAGCCGACATTGATCCATTCTTCCCAGACACGAAAGAAGGACAAGGTCATCGCCTCGGTGAGAATGACTAAACCTCCCACAATGACAGCATTCCGCGTGGCGATGGAGTCACCTTCAAACAGAAGAATCCAAGGGGAGAGCAACAGCCAAATGCCGAGCGCCCAGTCGCACCAGTCTTCCCATTGCCGGGGCGGCGTGAATGTCAGCGTGGCCATGGTTTGGACCTCCGGAGGAACGGGCATTCTAGCACAGTCTGGCCCGGTGACCCGGATTGCATCGGCCCCGCGAGCCCAATAGCATTGCTCTCCCGACTACCCTTTCTCGACATGTAAAGGTGTGCAATGCCGGCGACTTACAAAATCCTGATCATGGGCGCGTCCTATGGATCGCTACTGGCGTCCAAGCTCATGTTCGGGGGGCATTCGGTGAAGCTCGTCTGCCTTCCTGCCGAAGCCGATCTGATCAATGCCGAGGGTTTCCGCGTGCGGCTGCCGGTCAGGGGGCGCAAGGATCCGATCGAGATCGATTCCCGCAAGCTGCCGGGCAAGGTGAGCGCAGCCGGTCCGGGCGACGTCGATCCGAAGGACTATGATCTTGTCGGCCTGGCGATGCAGGAACCGCAATATCGTTCGCCCGGCGTACGTGAACTTTTAGATGCGGTGGCAAAATCGCGCGTTCCATGCATGTCGATCATGAATATGCCGCCGCTGCCTTATGTGAAGCGCATCCCCGGCTTGAATTACGAGGAGCTGAAAGCCGCTTACACCGATCCGAGCGTGTGGGATAATTTCGATCCTGCGACCTTGACGCTGTGCAGCCCGGATCCGCAGGCGATCCGTCCGCCCGACGAGAAGGTCAACGTCCTGCAGGTCACGCTGCCGACCAACTTCAAGGTCGCGCGTTTCGATTCCGACCAGAGCACTGCCGTCCTGCGCAAGCTGCAGGCCGACATCGAAGCGATCCGCCTGGACACGCCGGAAGGCAAGATCGAGCTTCCGGTGAAACTCAAAGTGCACGACTCGATTTTCGTACCGCTGGCGAAATGGGCGATGCTGCTCGCGGGCAATTACCGCTGCATCACCAAGGACGGCATGCGAACCGCCCAGGAGGCGGTGCACAGCGACATCGAAACCTCGCGCTCGGTCTATAATTTCGTCAACGATCTGGTCGTCAAGCTCGGCGCTTCGCCTGACGATCTCGTGCCGTTCGAGAAATATGCGGCGGCGGCGCAGAGTCTGACCCGCCCGGCCTCCGCTGCGCGCGCGCTGCAAAACGGCGCTCAATACATCGAGCGCGCGGACAAGCTGGTGCAGCTTATCGCCAAGCAGAAGGGCCTCAGTCATCCCGTAATTGATGCGACGGTTGCGTTAGTCGACGAACGGCTTGGCGCTAACCGCAAAAAGGCGGCAGCCTGAGGAGTAACATTCCTCGCGCCCTCGCCGTCTGCAATGTGACATTCAAGTCACAGATTCCAACTATTGCGTGCAAAAAGCCGGATTCGCCTAAAAAGGCAGCAATTGCTGCTGCTTTCGCCTTGCCGCACCGCACTCCGGTATGCGTCAATTTGACCACAGATTCAGGCAAAAAGGGGTTGGCGATGAAAAAAGTAGCGGTGTCCGTTTTGACGGCGCTTGCGGTTTCGGCAGTGTCGGCGATGGCAGCGGATATGCCCGCCAAGGCAAAGAAGTTGGCGCCGGTGGCGGTGGTAAACCCATGGGATATTGCCTTTGGTACCGCCTTCACCACTGACTACGTGCTGCGCGGAGTTTCGCAGTCCGCCGGCAAGCCCGCGGTGCAAGGCTATTTCGAGCTGCAATACACGGCGAACGATTGGCTCAAGTTTTACGCGGGCATCTGGGGTTCGAGCCTCTATACGGGTTTCGCCAACGCGGAATTCGACATCAGCGGCGGCGCCCGTTTCACGTTTGGCAACTTCGGCCTCGATCTTGGTTATGTCCACTATGCCTATCCGGGCGGCGCGCCGAACGGCTTCGGCAACTACGGCGAGGTCTATGCCAAGCCGTCGTACAAATTCAACGATTGGCTGACCGTCGCTGGGGTGTTTGATTACGGAAGCAACTTCAACAACAAACTGACCCTGACGCCGCCGTGGATAGGCAACGGCACCGCCTAGTACTACGCCGCCAATGCCGTCATCACGCTGCCGTGGACCCCAGGCGGCGTCACCATCTCCCTCAATCCTGAGATCGGTCGCCAGGAATACGGCACCGGTCCCACGTTCAACCTTGGTGTTCGCAGCTATACCTATTGGGATGTCGGTCTCGACTTCAACTACAAGGCCGTCACGCTTGATCTGCGCTATTGGGACACCGACAAGAGGCTCGCGAACATCCCGACTCCTGGGCAGTGCGTGACGACTACCGGTCACGATGCCTGTAAGGCACGTTTTGTCGCGACGCTCAAATTCGACACCACGCTGTCAGCGCTCAAGTAAGCCGATAACCTGGGCTTACACGGATAGCGGGCGGCGGTCCTAGGACTGCCGCCCGTTTGCATTTCGGTGGGGTCAAATGCTGGAATTTGGTGGCTGGCGGAGCAAAGGCTTCAAGACCCGCTATTTCGCTAGCCGGACTTTTGCGGCCGATAACGATTGTCCGCCCGAACGAGTCATTTTTCCTGGTACTGGGGAGGGGCGAGACTAAAGTGGTAGATGCCGGTGTTCGTCAATTATAGCATGATGCCGGCAAGCTCTAGAGCACCAGAGAAGAAAAGGCTCAGGGCGCGTCCACATACAGGGAGGCTACCATTATGGCGAAAGCCAACTTATCCAAAACAAGCCGACGTAAATTCCTGCTTGCGGCTGGCGCGACCGGTGCCGCCGCGGCGGTAATGACCGCACCATCTGTCGTCAAGGCCCAAGGCCCGATCAGCATGCGCTGGCAGAGCACCTGGCCTTCGAAAGACATCTTCCACGAATATGCCCTCGACTTCGCCAAGAAGGTCAACGATATGACCGGCGGCGATCTCAAGATCGAAGTGCTTCCCGCGGGCGCCGTCGTGCCCGCCTTCGGATTGCTGGACGCGGTGTCCAAGGGAACGCTCGATGGCGGTCACGGCGTGCTCGTCTATCACTACGGCAAACAGACCGCGCTGGCGCTGTGGGGCTCCGGCCCGGCCTATGCCATGGACGCCAACATGTTGTTGTCCTGGCACAAGTACGGCGGCGGCAAGGAACTCCTCGCCAAGCTCTATGCCTCGATCGGCGCCAATGTCGTCTCGTTTCCCTATGGTCCGATGCCGACCCAGCCGCTCGGCTGGTTCAAGAAGCCGATCACCAAGGCCGAAGACTTCCAAGGCGTCAAATACCGAACCGTCGGTATTTCCATTGACCTGTTCACCGGCATGGGCGCCGCGGTGAATGCGCTGCCCGGCGGCGAAATTGTCTCGGCGATGGACCGCGGCCTGCTTGATGCGGCCGAGTTCAACAATGCTTCCTCCGATCGCGCGCTCGGCTTCGCCGACGTCTCTAAGGTCTGCATGCTGCAAAGCTACCACCAGAACGCCGAGCAGTTTGAGATCACGTTCAACAAGACGAAGTACGACGGTCTGCCCGAGAAGATGCGGGCGATCATCGCCAATGCTGTCGAGGCAGCGTCGCAGGACATGTCGTGGAAGGCGATTGATCGCTACTCCCAGGACTACATCGAGCTGCAGACCAAGGACAACGTCAAGTTCTACAAGACGCCGGAGTCGGTGCTGAAGAAGCAGCTCGAAATTTACGACGAAGTCGCGAAGAAAAAAGCGGCGGAAAATCCGCTGTTCAAGGAAATTCTCGAGTCGCAACTCACCTTCGCCAAACGCGTGACACAATGGGAACAGGACACCGTCGTGAGCCGCAAGATGGCGTTCGATCACTATTGGGGGCCGAACGCGAAGAAACCGATCTAGCGCTACACTGAACTAGCAAAGCACCATTCGGTATGGCCGCCGGGTGGTGCTTTGCATCGTCTAACCCTGGCTCCGGCATTGCAAACCATGAACGTCCAGCGCCTCCTCTACACGATCGACGGCATCAGCACGTGGGTCGGAAAAGCCGCGGCGTGGCTGATCATCGGGCTGATGCTCCTGGTCTGCGGCGAGGTCTTCAAGCGCTACATCTTAAATATGCCGACGGCGTGGATCTTCGATGCCAGCAATATGTTCTATGGCACGCTGTTCATGTTGTGCGGAGCTTATACGCTGGCGCAGAACGCGCACGTTCGGGGCGATTTTCTCTACAGTTCGATGCGGCCGCGGACGCAGGCCGCGCTCGACATCGTACTCTACTTCGTTTTTTTCATTCCCGGCATCGCCGCGCTGATCTACGCCGGTTTGGACTATGCCGGCGACTCTTGGCGCATTGCCGAACATTCGAATGTCACCGCGGAAGGCCCGCCGGTCTATCACTTCAAAACGGTCATTCCGATCGCCGGTGGGCTGGTCATACTGCAAGGCATCGCCGAGATCCTGCGCTGCGTGGTCTGCCTTAAGACAGGCGTATGGCCGAGCCGGCTCAAGGACGTTGCGGAAATCGACGTCATTGAGGAGCAGCTTGCGAACAGCGAATATGTCGATGAGGAATCGCGCAAGATCGCAATCGAGCGCGCGCATGAGATCGACGAAACCGCCCGTCAGCGCGGCATGGGCGGAGAGTTGAACACATGAGCGACCCCGCCCTGGGACTTTTGATGTTGGCGCTCATCGTGGTCGTGATCATGATGGGCTTCCCCACCGCCTTCACCTTGATGGGGCTTGGGATATTCTTCGGCTTTATTGCCTTCTACGATGCCGCCCAGCCATTGATCGACAATCGTGTGTTCGACCTGATGGTCCAACGGACCTACGGGGCGATGACCAACGATGTCCTGATCTCCATCCCGCTGTTCGTGCTCATGGGCTACGTGATGGAGCGCGGCGCGCTGGTGGACAAAATGTTCTACTCGATCCAGCTCGCGTTCCGGCGCGTGCCGGCGTCGCTCGCAGTCGCGACGCTGATCGTCTGCACTTTCTGGGGCATCGCCTCGGGCCTCGTGGGCGCGGTCGTGGTGCTGATGGGCGTGATCGCGTTCAATCCCATGCTGCGCGCCGGGTACGACGTGAAGCTCGCCTCCGGCGTCATCACTGCCGGCGGTACGCTCGGCATTTTGATCCCGCCCTCGGTGATGATCATCGTCTACGCCGCCGTGGCCGGACAATCCGTCGTCAAGCTCTACGCCGCCGCGATGTTTCCCGGCTTCTTCTTGTCATTCCTCTACCTAGTTTACATCATCGGTTGGGCGCTGATTAACCCGAAGATCGCTCCTCCGTTGCCGGAAGAACAGACACGCGTGCCTGTCCCCGCCTGGGTATCCAAGCTCCAAGAGATTTATTCGCCTAACATTGTAGTCGCGCTGGTTCGCGCGCTGCTGTCGCCGGCAAAGGCAACGCGGATCGATTCCGATGGCCACCGCGTCAGTTACGGGATGCTGCTCGCCAATCTTTGCTACGCGCTAGTCCCGCTTATGATCGTCGCCGGCACGCTCTATACGGTCTGGTGGTATGTCGTCATTCACCAGCAGGCCGCAGTCGAAGCCGCGGTTACCGGGGTGGAACAGCTCGGCAGCAGACTGGGGCCGGCAACGGCTACGCCGGCCGAGCAGGGACCGGCGGCAAGCTTTTATTATTGGTTCTTTGGCATCGTCGCCGTCTGCGCGCTGCTGCAGGTGCGCTATTACTCGAAGTTCAACGCCGAGCGTCTTCAGGTGGTGAAGCTCCTGACGTCATCGACGATGCCGTTGGGCATTCTCACCGTTGTCGTTCTCGCCGTCATCCTGTTCGGGATAACCACCGCGACGGAGTCCGCCGCAGTCGGCGCGGCCGGTGCGTTTTTGTTGGCGATTCACGCCCGGACGCTGGATTGGAAACGCACCAAGGAGGCCGTTTTCCTAACCGCGAAGACCACGGCCATGGTGTGCTGGCTGTTCGTCGGTTCGGCGCTGTTTTCGGCCGTGTTCGCCATCCTCGGCGGACAGGCGCTGCTGGAGCAGTGGGTGCTTTCGCTGAATATGACGCCGATACAGTTCATGCTGCTGTCGCAGGCGATCATCTTCGTGCTCGGCTGGCCGCTGGAATGGACCGAGATCATCATCATCTTCGTGCCGATCTTCCTGCCGATGCTGAAGCATTTCAGCATCGACCCGATCCTCTGGGGCACGCTGGTGTTCGTCAATTTGCAAGCGGCGTTCCTGTCGCCGCCGGTGGCGATGTCGGCATTCTATCTGAAGGGCGTCGCCCCGCCGCATGTCACGCTCAACCAGATCTTCGCTGGCATGATGCCCTATATGTTGGTCATCATCCTTTGCATGATCATCATGTATTTGTGGCCGGGAATGACGCTATGGCTGCCGAATTATCTCTACGGCGGATGAAGCGGCGGCCTCTCGCGGCAACAATCGGTCAAGCGTGTCGTATTGCAATCTAAGGATGTTCGCGTAAAGGTAGCGCCCTAACATAGGAGGGGGGTTATGCCGGATAAAATTCTGATTGCGAACATCGCAGCATTAAAGAAAAAATACGGTGACCAGGGCGTTCAGAAGATCGTAGCCGCTATCAAAACTTTGATCGCGGCGGATAAGGATAGAGGGCTAAAAACCCAAATGGTCGATATCTCTGATGCCGGCCAGATGAAGAAGTACAAAGGTTCAGCGGTATCGACCGCCACCAGTGAACGTCAGTGCAAAGATGCAGTGGATGCAATCTACGCAGCAACCAAAGCTGATTATCTGGTGCTCCTGGACGGACCGGATGTACTTCCGCATCTTGCCTTGAACAACCCGACACCGGGAGACAAGGACAAAAACGTACCAAGCGACTTGCCTTACGCGAGCGACGCGCCTTTCACCAAGCGCGACGCCGCCGCCTATGCAGCGGTCACCCGGGTGGTGGGACGCATTCCCGGCGTTACCGGAGCGAATGATCCGGCCTTCCTATTGTCCCAGATTAAAGGCGCGGCGGCTTTCAAAAGCCGCAAGCGCGACGACTATCTCGCAAACTTCGCCATCTCCGCCTCCGTGTGGCAGAAATCCACTGCCGAAAGCGTCGACAATATCTTCGGTAGCAAAACGATCAAGATTTGTCCGCCGACGGGCAGTCCGAGCACTCGCAAAATGCTCGCGCCGTTATCGCACTTCATTAACTGCCACGGCGGCGAGGTCGACCCGCAGTTCTATGGCCAGCATGGTCAGCAGTATCCAGTGTCGATGACGAGCGAAGACGTGGCCAAAGGGGCGAAGCGGAACACGATTGTTGCCGCTGAATGCTGTTTCGGCGCGCAACTTTTCGATCCGAATTGGGCGGATGGGAAATGGCCGATCTGCAATGCCTATCTCAACGCCGGCGCTATCGCGTTCTTCGGCAGCACCACGACCGCCTATGGACCGGAGGAGGGTAACGGCAGCGCGGACCTGATCGCTCAGTATTTTCTCATCAATATCTTGGCCAGCGCCTCAATCGGCAGAGCTTGTTTGCAGGCGCGACAGAAGTTCGTACAGGGCCAGAAGATGGAGGATCCGGTTAATCTCAAGACGTTGGCTCAGTTTATTCTACTTG
This sequence comes from Alphaproteobacteria bacterium, assembly GCA_034668825.1. Classification (GTDB taxonomy): domain Bacteria; phylum Pseudomonadota; class Alphaproteobacteria; order Rhizobiales; family Xanthobacteraceae; genus CANKHA01. The sequence continues at coordinate 21,076 of JAXDOR010000050.1, read as the reverse complement.
CGGACCCCTCCCTGCGGGCCGTGGTGAACGACACGCCGCACGCCAAACAAATGTCAAAAATGGTTGACCACCGCGAGGCGCGAAAAACCCGACGGATCGCCTTGGTCGCGTTTGGCAAGGCGGCGGCGGACAGCTCTGGCTTCCCGGGGAAAAAGATCACCCGCAAGACGAACCTACACAAACTTGTAAATACGCTTGCACGACAGCGAGGATTTCGGGTGAAAGCCGACGCGATCGAGGCCTATGAGATTGTTGGAGGCGACGGCTATCATGAGGAGATGAAAGCGCGCGGAGTCCAGCAGAAGGTGCTCGTTGTCACTGATCGGTCAAAAACCAGCAAAAAGAAAACCACAGGAGTTCCGCTCACGCGCATCCTCGTTGCCCATGCGCAGGATAACCGCGTGATTGATCTGTCAGAATACATCAGAAGGTGAGATGCAACAGCAGCAGATTACAGGAAAAGTTATGCGCACGCGACTTTCCCCGGGCTCGAAAAGCGATCACGTGGGCTTGGTGCTGCGTACGCAGAGCGGTGAGGAGTATGTGCTGCGCCGCACGGGCGGAAATGCCTTTCGTGATGAAACGCTGGAAGGTTTGGTCGATTCGGTCATCACCGGAACGGGGGTGGTGGCGGGCGCGACTTTCATCATTAGCGACTGGGAGGTGCGAGAGCGCAGCTGATGCCAAGCTGCGCTCTCACTGCCTTTAGCGTCATCTACAGGATTGCAGAATTAGAATCGAGCTACCCTGCCTTCGGCGGCGCGCCGAGATTTTCTTTGAAGAAGGCAAGCGTGCGGCCCCAGGCAAGATCGGCCGCGGCTTTGTTGTAGCGGGGTCCTGCGGTGTCGTCAGTAAAGGCGTGGTTGGCGCCTTCGTATATGTAGATTGTGTATTTCTTGCCCGCCGCCTTCAACGCTTCCTCCCAAGCCGGAATACCGGCATTGAGATTGGTGTCGAGTCCGCCGTAATGCAGCAATAGCGGCGCCTTGATGTCCTTCACCTTGCTTTTGTCGGCAGGGATCGGCCCGTAATAGGCGACGGCCGCATCAAGGTCCGGGCTATTCATGGCCGTCCGGTCCACCATGCCGCCGCCTACGCAGAAGCCAACGATGCCGACTTTGCCGCTCGATTCCGGATGCGTCTTTAGGAACGACACCGTTGCTATTGGGATTGTCATGTCCTCGCGGTTGATCTTCTCGGCGAATAGCTTGGCCGCCTGCTCGTCGTCGGCCGGGGTGCCGCCGAAGGGTGAGAGGAGATCGGGAGCCAACGTGAGATAGCCTTCAGTCCCGAGCCGCCGTGCCACGTCCTGGATATGCGGGTTGAGTCCGCGATTCTGGGAAATAAGCACGACAGCGGGGCGCTTGCCCTTGGCTGCGGGGCGCGAGAGATAGCCTGACACTTTCCCAGCGGGCGTGTCGTAGGTAATTTTCTCATTGGCAAGCCGCGGATCGTTGGCGGCGATGGTTTCCGCCTTGGCATAATCGCATCGCAGCAGCGGCAGCAGCGCGGCCGCTGCTGCGGCCGAGCCGACGATTTCGCCGGCGCGCTCAAGAAAGACGCGACGGTCGATGAAGCCGTGGGTGAAGCGGTCGTAGAGGTCGATAATACGCTGGTCCATGAGCCTTCCTCCCGGTGCGGCCGCTTAAGTGGCGCCGCGTTGAACATTCCGATGTTAGAACTTGATCATGTCGAACTTGGTCAGGGTCGTCTGTTGCGATACTCCCGGCGCGCGGGCCAGAAGCCAAGCCACCGCTTGTTCGGCGTAAAGATTTTCCGACGAGGCGCCGTCCACCGGCACGATGACCTTGAAGCCTTTGAAGGCCGCATCGCTGGAGGTGTAGAGGACCGCGCCGTGCGCTGCTGTTCCCACCGTAATGACCGTGGTGATGCCTTTGTCCTTCAGCATTTTTTCCAGATCAGTGCGGATGAACTTGTCGGCGACGGTGCCGGTCAAAACGGCCTCTCCGGCCTTTGGCGCGACCTCGGGAAGCACGTCGGCGACAGTGCCTGTGCCGGCAACCGTATTGATGATGGTGACGTCCTTGGCGCGGGCATCGTTCAGAAACTTGGCAAGCGCCGGAATCGAGGCGACACAACGCGGGCGTCTTTCGTTGTTGCAAGACCCCTTGACCAAGTCCATCACCAGCACCGCGGTCGTCTTCGGATCAATCGTGACCGGCTTCAGCTCGGGTGCGGCCTCGGCCTTCACGCTGGCCCAATCGTCAATAATGGTACCGGCCTTCACCGATGACGGCCCTAAGCAGCCGAGCCAGCCAACGGCTGTGATGACCGCAACACGTGCAACGACGTTTTTCATTAATCTCTCCCTAGATACGTTTGCTTGAGGCATGCAATCAATCCCAGGATAACACGGAGCCGCCACCTTGTATTCCTTACCGCAGCAGCCTAGTGGGCTCATTTTGCGAACCTTGAGACGGTTTCTTCAAACGTCTGGACGTCTGTCGACAAGCGTCGTTGGCTTCGGGCATCTTCAGTGCGTCGGAACGCCGCATCGCGGAGCAATAATAAGATGACGGGCTGCAAAATAGGGCGCGAAGTGGCTTGCGCCTGCCTCGCGGTGTTGGCCTTTGCTGGCGCGCCAGGTCCTTCGCTTCGCGCAGCCGAGCGTCAATTTCCCTTCGACCAGGAGCTTCTGCTTGACGCCCGGCCGATGCGCGGATCGAAACATGTCCCGAGCCTGGAGATTGCCGCTAATGGAGCCATCTCCATCGATCTGTGGTGCAATAGCGTGCAGGGACAAATCGTGGTTGTTGAGGATACCATCACAGTGTCGACCGGACCGAAGACGGACCGATCCTGCGCCCCCGAACGGGTCCGCGGCGACGAGCAGATCCTGTCCGCCCTCGACCAGGTGACGACCTGGCGCCGCGAGGGTGACACGCTCCTGCTCATCGGCCCAGAGACACTGCGCTTTTACCGGCCGTCGAACTGAGAATGCTCTCCGCCTAACGTCTACCTGCGCTGTGCCCACGAAGTGGGCAACCGGCCTTGAACCGGCGTCGAATCCTGTGACAATGGCCTATGAACGGCGAGCCCAACCTGGCCCGCCGCTTGCTTGAACCATAGCTTCACAAATAAGGGGGATCGGCCATGCGGCGTCATCACACGGCGGAATGGGTGTCAGTTGGAGCCGTTGCGCTTCTCATCGGCATGGCGGCGAGCGCGCAAACGCCCCCAGCGACGCCCGCGCCCCAAACCACTCCACCCGGAGCCGCCGCACCCACTGCTCCCGCCGCGCCGCCGCCGGCCGCGGCACCTGCCGCCCCGCAATTTGCGCCGACCGCGACGCTCAACAGCGGCTATCCGGGTATTGGGCCGGGCGATTCCAAATTGCGTACGGCGACCCTGCCGACCGGCAAAAAGATTTGGCTGCTCCCGGCGACGCTCGACACCACGCAATGGGGTTGGTTCGACAATGCGCAGCCCCCGGTGCTGCGGATTAATTCCGGCGACACCGTGGTGCTGGAAACGATGATGCACAGTCACAATCAGGTCGTGCCCGGCGCCACCATCGAGCAGATCAAGAAGCTGCGCACCGATTTCCCCGGCCGCGGACCGCACACCTTGACCGGCCCGATCTACATCGAAGAGGCGCAGCCGGGCGACGTTCTTAAGGTGACGCTCAACAAGATCGTGCCACGCGCCTACGCGACCAATTTCAATGTGCCCGGCATGTTCGGCGAGTTCCCGACCATCTATCAGGACGGCCAAGTCAAATACATCTACCTCGATCTCGACAAGATGACGACGGAGTTCCTCCCCGGCGTCGTCCTCCCCGTGCGTCCGTTCCCGGGAACGCTCGCCGTCGCCCGCAAGGATCCGGGACGTTACTCCAGCGTGCCGCCGGGTGAGTTCGCCGGCAACATGGATATCCGCGATTTCGTCGCTGGCAGCTCGCTTTATGTGCCGGTACATGTACCGGGCGCGCTGCTGTGGACGGGGGACTCGCACGCCGGCCAGGGCAACGGCGAGGTCAACCTCACCGCCATCGAGACCGCCTACAAGGAATTCAACATCACGGTGGAAGTGATCAAGGGCAAGCCGCTCGACTTTCCGCGCATCGAGACGGCGAAGTCGTGGATCACGATGGGCTTCGACCAAGATTTAAATAAAGCCTGGGCTCAGGCGAAAGCGCAAACCGTTAAACTTCTCTCTGAGCAGCGGAATATCTCGGCCGAGCAGGCAGAGAAAGTAATGGCGGCCGTTTCCGACTGTCGCGTCTCTCAAGTGGTCAACGTCAAGAAAGGCATCCACTGCCTCAATCCGAAGAGTGGCAAGGAGGACATGGAGCGGCCGACCAAGGAAACCTCGAAATACTATGTCAGCTACGTCAAGGATGCCGACCTGAACAAAGCGATGGATGGCGCGTCAATGGGCATGATCAAACTTCTCGAAAATGAGAAGAAGATCGCGCGGCTGGATGCCTACGGCTTGGCGAGCGTGGCGATGGATTGCCGGGTTGGCGCCATTTCGGACACCGAGAAGAATGTTCATTGCCTGATGCCAAAGAGCATTTGGGTCAAGCGGTGAGGCTATCCCATCGTCCTTCGAGACGCGTCCTATGGACGCTCCTCAAGACGAGGGGATTATTTGAACGTCCTCATGGTGAGGAGCGCCACAGAGTGGCGCGTCTCGAACCATGAGGACGTGGCGTTTCGGACTCATTGCCGCCTGTTTGGCATTTGTCTCGCCGGGGCTGACGCAGGAGCGCCTGCGCGTGGTGACGACCACCACCGACCTGCGCAGCCTTGTCGAAGCCGTCGGCGGCGACCGCGTCGACGTCAGCAATATCGTGCCGGCTAATGTCGACGCAGAGGAATATCAAACCAAACCGAGCGATGCGCTTCGCCTGAAGAATGCGCGCGTCGTCGTCAGGGTAGGGCTCGACTACGATCTGTGGTTCGACCGCTTGCTCACGCAAGCGACGCTGGCGCAGGCGAATGTTCACCGCATCCGCCGGGGCGAACCCGGATATGTCGACGCCTCCGCCAATATCGCCGTCCTCGACATCCGCGGCGCCAGTGTCGGCCCCACCGACGGGCATGCGCATGGCAGCGGCAATCCGCACTACTGGCTGGACCCGAAAAATGCCGACATCATCACCGGCAATATTCTAGAGGCGCTCGCGCGCGTTGATCCGGAAAACATGGCTTACTACGAGACAAACCGGCTTGCTTTCCTCAAGCGCATCGAAGCCAAGCTCGACGAATGGACGGCCAAGCTTGCCTCGGCGCGCAGTCGTCCGATGATCGCCTACCACAACGACTGGGCCTACTTCGCGCGCCGCTTCCGTCTGAACTTCGTCGGCTTCATCGAACAGAAACCGGGCGTGCCGCCAAACCCGGCCCACCTGGCCCAATTGATCCGGACCATGCGCGAACAGAATGTGCGCATCATCGTGCGCCAGCCTTATGAGCCGGAAAAGGATGCGCGGTTTCTCGCCGATAAGGCCGGAGCGGCTACGGTATTGTTGGCGGGCTCGGTCGGCGTGCTTGCCTCGGCGCAGGACTATATTTCGTTGTTCGACGCCAACATCGAGGCGCTGCTCGCGGCCCAGGAAAGCCAATGAACGACGCTGTCGCGTTGCTATGGCCGCCGTTTCTCGTCGCTTTGTGCCTGATCGGCATCCACACTTATTTCGGCATCCAGGTTCTTGCCCGCAAAGTCATCTTTGTCGATTTGGCGCTGGCGCAGATCGCCGCGCTCGGAGCCACCGTGGCCTTCATGCTCGGCCATCCGACGCAAGGTGCGGCGACCTACGGCTATTCCCTGGCGTTCACGCTGATCGCGGCCCTGCTACTGGCCTTTACCCGGGCCTGGTCGAACCGGATTCCCCAGGAGGCCCTGATCGGCGTCATCTACGTCGTTGCTGCCGCGGCGGCGATCCTGCTGATCGATCGCGCGCCGCAGGGCGCGGAACACCTCAAGCAAATCCTAACCGGAAACATCCTGACATCCGGATCGGGTGAGCTTGTGAGCATCGTTCCAGTCTACCTCGCCATCGGGCTGCTACACTTTGCATTGCGCGATCGGCTGTCCGCCGCCAACCCCCACTCCTGGTTTTGGGAATTTGTGTTCTACGCTACCTTCGGCGTGGTGGTGACGAGTTCGGTCGCGCTCGCCGGCGTGCTGCTGGTGTTCTCATTCCTCATCATCCCCGCAATGATAGGCGTCCTCTACGCGGACACGCTCGGCCGTCAGCTCGCGCTCGGTTGGGGGATCGGAACGTTGGCGAGCGCCGCCGGGCTGGCGGCTTCCTTCGCCTTCGATCTGCCGACCGGCGCGGCGATGGTGTGCACTTTCGGCATAACGCTGGCGCTGGCGGACTTGGCCCGGACGTTTGTCTACGGCAATGCCGGCAATACATTGAGTCGTGCCGGTATCGTGGCCCGATGGGGCACCGCTCTTGTTCTTGCCGCGTCGGCGCTGCAGTTGATGATTGCGCCGCGAGCCGATCAGCCCCTGCTTGACGCACTCGAATACGCCCTGCCGGCGTTGCGTACGGCCTATCTCAACAGCACCGAGGCGGCGACTTACGACGACGCGCGCGTTTATGCCGAACGCTATCGCCACGAGGCTGACCAGCTCAACGTGACCGAAACACGCAGCCGTAGTCAGGGAGACGCGCTCGACGACTTTGCCGTGCAGCGAATTTCCTCTTTTCTCAAATCTTATGGCGAGATGCGCAAGGGCGAGGAATTCGTCATGGCCGAGGTGCGTGGCCGCGCGCGGGAGCGCGTCCGCTGGCCGCTCGGCGCTGCTATGTTGATCGCTGGGGTGGCGCTCCTCGCGCCTTGGCCTCGGCGCCGCTAACCGGCGTTCAGGACACACGTCCGAGCAGACGCCGGCGCGACTGGAAAGTTCCCACGGTCTGCGGTTTGATGAAAATCGCGACCACGTCCGGAAGCGCCTCGTGAATGGCGCGTTCGAGGCCGAGCACCTTCTCTTCGATTTCCGGCGTGGTCAGGCTGTCGGCAAATTCGAGGCTTAAAGCCGCGACGATCTGGTCCGGCGACAGGTGCACCGTGAACATCACGTTGGCGCGCTCGATGCCGGATATTCCTTTGGCAATTTCCACAATGGCCTGACAGACGCGGGGGCTTGCGGGCTCTCCGATCAGCAAATCCTTGCTCTCACGCGCCAGCAGGATGGCGGTCGTGCCGAGCACCAGGCTGATGCCAATGGCGGCGACACCGTCGAGCACCGGCATCGCCAGGACTTGAGCCGCCAACGTGCCGGCGAAGGCAATGAACAGCCCGAGCAGCGCCGCCGTGTCCTCGAACAGCACCATGTAGGACGGCGGATCTTTGCTGTGCACGAAGGCCTCCACATAGCCGGCCCCACCCTTGGTCTTGCGAAACTCCTTCAGGGCGATCGCCCAGGTCGCTCCTTCGAACAGCACCGAACACCCAAGCACGATGTAGTTGATATGCGCATCGACCATCGCGTGCGGATTGGCGATGTGGCTGACGCCTTCGTAAAACGTCACGCAGGCGCCGAGCATGAACATCAGCAGAGCGACGATGAAGCTCCAAAAATAAAGTTCGCGGCCATGGCCGAGCGGGTGCTCCGCGTCTGCGGGAATTGCGGCGCGATGGATGCCGTAGAGCAGCAGCACCTGGTTGCCGGTGTCGACCAGCGAATGGATCGCCTCGCTCAGCATCGCCGAACTGCCGGTCCACCAGGCGGCGCCGAACTTGGTGAGCGCGACCATGAAATTGCCGGCGAGGGCGGCATAGATGACACGCTTAGAGGATGATCTCGCTGCCATCGATGCGAACCTGCGCGGATGATTTCCCGCCCGCTGGCGAAAGATAGAGTCGTTCGGCAGGTGTTACTAGTCAGCAAAAATAAAAGCCGCGCCAATGGCGCGGCCTTGTTACTCTGCTTTGTAGGAACTACGACGAGTGCGTCTTAAAACCCGCCCATTCCGCCCATTCCGCCGCCGCCAACACTCGGCATTGCCGGGGCGGCGTCCTTCGGCCGCTCGGCGACCATGGCTTCGGTGGTTACCAACAGGCCTGCGATCGAAGCCGCGTCTTGCAATGCGGCGCGCACCACCTTGGCCGGGTCGATGATGCCGGCGTCGACGAGGTCGACATACTCTTCCCTCTGGGCATCGAAGCCGTAGGTCTCCGACTTCGACTCCATGATCTTGCCGACGACGATCGAGCCTTCGACGCCGGAATTCTCCGCGATCTGCCGCACCGGGGCTTCCAACGCCTTGAGCACGATGTTGATGCCGGCCTGGACGTCGGAGTTATCGTTGGTGAGCTTGCCGACCGCCTTCTTGGCGCGCAGCAGGGCGACTCCGCCGCCGGGCACGATGCCTTCTTCGACCGCGGCGCGGGTAGCGTTGAGTGCGTCCTCGACGCGGTCCTTCTTCTCCTGCACTTCCGCCTCGGTGGCGCCGCCGACGCGGATTACCGCTACGCCGCCGGCGAGCTTCGCCAGCCGCTCTTGCAGCTTTTCCTTGTCGTAGTCGGAAGTGGTTTCCTCAATTTGCGCCTTGATCTGGCTGACACGCGCCTCGATGTCGTTCTTCTTGCCGGCGCCGTTGACGATCGTGGTGTCATCCTTCTCGATAATGACTTTCTTCGCCCGCCCAAGCATCTGCATGGTGACGTTCTCAAGCTTGATGCCAAGGTCTTCCGAGATCAACTGACCGCCGGTGAGAATGGCGATGTCTTCCAGCATGGCCTTGCGGCGGTCGCCGAATCCCGGGGCTTTCACCGCGGCGACCTTCAGCCCGCCGCGCATCTTGTTGACCACGAGAGTGGCGAGCGCTTCGCCTTCCACGTCCTCGGCGATAATCACGAGCGGCTTACTCGATTGCACGATGGCTTCGAGCACCGGCAGCATCGCTTGGAGACCGGACAGCTTCTTCTCGTAGAGCAGGATATAAGCGTCATCGAGCTCCGCGATCATCTTCTCGGCATTGGTGACGAAATAGGGCGAGATGTAGCCGCGGTCGAACTGCATGCCCTCGACGACTTCGAGCTCGGTCCCGAGCGACTTGGCTTCTTCAACGGTGATGACGCCCTCGTTGCCGACCTTCTGCATGGCGCCGGCGATCATCTTGCCAATCGAACTGTCGCCATTGGCCGAAATGGTACCGACCTGAGCGATCTCGGCGGACGAACTCACCTTTTTCGCGCGCCTCTGGATGTCCTTGACCACGGCGAGAACGGCAATATCGATGCCGCGCTTGAGGTCCATCGGGTTCATGCCGGCGGCGACCGACTTGGCGCCTTCCTTGACGATGGCATGGGCCAATACGGTGGCGGTGGTGGTGCCGTCGCCGGCGGTGTCGTTGGTCTTGGAGGCGACTTCGCGCACCATCTGCGCGCCCATATTCTCGAACTTGTCCTCCAGTTCGATTTCCTTGGCAACGGTGACGCCGTCCTTGGTGATGCGCGGCGCGCCGTAGCTCTTTTCCAGGATGACATTGCGGCCCTTAGGGCCGAGCGTGACCTTCACCGCGTTGGCGAGGATTTCGACCCCGCGCAACATGCGGTCGCGCGCATCGGTGGAGAATTTCACGTCCTTGGCAGCCATGTCACTTCACTCCAGTTATGTTTGTTGTCATCGTCAGCCTTCGAGGCCGCGGCGCGGCTGCCTCAGGATCGTGTTCTCGTCAGCCAATAATTCCCATGATGTCGGACTCCTTCATGATCAGGAGTTCCTCGCCATCGAGCTTGACCTCGGTGCCCGACCACTTGCCGAACAACACCTCGTCGCCGACTTTTACGTCGAGCTTGACGAGCTTACCGGATTCGTCGCGTCCTCCGGGACCGACGCCGATGATCTCGCCGCGCTGCGGCTTCTCCTTAGCGGTGTCCGGAATAATGATACCGCCCCTGGTCTTTTCTTCGGCATCGATGCGGCGGACGACCACGCGGTCGTGGAGAGGACGGAAATTCGTTTTGGCCATTGTCTTCCTCGTGGCGATGGGCGTTTTGGCTGATTGGCACTCTACCGTAACGAGTGCTAAAGGTTGGAAATAGAATTTTGACGGCGGACTGTCAAGTTTCGGCTCTGCCAAGCGAGCCGAACGTGGGGTAAGCAAGCTCGGAGAAGGTCGCCTCACGCAGATGGGACTTGCGCGGCATCCGTAGGGACCGTTAAGTCGGCGGCCTTGGGTGAGGTCCAGGAGGTTTCAATGAGGTGTGTCCGCTCGCAGCCCGGCCCTTTTGCGCAGCTTGCCGTCCTCTCGGCACTCGCGCTTGCAGGCTGTGCCTCGCCGCAATTCCCCGGCACCGAGGTGCAGGCTCCCGCTCCCGCGGTTACACGGAGCTATCCACCTGCCTACCGCGCGGAGGAATTCATTGGCCGGTGGGGCTATACAGCCTTTCATCGTCCTGAAGACCGGGCGCGGACGGAAGCCGCCGCGCGCGGGCAATGTAAGCAGCCCTATGTGATCGGGGCGGGGCCCACCGGCGGCGTCATTATGCATCTCGCCGATCAAGCCAAGCCGGAGGAACTTCGCCTCAAGGGCGGCCCAGGCGGCAAGACCTATATCGGCCCGGACGGCGAGCCCGGCGGCGTGCAAGACCGCGAAGTCGTCTCCTTCGATGGCCGGGTCCTGATCGTGCGTTGGATGGATCCAGAAGTCGCCACCCGCTACGGTAATGGTGTCTATGTCCGTTGCGCCCCGCGCGCGTAGTTTCCGGAACGCTCATGAGTGCGGTGATCTGGCATAACCCGAATTGCTCGACCTCGCGCAAGGTGCTGGAGATGATCCGCACCAACGGCGTCGAACCGACGATTGTCGAATATGTGAAGAATCCGCCAAGCGCGGCTGAGATCAACTCGGCGCTTGATGCTATGGGAATGAGCCCGCGCGAGCTGCTGCGCCGGCGTGGCACGCCTTATGATGAGCTTGATCTCGGTAATCCAAAACGCACCGACGCCGAGCTCGTGGCCGCGATGGCCGCGCACCCGATCCTGATCGAACGTCCCGTGGTGCGCACGCGCAAGGGAACCAGGCTTTGCCGCCCGGCGGAACGGGTCAAAGACATCCTGTGACTGCGAGCCGCTCGCCTGATGCCACTTGGGCATCGCGGTGGTGATGCGGCTGGACTAACGGTTAGTCGCGGCTACCGCGGTCCAACTAAGAAGGAAACAGCGCGTCGATGTCGTCTTGTGAAACGTGACCGGACTCGCCATCGAGTTTCGGCCCGTTGACAAGCTTTTCGTGGCTGTCGCGCTCGGCCCTTGCCGCGGGAACGATGCCGGTGAACTGATCGATGCCGCCCCAGATGTTCATCATGTGAAGAATATGTTCTTCGATGAACTTCAGCGTGGCGATCACTTTGGTCACGCGCTGGCCGGCGAGATCCTGGAAATTGCACGCCTCGAAAATCCGCGTCACGTGGTCGAGGATGTCGCGGGTGAGATTCTGATCCTGCTGGCTTTTAAGCGCGGCGGATAGGGTCGTTGCTATTTCTTCAATTTCTTCGCCCGCTTGCAGGATGCGATGAGTGGCACTTTCCGAGCCAACCACCACCGCATCAAGTTCATGCGTGACGCGGCCCATATCCGGGCTGGAAAATCCAGTGACCACAAGCGTCGCGATTTCTTGCTTGGTCCGGCTGATGGCCTCGTAGATGGCGCCGAGCTCGCTCTTGAACAATTCGGCATTCGCCGTCTGTGTCTGCGTCGGAGCGATCGTTCGTGGGCCATCCGGCTCATGCGCTTTGAGCAGCACTTGCAATGCCCTTAGCTCCGCCATGATCTCGCTGTGGCGCACGGCGGATTCGGCTTCGCCCTCAGGCAAGGTCGCCTGCGGCCGATATTGCCCAAGTTCTTCAATACGAAATACGTTGCGTTGTCTGGGCATCCAGCGCCCCCCACGTTTGAAAACCAGCGCCGTTTCTAGCCGTTGTGACTTAACGCTGGGTTCATAAACGCGCCCATCGGAAGAATTCGACTACAATCGTACCCATCTTAAAGTGATTAACCATAACATATTTTCATTCACCAAACATAAACCCTAAGGTGATGAACGCCGGGTTCAAGAAGAAGGTGAACGTTAGTTTTTACTAATAAGTAGACTTCGAAGATGTACTTCATCTTGTAGAAGGAGGCTTGTCAGTCGCCTCCAAAACGACGAACAGTACAGAGTACGTCGATGAAACGTTTTATGGTCGCGACGCTTGTCACCAGCGTCTTAGGTACGATCTCGGCATCAGCCGAGCCGATGTTGCTCAATTCCTATTATGCGCCGCAAGAGATGCCGCAACCGATGGCCATGGAGCCGCAATATGCTCCGCAGGTGATGGTCATGCAGGTCGCATATCAGGAGCGCCCCAATCTCGGCGGCGGCTTCATTGAGTTTCTCTTCGGCGGCGCGGAGCGGCAACCGGCTCCGGCTTATCACCTCCAGCCGATGCCGCAGCGCATGCAGCCGGTGCAGATGCAGCCTGTCCCCATGCAGCCGGTACAGGCAATGCAGCCTCCACTGCTGATGCAGCCGATGCAGGCTCCTGACCGGCCCATGATGCAGGCTGAGCCGACGCGCCCGGCGATGAACCCGCGTTATATGCGCCAGACCGTTGCCTACGATGGTGATGAGAAGCCGGGGACTGTCGTCATCAATACCCCGGAGCGGCTGCTCTACCTCGTGGAAGAGGGCGGCAAAGCCCTGCGCTACGGCATCGGCGTCGGTCGTCCCGGATTTACCTGGGCCGGTGTTCACCAGGTGACGGCCAAGCGCGAGTGGCCGGATTGGTATCCGCCGGATGAAATGCTGAAACGCCGTCCCGACCTTCCGAAGCATATGGCGGGCGGCGAAAACAATCCCCTGGGCGCGCGGGCGCTTTATCTTGGATCGACGCTTTACCGCATCCACGGGTCAAATGAGCCGTGGACGATCGGGACTCAGGTGTCGTCCGGTTGCATCCGCATGCGCAACGAGGACGTGATGGACCTCTATGAGCGCGTTCCCGTCGGAGCCAAGGTTGTGGTGATCTGAGATCATCCCACCGTCATGCCCGGCCTTATGCCGGGCATCCACGTCTTTCTTTGAAACGCTCAGGCGAAGTCGCTGCCACCGTCGCCACCTGGATCGAATCCACTATCCAAATCCGCGTCGGCAAGGTCGTTGTCGGCGACATCGAACAGGCCGGCGTTATTCGTTGCATGATCCGCATCGGAGCGGCCGATATCGTCGATGCCAGCCTGACGGGCAAGATCGCTGTCGCCGGCGTTGCCGCTCCACGGCGATTGTCCCGCAGCTGGATCGAAAGCGGCGGACGCCTGGCCGTGATGTCCAAACATCGAGCTGATGCTGTTGAGGAGTAGCGAGCCTCCGATCATCCCGGCGGCGGCTGCCGCGGCGGTGCCGAGGAAAGAGCCGCCCATGCCGGGCGTCGGGGCTTGTTGTTGTTGTGTCGGCGCCAGCGCCGCGCCGCTGCCCCAGCGCGGATCGGTCGTGCCGGATCGCACCGTCGGCACGGAGCCGCGCCGCCCCGTCACCGCCTCGCGCATGGTATCGAGGAAGCTGCCGTCCTCGCGTGGCGCTTCATCGCCTTCCAGCTCGCGAATCCGCGCGTCGGCACGCTTGAGCGCCTCGTCCTGCACCAGCACCGTCTGCACCAGCGGGTAGACGGCATGCGGCGCGCGGGCCAAGCCCTGGGCGATGGCGCGCTCGGCCTCTGGGTCCCTTGGCGTTTCTTCAAGCGCCGTCAAGCGATCGAATAACTCCGCGACCAGCTGACGTTCCTGCGGGGTCATGGTTTTCTCCATTGCTCCGATGACGCGCTTATCACTTGGGAAGCGGGAGAGCCGCAGGGAATGCCTGCGACAAAATATTTTTACGCCTTGAGGCCTATGCCAGCGCAACACCTTTCGCCGCGAGCGCAGCCGGAAAGGCGTCACTAGCGAAATAGGCATATTCCTTCTCCCGCTGCGTGGTCAGCGGATCGAGTCGGGTGAGTTCGTCATCGACAATACCCGGATGGCACATCACCACGCCCTCTGCCGGCAAGCCGTCGAGAAAGGTTGGAAACAAGGCGGCGACGTCCGGATGAGCGCGGAAATCATAAGCGCCTCCGAAGGCCGGATTGGTGCGCAGACCATGGGCCCGCGCGCGGCGGCGGAAACTGTGGCTCAGCACATCCAGCAGCAGCGCCTTGGGTTCGGCTAATCTGCGTGACAACGGCGTCACACGTCCGCACTGCCGTACCCACGCGTTCGGTGCGGCATCTTTCACGATGCTAAGAAACGCGTCGCGGACCTGTGGGAATAGCTGCACGTGCTGGTGCCCATCGATGAAATCGGGGGCGCGGCCGAAAGCGGTGACAAAGGCCTCGATCTGAGCTGCGATCTCGGCGGCGAGCCGCTTGCGATACAATTGCCGAAGAAAGGCAGCGCGCAGGGTCGCTCCGAGCGGCAGGAACGCACCGCCGCGCAACGGCTCATAGTTCAGGCTCAGCGGCTGAAACGGCGCGGTCAAGGTGACGTGCAGGCCGATTGCCATCCGTTCGTCGGAGTGTAGAGCCGTCAGTGCGGCCACTTCGGCGCTATTGAAACTGGGCGCCGCCACCATCACCGATGTGGCGTTGAGTCTTCCACGTGCGATGAGTTCGCGGATCGCGCTATTCACCCCGGGCGCGATGCCGTAATCGTCGGCGCAGAGCCAGATGTGGCGCGTCGGCGCCGCATTATCGGCACGGCTCATTCCGCCGCGGTCCGCGCTGGAGCGCTTTCAGTTTTGTTGGTCGTGGCCACTTCATTGGCGGTTTTTAGGCTGTGCTCGGCAACGAAATACACCGGCCGCGCTTTGATCTCCGATAGCAGCTTACCGATATATTCGCCGACGATACCGATCATCAGCAGTTGCACGCCGCCGATCACCATCAGTCCTACGACAACAGAAGGATAGCCGGGGACCGATTGCTCATAGACGAATGTCTCGATGAGAATCTGTACGCCGAAGATGAATGCGCCGCCCGCCAGCAGCAGTCCGAGCAGGCTTGCAAGCCGCAACGGCGCGACCGAAAACGAGGTCAAGCCCTCGATTGATAGCCCCACCAGATTACTCACGTTCCAACTGGATGTCCCGTGCGCCCGCTCCGCCGGTTGGTAGTCCACGCGGACTTGCTTAAATCCGATCCAGCTTGCGAGCCCTTTGAAGAAGCGATTGCGCTCCGGCATCTGCCGCAGCGCGGCGGCGGCACGTGGAGAGAGCAGGCGGAAGTCGCCGGCATCTTCCGGAATCTTCTGCCGCGTTCCCCAATTGATGATGGTGTAGAACGCCTTCACCGCAAGCCGGCGGGTGAACGGCTCGTTCTCGCGGTGGGCCTTGGCTGTATAGATCACGTCGTTGCCGCCTTCGAGCCAATGGCCGGCTAAGATATCGACCAGATCGGGCGGATGCTGGCCGTCGCCGTCCATGAACAGCACGGCGCCGAGCCTGGCATGTTCTAGCCCGGCGAGCAGGGCGGCCTCCTTGCCGAAATTCCGCGACAGCGACACCACCTGGACGTCGAAGTCGCCGGCGTGCAGGTCGCGCGCGATGCTCAGCGTGGCGTCGTGACTGCCGTCGTCCACATAGACGATCTCGCAGGCAAGCCCGCGCTTCTCCTTCAGGCGCCGGGCCATTTCCGCGAGCCGCGCATGCAGTTGCACGAGCCCCGCAGCCTCGTTGAAGAGCGGCACCACGATGGATAACCCGGTATCCGGGCGGGCCTGGCTTGGGCGATCGGTCATCATCAAGCAATCGTATCCTCTGAAATTGCGCGGGGCCGATCTATAGCGCAACGGCGAGGTTATGTCGCGCGCGGGCCAAGCGGGGAAAGCAGCCCTCGGCGGCTCGGCAGGGACGTGCTAAGCGGAGCCCATGATCGCGAAAGCCAAACATGTCGCCGCCGGCGCCATCGCCCGCTTGAAAAAGCGCGTGGTGGTGATGAAAGCCATCAATTTCGCCCTGGTCGGCGTGGTCAATACCGGGATCGACCTCGCTGTCTTCCTGCTGGCCTATAACGTATTGGCGCTGGCTCTGGTGCCGGCCAACGTGCTGGCCTGGATTGTCGCCGTCTCCGCTTCTTACGTCATGAATTCCTTCATCACCTTTGCAGCCGAGTCCGGGCGCAAGCTGCGCTGGCGCGATTATGGCGCCTTCGTCACGTCCGGCATCGCCGGCGTCGTGGCCAACACCACGACACTCGTTGTCGCCTCTTATTGGATACCTGTCTTCGGGGCCAAGCTGCTGGCGATCGGCGTGAGCTTCCTGGTGAATTTTTCGCTGTCGCATTTTGTCGTGTTCCGCAAAAAGCGGCAGCCGGCCGATCCCGCTAAGAGATGAGCCCGGCCTCGAGCTTCGCATAAAGCGGATTGTCGCGCGCGAACACGTAGTCGAGTTGCGCGACCGAAACCCCATCGGCGCCGCTCTCGCGCAGGAAGCCGGCGAGCGCATAAACCTGATCCGTTGGGCAGTGCAGCGTCAGAATGCCCGATGAGGTGAAGCCGCCGAACGGCGCGGTGGCGCCGAAGCGTTGGCTGGCGGCGGCCAGCAGCAGATCGTTGTAGTCGGCAAAGCGCGCCCGCACCTCGCGGAATTTCCCGGCGCGGGTTTGCGCCGCGATGTGGTCGAGGATGACGCGGGCACTCTCGCGCTCGGACACGCCCCAATGAGCGTTGCGCGCGGCGACAAGATTGGCCTGCGAGCGCAGGATGATGCCGTCCTCGATCACTTTCAGTCCGTTCGCCGCAAGTGTCGCGCCGCTGGTGGTGATGTCGACGATCAGCTCGGCGGAGCCCGACGCCGGCGCCCCCTCGGTGGCACCGAGGCTCTCGACAATGCGGTAATCGACAATCCCGTGCTCGGCGAAAAAACCGCGCGTGAGATTCACGTATTTGGTGGCGACGCGCATCTTGCGATCGTTGCGCAGGCGGAAGGCGGTGGCGACATCGTCAAGATCGGCCATGCCGCGCACGTCGATCCAGGCCTGCGGCACCCCCACCACGACATTGGCTTGGCCGAAGCCCAAACCGTCGAGCAGCACCACGCGGGCCTCGGCGTCCGGAATCCTCTCGCGCAGCAGATCCTCGCCGGTGACGCCGAGATGCACGGAACCTTGCGCGAGCTGCGCCGCGATCTCGTCGGAGGAGAGATAGGCCACCTCGACGCCGGGCAGGTCGCCGATGGTGCCGCGATAATCGCGTGCGCCGCGCGGCTTGACGAGCGTCAGCCCGGCGCGGGCGAAAAACGCCGCGGCGTTTTCCTGCAAGCGGCCCTTGGACGGCACGGCGAGAATGAGAGGCGCGCTCATGTCACGCCTCCATAAGCGGCAAGCCGCTCGATCCAGACGGCGAAACCGACCGCCGGAACCGGCGCCTTGGCGCCGAGCCGCGTCAGCAGGCCGTCGTAGCGCCCACCGGCGGCGAGCGGACCGTTGTCGCGCGCGCCATCATGCAGCTCGAAGACGAAGCCGGTGTAATAATCCACGCCGCGCCCGAACGCGGTGGAGAAACGGATGCGCCCGACATCGACGCCGCGCGCGGCGAGGAAACCGGTGCGGCTTTCCAGAAGGTCGAGCGAGGGGCCAAGCGTAATCGACGCTTCGCTTGCGAGCGCGCGCAGTTCGGCGGCGACGTCGTCGGGATTTCCGCTGATCGCCAGAAACTTCTCGATCACCTGCCGCATCTCCCGCGGCAACGAGGTGGCGGCGCCAAGCGCGGCCTGTTCGAGGAAACGATCGGCGATCTCGCCGACCGAGCGCCCGCCGACGGCGGTGATGCCGGCGATCGAGAGCAGGTCGGTGACCAGCGCATGCGCCCCTTTCGGATCGGAGCCGGCAAGCGCGGCGAGCACGCCCTGATATTCCGGACGGCCGTTGGCGGTCGCGAGGCTCAGGCGTTCGAGATCATGGGCGAGGCTGGTCTTGCGATTGAAGTCTTTCACCAGCCGCCGCTTCCACGCGGGCGCGAGATCGAGCGCGGCCACCAGCGCGGTGAACAAGCCCACATCCCCCATGCGGATTTCCGGCGCGGCGACCGCATAGTGGGTCGTCGCTTCCAAACCGAGCGCCAGCATTTCCGCATCGGTGGCGGCGGTATCGGTGCGGCCGAAGGATTCGATGCCGCCCTGCATGAATTCGCTGGCGCCATCGCTGCGGTGACGGAACACCGGACCCAGATAGCAGAAGCCCGCCGGCTTACCCGCGAGCGGCGAGGCGAGGTAATCGCGCGATACTGGAATGGTGAGATCGGGACGCAGGCACAATTCGCGTCCCGCCGGATCGACGGTCAAATACATGCGCTTGCGGATGTCCTCGCCGGAGAGGTCGAGGAACGGCTCCGCCGGCTGCAGGATCGCGGGCGTAACCCGGCGATAGCCCGCGCGCTCGTAGGAGGCGACCAGCGCCTCGCTCCGAGCGTCGGCCGCCGTCGCGGCTATGGTTATCGCCTCGTTCATTTTCAATCCTGAATAGGCATGGCGAGCGGGCCATGTAGCACTTTTATCTTAAGCTTTCGACTTTGTTTGGTGGCTGCGATTGACAGGCGACCGCGCCTAAAGCGCGGCACAGTTAATGAAATAGCCCCGGACTTGTCATCCCGGACGGCCCGAAGGGCCGATCCGGGACCCAGCTTTTTTCGATGGGTCCCGGCTCTCGTTGCACTCGGCGGGGACGACAGGTGGGAGCGCTCAGCCGTGCTGGATCCCGTGCCGCGCCAGCAATTCGCGCACGGCTTCGACCAGCTTCTCTTCCTTCACCGCGAACTGCGCCTGTGCCTGCTGCTTTAAATAATCCTCGCGCTCTTTGGACAAGCCCGCGATCTCCGCCCCGAGGATCAAGTTCTTGATCTGCACTTCGCCCTTGGCCTTCTCGTCGCCGCCTTGGATGATGGCGCAGGGTGCGCCGCGCTTGTCGGCATATTTTAGTTGCTGTCCAATTCCATGGTTCTTACTGCCCAGATACATCTCAGCGCGAATGCCTTCTTTGCGCAGAGTCTGCACCATCCTTTGATAGTCAGCGACGCGACTCTGATCAAACACAGTAACCAGCACCGGGCCGGGCTCCGGCTTGCTCTCGATTTTTTTGAGAAGCGTCAACGCCGCCATCAAGCGCGACACGCCGATGGAAAATCCCGTCGCCGGCACCGGCTCGCCGCGAAAGCGCGAGACCAATCCATCGTAACGCCCGCCGCCGCCGACCGAGCCAAAGCGTACCGGCCGGCCTTTCTCGTCTTTGGTGTCGAGCAGGAGTTCTACTTCGTAAACGGGGCCAGTGTAATATTCGAGGCCGCGGACAACGGAGGGATCGATACGGATACGATCACGCTGATATCCTGCTGCTTCAAGAAAACCCGAGATTCGATTTAACTCATCAATTCCAGTTCGTGAGATTGGATTGCCTCCAAAGTGAGTCATCATTCCGTCGATGACTCCTTTGTTGCTCTCAACAAAAAAGGACCGCTTACCAGTTTCAGAAAAGGTCGAAACATCGCTACGTTCCGCGCGTTGTTCGGGCGGTAAATTTGTTACATCCTCCAGTTCAGTGACCGCGCCGCTTTGAAGAGATGCGAATATTAGTATCTTTTCTATTTGCTCCGACGTGAGGCCCGCGCCTTTGGTGAAGTCGCCGCTCTCGTCCTTGCGGCCTTCGCCGAGCAACTGCCGTACACCTTCGGCTTCTAGCCGATCTAACTTATCGATCGCGCGCAAGACCGTAAGCCGCTTGCCCGCGTTCTCGTCGCCGCCAAGCCCAATCGACTCCATCACACCGTCGAGCACTTTCCGATTGTTCACCTTCACCACATAGCTGCCGCGCGGGATGCCGAGCGCCTCCATGGTGTCGGCTGCGAGCATGCACATCTCGGCGTCGGCGGCGGGCGAGGCTGAGCCCACTGTGTCGGCGTCGAACTGCATGAATTGGCGGTAGCGTCCCGGCCCCGGCTTCTCGTTGCGGAAAACCCAGCCGTAGCGATAGCTACGATAGGGCAAAGCGATGTTATGGAAATTCTCCGCCACATACCGCGCGAGCGGGGCGGTCAGGTCATAGCGCAGCGACAGCCACTGTTCGTCGTCATCTTGAAACGAGAACACGCCTTCGTTGGGCCGGTCCTGGTCGGGCAGGAATTTTCCCAGCGCGTCGGTGTATTCGATCGCCGGCGTCTCCACCGGATCGAAACCGTAAAGCTCGAATTGCTTGCTGATGGTTTCGATCATGCGCCGCGTGGCCGCGATCTCGCCCGGACCGCGGTCGGCAAGCCCGCGCGGCAGGCGCGCTTTCAGTTTCTGCGGCTTCTTCTCAGCCACGTCGATCTCTTCCGTTTGGGTAATCGTTTGGACGGCTATATCCATTCGGATGGCCGTTAGTTTGGATATATCCAATTCGGCGCGTGGTAGCAGCCGCACATTCGGGCGGCAAGCGAACGCCTCTTCTCATCATGCGCCGCGATAGGCGCGGTATGATGCAATTGTCCGCTTGACTTTCTATGGCTACTGTGACTATTTTCCTAGTACCTGCCGCAAGGCGCTCTCATGAGGCGTCTTGAGGAAGCAGGGAGCGGTGCCGGGCCTGGACAGGGCGAACGGCGCCGCGAGTGGAGCGCCGGGAGGCGCCGTCCCCCTACGTCACTGGGGGACGGAACGCCTCGCAAGCGTTCCGGCGGGCCGATCGCAAGGCTCGCCAAGGGGGCCTCGCAAGCCCCCTGGCGCCTCCCGGCGCTCCATTTCCCTTTCGAGGGAACGGAAAAAGGGCCTGTCCCCGCGAACGGGGAACCACGGCGTAGCCCGCGCCGCCAACAATAGGGCCTGCGGAGCGTTGGCTTCTTAATCCCTCCCCACAAGGGGAGGGATAAGAAAAGGTTCGGTTGTTGAATCGAACAGCAATAGTTCGCTAATGCGCCGGCATCGGCGTCCGCGCCTCCGGCGTTTCCATCGTGGCGACCCGGTTCTTCACCGCCTTTTGCACTTTCTCGAAAGCGCGCACCTCGATCTGCCGCACGCGCTCGCGCGAGACGCCGAACTCTTCGGCGAGCTGCTCCAGCGTGATCGGATCTTCCGCCAGCCGCCGCGCTTCGAAGATGCGCCGCTCACGCT
>JAXDOR010000049.1:0-3224 GCA_034668825.1 Alphaproteobacteria bacterium | reverse complement strand
TTCCTGTTCTGGCTGCTGTCGCCCGGCGCCGTGATCTGGACGCTGATCTATTACGGGATGACGCTGGGAAGCCCGCACTCGGCCACGATCGGGATGCGGGTCGTTGGGCTGCAGATGCGGACCTGGTACGGCTCGCCGGCCTATTTCGTGCTCGGCGCCGTCCATGTCATCGTCTTTTGGGTCACCCTGTCCCTGCTGACGCCTTTCGTTCTGCTTGTGGGCTTCTTCAACGAGCGCCGGCGGCTGCTGCACGATATCCTTGTCGGCACCGTCGTCATCAACCATCGCGTCCGCGCGCAAACCCTGAAGACCGAGCAGTTCCGCGGATAGCCTCAGAAGCCTTTGACTGAATCCCTTTTGCGGGCGATGCTGCGGCGAGCCGCGGGGAGTCTCCCCGGCACAGATGGCTTGGCCCGGTGACAAAGCACTCACGCGATACGCCGCAATTCTACCTGACCGCCCCCTCCCCCTGCCCCTATCTCGCCGGCAAGGAGGAGAGAAAGGTGTTCACCCATCTGGTTGGCGAGCGCGCGGCCGAGCTCAACGATCTCCTGACCCATGGCGGCTTCCGCCGCAGCCAATCGATCGCCTATCGTCCGGCCTGCGACGCCTGCCGGGCCTGCATATCCGTGCGGGTCATTGCCGGGGAGTTCCGGCCATCCCGCAGCATGCGGCGCGTGCTGGATCGCAGTTCCGACCTGATCGGCGAAATGCGGGCGGCGGTGCCAGCGTCGGAGCAATATTCGGTGTTTCGCGCCTATCTCGATTCCCGTCATCGCGATGGCGGCATGGCGGACATGACGGTGCTCGATTACGCCATGATGGTCGAGGACAGCCATGTGCAGACCCGGATCATCGAATACCGCAAGCGGGGGCCCGACAGCGGAATTACCGGGCGCGGCGCGGGTAAGCTTGTGGCCGTCGCTCTGGTGGATGTGCTGAGCGATGGCTTGTCCATGGTCTATTCGTTCTTCGATCCGGACGAGGAAGCCCGCTCACTCGGCACTTTCATGATCCTCGATCACATCGCCCGCGCAAGGCGCATGGGGCTCGCGTATGTCTATCTCGGCTATTGGGTTCAGGGATCGCGGAAGATGGATTACAAAGGCAGGTTCTTGCCGCAGGAACGGCTGATGCCGTCGGGCTGGACGAGGACGGACTGATCGACGCACTCTATTAGCGCGCTCGCGCGTCTTGGGGGAAATAAATGAGCGATTCCGAAAAACCAATGAACGTCGCCATGGTGCGCGCACCGCAATTTTCGTGGAAATCCTTCGGCATACTCATTGGCGTTCTGTTCGTCATTTTCGCACCCATCATGGTTGCCGCTCTCCTCAACGAAAAAAATGAGGTTTACAGTATCGGTGGCGCAATCGGCATTAGCATTTTTTCTGCGGCACTTATCGCCATCGTCTACGGCTCCATTTTTTATTTTCCGGTGCTGCTCATTCGCAAGACAATGTTCAATTCAGAGCGGGTGGAGCATTTAAATAAATCGTCCGAGGTGCTCCAAGGAGAGCTGGAGCAGGATTTCGTCACCAACCTCGTAAGGATCAACTTCAAGTATATCGACGCCTATTATCTGCAAACGCGCATCCAAGCCGACAAGAGCTTCACCATCACGGTCCTTGCCGCGGCGGTATCCTTGACATTGATCCTGATTGGAATTGTCTTGATGTATTTTGGCGGCATGAGCCCAACCCCTGCGGCAACCAACGGCGGCGCGGTCGCATCGATCGGGAGTCCTGCCACGGCCGCCGCCACCTTATCCGCCGCCGCGGGGATACTGGGGCAATTCATCTCCGCGGTATTCTTCTATTTGTACAATCAAACTGTCGCAAAAATGGCCGACTATCACCGTAAGCTGGTGTTCACGCAGAATATCGGCTTGGCATTGAAAATTTCAGATGGTCTGCCTCCAGAGGAAAAGACCAAAGCCCAGGTCGCTTTGATCGCCACCCTGTCGACGAACATCAACCAATATTTGGGCAGTTGAATTACAAGGAAACAAGTCTATCCGGTGGCCATGTCGATCAACAGCTTGATGTTCAGCACGATGAGCACCACGCCGGTGAGTGCGGCCAGCATCGTCACCCAGCGCGGCGCGACAAGCTCGCCCAGCTTTCGACGGTCGGCGGTGAACATCACCAGCGGCACGATGGAAAACGGCAGCGCGAGGCCCAGCACCACCTGGCTCAGGATCAAGAGCTTCGCTGTGCCCGCCTCGCCGTACCAGATCGTCACGCCGGCGGCGGGCACGATGGCGATGGCGCGCGTCGTCAACCGCCGCGCCCAAGGCGGCAAGCGGATGTCGATGAAGCCCTCCATCACGATTTGACCGGCGAGCGTCGCCGTCACCGTCGAGTTCATCCCACAGCACAACAGCGCAATGGCGAACAGCGTCGGCGCCATCGCGGAGCCGAGCAGCGGCGCGATCAGCTTGTGGACTTCGCCTAGTTCCGAGACGTCGGTCTGTCCGGTCTTGTTGAAGGTCGCGGCTGCCAATATCAGGATCGCGGCATTGATAGTAAGCGCGAACATCAAGGCGATGGTGGAATCGATGGTGGCGAACTTGATCGCTTCGCGCTTTTCCGGAACCGTATCGCCGAAACGCCGGGTCTGAACGATGCCGGAATGCAGATAGAGATTATGCGGCATCACCGTAGCCCCGATGATGCCGATCGCGAGATAGAGCATCTCAGGATTGGTGACGATGTCGGTGGTCGGCGCAAAGCCGCGGATCACCGCGCCCCAATCCGGATCGGCCATCGCGATCTGGACGGCGAAGGAAATGGCGATGACGCCAAGCAGCGTCACAACGAAGGCCTCAACCCAGCGGAAGCCGAGATTCTGCATCCATAGGATCAAAAACACGTCGAGCGCGGTGATGAGCACGCCGATTTCCAGCGGAACACCGAACAGCAAATTGAGCCCGATGGCGGTGCCGATCACCTCCGCGAGATCGGTCGAGCAGATCGCGATCTCGGTGACAACCCACAATGGCCAGGATACCGCGCGGGGAAAAGCGTCCCGGCAGGCCTGGGCGAGATCGCGGCCCGACGCGATGCCGAGCCGCGCGCATAGCGCCTGCAACAGAATCGCCATCAGGTTGGAAAGCAGCGCAATGGTCAGCAGCGCGTAGCCGAACTTGGAACCGCCCGCGAGTGAGGTGGCCCAATTGCCCGGGTCCATGTAGCCGACGGCGACGAGATAGCCCGGGCCCA
>JAXDOR010000048.1:0-32921 GCA_034668825.1 Alphaproteobacteria bacterium | reverse complement strand
AGATCGGCGAGGCGCTGGGCCTGATGGATTTCGAGGCGGCGGCGCGCATGTCTGGCGCGCGTTTCGTCGTGCTGAAAGGCGCGCTGGCGCGGATGGAGCGCGCGCTCGGGCAGTTCATGCTCGACCTGCACACGACCGAGCATGGCTATACCGAAGTGAATCCCCCACTTCTCGTGCGTGGCGAGGCAATGTTTGGCACAGCGCAGTTACCGAAATTTCAAGAAGATCAGTTTTCTGCAAAACGGGGGATGAGCCTTGAAGAGCGTAACGCTTTAGCTGAAGTATTGACGACGCAGGCCGACAAACTAGAGACAATGAATTCGTACGACAAGAACGCCATAAATAACCTGGCCGACGTACTAGATAAGGTAGCGAAATACATCGAATCTATGGAAGAGTCCTGGCTCATCCCCACCGCCGAAGTGCCGATGACCAATCTCGTTCGCGAATCCATCCTCGACGAAGCCGAATTGCCGTTGCGCTTTACCGCCTGCACGCCTTGCTTCCGGGCCGAAGCGGGAGCGGCAGGAAAAGACACCCGCGGCATGATCCGCCAGCATCAGTTCACCAAGGTCGAACTGGTCTCCATCACCACGCCGGAAAAAAGCAAAGACGAGCACGAGCGCATGCTCGCCTGCGCCGAAGAAGTCTTGCGCCGGCTCGACCTGCATTATCGCGTGGTGACGCTGTGCGCCGGCGACATGGGCTTCGCCGCGCAGAAGACCTATGACATCGAAGTCTGGCTGCCGGGGCAGGGGATGTATCGAGAGATTTCCTCCTGCTCGGTCTGCGGCGAGTTCCAAGCGCGGCGCATGGATGCGCGCTTCCGTCCCAAGGGCGGCAGCCCGCGCCACCTGCATACACTCAACGGTTCCGGCGTCGCCGTTGGCCGCGCGCTGATCGCTGTGATGGAAACCTATCAGCAGGGGAATGGCTCGATCGCGGTGCCCGATGCGCTGCGGCCTTACATGGGCGGCATGACGAGCGTTGGGGAAGAGGCGTGAGGACTTCTTCGTCATTCCGGGGCGCGGGCAGAGCCCGCGAACCCGGAATCCAGAGGCACTTCGAAAGCATTCTCTTTCTCTCTGGATTCCGGGTCCGGCGCGGTGCGCCGTCCCGGAATGACAAATAGCAAATGCGTATCCTCGTCACCAACGATGACGGCATTCATGCCGAGGGTCTCGACATCTGCGAACAGATCGCGCGCGCACTGTCCGACGATGTCTGGGTGGTGGCGCCGGAAAACGATCAATCGGGCGTTTCGCATTCGCTGTCGATCAACGATCCTTTGCGGCTGCGGAAGATCGGGCCGCGCCGCTTCGCGGTCAAAGGCACGCCGACCGACTGCGTCATCATGGGCGCGCACCATTTGATGACCGAGGGCGCGCCCGACCTGGTGCTCTCCGGCGTCAATCGCGGACGCAACGCCGCCGACGACGTGACCTATTCCGGCACCGTAGCCGGAGCCATGGAAGGCGCCGTGCTCGGAATTCCCTCGCTGGCGCTGTCGCAAGCTTATAATTCGGCGAACCGGCCCAATCCGCATTGGGAAACCGGGCTGCGTTATGCACCCGACCTGATCCGCCGCGTGTTGGCGGAAGGCATTCCCCCCGATGTCCTCATCAATGTGAATTTTCCCGATTGTCCGCCCGGCCAGGTCAAGGGCATCGCCATCACCAAGCAAGGCAAGCGCGACCAGGAGATGCTAGGGATCGATGAGCGCAAGGACGGGCGCGGCAATCCCTATTACTGGATCGCTTTCAAACGCCGGCAGTCTCCGAAGATACGCAGCGACAGCGATATGTCGGCGCTGGCGGAAAACCGCATCTCGGTGACGCCGTTGCGGCTCGACTTGACCGACGAGCCGTTCAAGGCACGGTTGGCGGAAGTGTTTCGCTAGATTTGTTAGCGCGCCGGCAGCAGCCGCGCCAATGTGCTGTTCAGCTCTTCCATTTGAAACGGCTTTTGCAGCACCGGGTGATTGCTATAGGGATCGGGCAGCCCGCGGCCGCCATAGCCGGTCACGAAAATGAACGGCATTCCACGTTTCGACAGAAGGTCGGCTACGGGAAAGACCTCCTGGCCGTCGAGATTGACGTCCAGAATGGCGAGGTCGCATTCGACGGTCTTGGCTATTTCGATCGCTTCATCGATACGGCCGGCGACACCGGCAAGCGCATAGCCGAGATCGGTCAGCATGTCTTCGAGCAGCATCCGGATCAGGAATTCGTCTTCGACCACAAGAATGCGGCGGCCGGAACCGTTGGCGGTCTTTTCCCCCGAAGCGTTCATAAAGCCATTCCTGCCGGTAACGGTAGATCAAATGTACAGATCAATCCAGCGGGAGCAAATTCCATTTGGACCTTGCCGGCCTCATCCTCCGAAAGCCCCCGGATCAGCCGCGAACCGAAACCTTTACGCTCGGGCGGTCTCACCAGCGGCCCGCCCGTTTCTTCCCACTTCAGCCGCAAATAGCCTGGGTTGCCGTGGTCGCCAATTGACCAACTGACGTTAACCTGGCCTTTTCCGTCGGAAAGTGCCCCGTATTTCGCTGCATTTGTCGCAAGTTCGTTGAATGCCATGACCAGGGCAACGGCCATCCTTGGCCCGACCTGGATATCCTTAGGTGCCGACAAAATATATCGCGGCTCTCCATCGCCGCGATAGGGGGTAAGAACCCGCTCAATCATGGAGCGAAGCGAGGCCCCCTCCCAGTTGCTATCGGTTAGCAGATTATGCGCTTCCGCCAGCGCCATGATCCGGGCTTCAAAGCCAGCGCGGAAGACGTCGGCGGTATCCGCGTGCCGCAGTGTTTGCGTCGCGATCGACAAAACGATGGCCAGGGTGTTCTTCACCCGGTGGTTCAACTCCGCCAGCAGTAGTTCCTGGTGTTTCTCCACCCGCCGCCGTTCGGCAAGCTCGGACTGCGCCGCCTTGAATAACCGGGCGTTATCGATGGCGATGGCAGCTTGCGCGGCGATGCCGGCGACGATCTGTTCCGTACGTTCGGAGAATATGCCGGGCCGTTCATGGCCAAAAAAAAGGCCGCCTAATACTTCGCCGGAACGGGAGACGACCGGAACCGCGAGATAGCTCACCACCGGCAGATGGCCCACAGGCATTCCATTATAGGGCGGGTTCTGCCCATAGCGCGCATCCTTGCGGATGTCGTCGGAGCGGATGATACCCTCGCCGCGAAAAGTTGGATTGAATACAGCGGTGTTGCGCGGCATCGGAAATTTGGAAAAGGCTTCGCGCGGCACGCCGGAGATGGTGTAAAGCGTGTAACTCTCACCCTTTTCGTCGAGCACGTTGTAGAAAAACGCGCCGAATTGCGCGCCCGACAATTCGGTCGCTGCTTCGGTTACCGTTTGCACGACGCTTTCCAGATCGATATGGGCGGCGACGGCCGCGCCGGTACGATTGAGAACGGCAAGAGTCCGGTTGTTCTCCCGAAGCGCTTCTTCGCTGCGCCATCGGCGGAGCGCGAGCGCCGCCTGATTGGCGGCGACGTCGAGCAGCAGCCGTTCCGTCTCCGTCGGATAATCCGGCGCTGTCGACGCGGTGATCAGCGTACCTTCTTTGCCGAGGCCCATGCTCACGCAGGACACATGAAGTGCCCTACCGTCCGGACAGGCGCTTTCAAAAACTTCCTTGACGGCGCGCGGCATGGAACGGGAGGCCAGGAGATCGCCAAGCCACCGCTCCCACTCCGAGACGCTCCCACTGCGATGGCGGATGATTTCGATCGCGGGGCCGCCGGACAGAACGACCGCGGCGAACTCAAGCTGCAGCATGCCAAGCAGCGCCTCGGCGGTTCTCTCGCCAATCTGCCGCGCATCGGCGTTGCCCCAAATAGCGGGCAGGGTGGATAAGGCGACCACGTCGCGGATGCGCCGGCGAAGGAGCGTTTCTTCTCCGGACGCCGCTGATTGCTCACTCATGCTGGGTGACCACAGACTCCACGCACGCGGTTACCGCAATATTTAGTGCTGCTGGCCGCGGCTGCGGAGCTCTTTAAGAAACTCTCCCGGCGGGACATAGAAGGGATTTTCCTGCATAATTCCGCCGACAATAACATGCGGATGGGTGCGCAAGATATCCATCACCACGGCGGCACTGTGTTTCGACAGATCGTAGGTGCAGACCACGACGTCGTTATATTTGGGCAAGACTTCGTTCAGCCGGGATTCGTATTCGACGATGTCGGTCACGCCCGGAAGATCTTCGAGAGCCCACTCCATGTTGGCCCAAAGCCTGCTCATGCGGAATCCTTCGTCATGGCCGGTGCGAAGCACATCCTGGATTAATTCAAGCATGGCGTCCTGATCGAAGCGTCCGCCGCGTAGATAAGCCTCCTCCCAGCGGCGCGTATCGATCTGCTTATCCTTGGCGGTGTCGACGTCAATTCCAAATTCCTGCAAACGGCGCTTGCCGTCGCTACGGTGGGATTCATGCGAAAGCTGGACCAATTTATCGCCGGCAAGAAATCCCTCTTTGGCGAACGGCAGATAGACTTCGAATTCCTCGTCGCGGGAATGAAAGAAAGCGCACGCATGGCAGGGACAGTTAAATGTCCTGCCCGCCAGGTTCACAAGCGGAGCATTGGTCGGCATCGGTAATATCCTCTGGCTGGTCCGGCCATCGTGCAAGGCACTACCAGCGCGGGCGTGCGTCCCTCGTGGTCTTGGCTGGATGGTGACGGATAAGTCAAGAATGAGTCCCCCGGATTTCAACCTGTTTTGGCGAGTTTGGTTCCGTTGCGCCGGACGAAGTTTAGCGGGCTCTGGCCCTTTCCGGAAAGTCCTGCGCGCTTGGAGCGAAGGCCCAAACCGGCTTAAATATGTCGGGCAGCCGAGTTAGCGAAGGAGCGCGCGCGTGGCCGGAACGCAGGATCAAGATCGCGTCGGCCGCATGGAATTCCTGCTGAATCTCCGCCGGCGCGGGATCAGCGACCAAGCGGTTTTGCGCGCCATGGACGAGGTGCCGCGCGAGCATTTCGTGGAGCGCGGGCATCTAGAGACTGCTTATGCCGACCACGCGCTGCCTATCGCCTGCGGCCAGACTATCAGCCAGCCCTATGTCGTCGCCTATATGAGCGAGCAGCTCGGGGTCCGCCCGCACCACCGCGTTCTCGAAGTCGGCACCGGATCGGGTTACCAGGCGGCTGTGCTGTCGCGCCTGGCGGCGGACGTGGTGACAATCGA
Source organism: Alphaproteobacteria bacterium (assembly GCA_034668825.1). Taxonomy (GTDB): domain Bacteria; phylum Pseudomonadota; class Alphaproteobacteria; order Rhizobiales; family Xanthobacteraceae; genus CANKHA01. Next base: position 27,714 of record JAXDOR010000048.1, on the reverse strand, counting down.
GCGCTACCGCACGCTGGCCGAGACGGCGCGAATTCGGTTGCAGACGCTCGGCTTTGCCAATGTCGAGGTCGTGGTCGGCGACGGTTTCGCCGGCGTTCCCAGCGGCGCCCCCTATGACCGGATCATGGTCACCGCGGCGGCGGAAGCGGTCCCGGAGCCGTTGATCGATCAGCTTGCCGAGGGGGGAGTGATGGTGATGCCGGTCGGTCCGCACGCGGAGGCGCAATTCATCACAAAATTAACCAAGACCGGCAAAGACATTGAACGCGAGAAGCTGATCGCCGTGCGTTTCGTGCCGTTGTTACCGGGTCAAGCCCGCGAATTGTAAGCTTTCCGGCGCGATTTGGTTAAGGTTGAGGCATCGTTGCCTGCTTAACGTCTAGTTTACTCCATGAGTATTAACTCGCTCACGTCTTTGTACTGCGTCTGAGTGAGTAGCCCATGCCCACCGTTGTCGCGTTGTCTCGCTCGTATTCGTGGCCGCGTGTGGCTGCCCTGACGCTGATCGGATTTAGCGCCGCCGGGTGTAGTTCCGACATCAGCCGCTTCAACACACCTTTCTCCAATCCCTTCGCCTCCAACAGCGCTCCCGCCACTAGCGAGGTGACCGGCTCAGTCCGTTCCTCCGCGCCGGTTGCGCGCGTTGAAAGCCAGCCGCTGCCGCAGGCGCACCAAGCCGCCGCTCCGTTGCCGCCGCCGCCCACGCGGCCATCTGCCTCGTACCATCCGGCTCCAAAGACCCCGGACGTCACCGGTTCCGTAGCAACGGCGCAGCCGCGCAACTGGGATTGGAACGGAGGCACTGCGATCACCGTGGCGAAGGGTGACACGCTCGATATCATTTCACGACGCTACGGCGTGCCGGTTGCCGCCATCAAACAGGCGAACGCTATCGTCTCACCTGCCGGTATTCGCGCCGGCCAGCGTCTGGTCATTCCGCGCGCCACACCGGGTACAACTGCACCACGTACGGCCGCGGCGGCTCCAGCAGCAACCAAAGCGACAGCGGCGACGACCCATATCGTCGAGCCCGGCGAGTCGCTCAGCAAAATCGCGCATCGCTACCATGTCCCGCTCGTGGATATGGCGAAGGCCAATCGCATACAGCCGTATGCGCAAGTCAAAATGGGTGACCGGCTGATCATTCCGGGCCGTCTCGCCGCTCCCGCGCAAGCTGCCGCCGCGGCTAAGCCAGAGCCGGTACAGGCGCTGGCGCAGCCCAAGGCGCCTCCGGCGGCGCCGCAAAAACTGGCGGCGGTGGAACCCACTCAGACCGCGCGCGCGCTGACGCCGGTGACCCAGGCTCCGGACGTGGACAGCGGCACCAAAACCGCCGACGCCTCGTCGCCCGGGTTCCGCTGGCCGGTACGCGGCAGGATTATTGCGGGCTTTGGTCCCAAGACCAACGGCCAGCAAAATGACGGCATCAATCTCGCAGTGCCAGAAGGCACACCGGTCAAGGCCGCCGAGGATGGTGTCGTCGCTTATGCCGGGAACGAGTTGAAGGGATATGGCAACCTAGTGCTGGTTCGTCATCCCAACGGCTACGTCACCGCCTACGCTCATGCCAGCGAGGTACTGGTGAAGCGGGGGGATACTATCAAGCGGGGACAGGTCATTGCGCGCTCGGGTCAGACCGGGACCGTGACCTCGCCGCAACTGCACTTCGAGATCCGCAAAGGATCGGCGCCCGTCGATCCGACGCAATATCTCACCGGCGCGTGACCGCCGCCTTCTCGTCGAGGCGCACGCCGAGCCGCCCCGCCAGATCCTGAACGTATTGCCACGCCACCCGGCCGGAGCGCGCGCCGCGCGTGGTGGCCCATTCGAGCGCCTCGCGGGTTAACTGCGCGCCGGTGAAGGGAATGCGGTAATGCGCCACGTAACCTTCTACCATCGCCAGAAATTCCTCCTGACTGCAGCGATGAAATCCAAGCCACAGCCCGAAGCGATCGGATAGCGAAACCTTTTCTTCCACGGCTTCGCCGGGATTGATGGCGCTGGCGCGTTCGTTCTCCACCATCTCGCGCGCCATCAGATGCCGGCGGTTGGATGTCGCGTAAAGGATCACGTTGTCCGGCCGGCCTTCGATGCCGCCTTCGAGCACAGCTTTGAGCGACTTGTAGGATGTATCCTCGGCCTCGAAGGAGAGATCGTCGCAAAACACGATAAAGCGCGCCGGCGCGCCGCGCAGCAACGCCATCAGTTCGGGCAGGCTCTCGATATCCTCGCGATGGATTTCCACGAGCTTGAGCTCGCCCGTTGCTGATGCGCTTACCGCCGCATGCGCCGCCTTCACCAGCGACGACTTGCCCATGCCGCGCGCGCCCCAGAGCAGCGCATTGTTGGCCGGCAGTCCGCGAGCGAAGCGTTCGGTATTCTCGATCAGCAGATCGCGCACCCGGTCGATGCCTTTGAGCAGTGACATGTCGACGCGGTTGACGCGCTCGACCGGCGCTAGTCGACGCCCTTCCGGATGCCAAACAAAGGCGCCGGCGGCGGAGAAGTTGGGCACGGCCCGCGCAGGCGGCGCCAGACGATCCAGCGCATCGGCGATGCGCGCCAGCGTGTCCGCGTTGAAAGCCGCGTCCGCTGCTGGTTCGGCGCGATTCTTAGCCGGCGTCTTATGCTTCGTCTTGGTTGATTTGGATGTGTTCTTGGGCATGGGGCTTCCGGGAAGCGTTCCCCTTAGCGAGCCTATTGCGGCCTCGCAAGACGCTGACGGCGAGAAAGCCCATAAACGGCCATATTGCAACGCGGCGCGGCGTTGCAATTGAGGCCGCGGCCGTTATAGTCCGCGCGATTTCGCCTTATCTGTCTCCCAAGCCGAGGAATCGTTGATGTTCATTTCGTCCGCATTCGCGCAAGGTTCTCCCTTTGGCGGTCTTGGCGACGGCAGCATGCTTACCTCGTTGCTGCCATTCATCCTGATTTTCGTCATCATGTATTTTCTGATCCTGCGCCCGCAGCAGAAGCGGGCGAAGCAGCATCAGGAAATGGTCAAGAACGTGCGCCGCGGCGACTCCGTGGTCACCTCCGGTGGCCTGATGGGCAAGGTCACCAAGGTGATCGACGATGACCAGATCGAGGTGGAGATCGCCGACGGCGTCCGGGTGCGTCAGATACGGCAGATGGTGACCGACGTGCGCGCCAAGGGCGAGCCGGTGAAGGAAGACGGCGCCGCGGGCTAAATCGTCCGCGCGACCACGTCACAGGCATCCAAACGGTCGACATTCATGCTTCATTTCACCCGGTTAAAAGCGGCGGCGATCATGCTCACGGCATTTCTTATTTGCCTGTGCGCGGCGCCGAACTTTGTGCCGGAAGAGACCGTCAAGAGCTGGCCGAAATGGGCGCAGCGTCACCTTGTGCTTGGTCTCGATCTGCAAGGCGGCTCGCACATTCTGCTGGAGGTCGATACCGCCGCGGTGCGCAAGGACATGGGGCAAGCTCTCCTCGACGATATACGCCGGGTGCTGCGTGAAGCGCGGATTGGCTATACCGGGCTTGCCGTGCGGGGAAACGCCGCCGAGGTTCGCCTGCGCGAAGGTACAGATCAGCAACAGGCGTTGGCCAAGCTGCGAGAATTATCGCAACCGCTGACCGGCATTCTGGCGACGACCGGTCAACGTAGTTTGGAAATTAATGACGCAGGCGGCGGGCTCATTCGCCTTATTCCGACCGAGCCCGCCATTGTCGAACGCGTCCGCCAAGCGGTGGAGCAATCGATCCAGATTATTGAACGCCGCGTCAACGAGTTGGGAACCGTCGAGCCGCTGATCCAAAGACAAGGGATCGATCGTATTCTGGTTCAGGTTCCGGGACTGCAAGATCCCACACGTTTGAAGGAACTTTTGGGAAAGACCGCTAAGCTCGATTTCCGCCTGGTCGACATGAACATGACGGCGGAGCAGGCGCAGCAAAGCGGCGTGCCGCCTGATGACGAGATTCTCTACGGCACTAAGCAGCACGAGCCGTATTTGATCAAGAAACAGGTCGTGGTTTCCGGCGCTGACCTGACCGATGCTCAACCCGGCTTCAGCCAGCAGACCAGCGAGCCGATCGTCAGCTTCCGCTTCAACACCAACGGGGCGCGGCGCTTCGCGCAGATAACCCAGGAGAATGTCGGCAAGCCATTCGCCATCGTGCTCGACAACCAGGTGATCTCGGCGCCGGTCATTCGCGAGCCGATTCTCGGCGGCAGCGGCCAGATTTCCGGCGGCTTCACCGTCCAAGAGGCGAACGATTTATCGATCCTCCTGCGCGCAGGCGCGCTACCCGCGCCGCTGACCATCATCGAGGAACGCACCGTCGGGCCCGGCCTGGGACAGGATTCGATCGAGAAGGGCAAGCTCGCGTCTTACGTCGGCTCGCTGCTGGTCATTGTCTTCATGCTGGTCACTTACGGTCTCTTCGGCTTGTTCGCCAATATTGCCGTGGCGATCAATGTGGCGATGATTTTCGGCGTACTGTCGCTACTGAATGCGACACTGACACTGCCCGGAATCGCCGGCATCGTTCTTACCGTCGGCATCGCGGTCGACAGCAACGTGTTGATCTACGAACGTATCCGCGAGGAAGTGCGGGGAGGGCGCTCGCCCATCAATGCCATCGACGCCGGCTTCACCCGCGCGCTGGCGACCATCCTAGATTCCAATATCACGACGTTTATCGCCGCGGCGGTGCTGTTCTACATTGGCACCGGGCCGGTCCGCGGCTTCGCTGTGACGCTCGGCATCGGCATCATCACCACGGTATTCACCGCCTTCACGCTGACCCGGTTGATCGTTTCCTATTGGGTATGGTGGAAACGCCCGCAACGCGTGCCGATCTAGTCCTCGAATACTTCTGTCCTGAGAAAGACCACAGTGCGCCTCCTTCGCATCGTACCGGACGACACCAAATTCGATTTCATGCGCTTGCGGCGCGTGAGTTTTCCGATTTCCGCCTTGCTGTCGATCATCGCGATCTCGCTTTACTTCTTTCACGGCCTGAATTTCGGCATCGATTTCAAAGGCGGCACTCTGATAGAGATTCAAACCAAGTCGGGACCGGCCGATCTCGCAAAGATGCGCGCGTCGCTCGGCGAGCTTGGGCTCGGAGAGTTTCAGCTACAGCAATTCGGCTCGCCGCAGGACGTGCTGATCCGTATTTCCCAGCAGCCGGGAGGCGAAGGTGCGCAGCAGGCGGCAGTCGCCAAAGTGCGACAAGCGTTAGGCAGCGATGTGGATTACCGTCGCGTGGAGGTCGTGGGACCGCGGGTATCCAACGAGCTTTTGTCCTATGGCACCATCGGGCTGATGCTCGCGATCCTGTCGATCCTTGTCTATCTTTGGTTCCGCTTCGAATGGCAATTCGCGCTCGGCGCCATGATCGCCAACGTGCACGATATCGTCCTGACCATCGGTTTCATGTCGATCACCCAGATCGATTTCGATCTGACCAGCATCGCGGCGCTGCTGACCATCCTTGGCTATTCGCTCAACGACACGGTGGTCATTTATGATCGTATTCGGGAAATGCTGCGCCGTTTCAAGCGGCTTCCGATGCCCGACCTGCTGAATGCGTCGGTAAATTCAACTTTGTCCCGTTCGGTCATCACTCACGTGACTGTCTTTCTTGCGCTTCTGTCGTTGTTCGTCTTCGGCGGCCAGGCCATTCACAGCTTTACGGCGACCATGATGTTCGGCGTCGTGCTCGTCGGCACCTATACCTCGGTCTTTATCGCCTCGCCCATTCTGATCTATCTCGGCGTCGGCCTGGGACGAGAGAGTTCCAAAGGTAAGGACGAGCCCTGAGCTGCTGATGAGGGTACGCGGACCGGGCCGATGCGCTAAGGTCGGCCATGCGCGACGCTTACAGTCATTGCCAACAGATTGTGCGCGAAGCGGACAAGGACCTTTTCTTCACCACACTCTTTGCTCCGGCCAAACACCGCGATTCGCTTTTCGCCCTCTATGCCTTCAACTGCGAGGTCTCGCGCGTGCGCGAGCTTGCCCGCGAGCCGCTTCCCGGCGAAGTGCGGCTGCAATGGTGGAGCGAGGTGCTGAGCGGCGAGCGCGGCGGGGAAGCACTGGCGAATCCAGTCGCCGCCGCGCTGCTGGATACGATGAAACGGCATGAGCTGCCTATCCAGCCGCTCGCCGATCTGGTCGACGCGCGCATCTTCGACCTCTACGACGATCCGTTGCAAACGCTCGCCGACCTGGAAGCCTATGCCACTAAAACCTCGTCGGTCTTGTTTGCGCTCGCCGCGCGGATTCTCAACAGCGCGGTCGATGAGCCAAACAGTGACGTAAGCCTCCACGCTGGCATTGCCTATGCAATCGCGGGATTGCTCCGGACCTTTCCTCGGCATGCGGCGCGCCGGCAGCTTTATGTACCGGTCGAAGTTGTCGAGCGTCACAAGGCGCGGACTGAGGATATTTTTGCAGGACAGGCGACGGCGGAATTGCGTGCCGCGCTTGCGGAGATGCGTTCGCACGCACGACGGCACCTCACGGCTGCGCGCGATTTGATCGCCACGGCTCCCGCGGCGATCCTGCCGGCGTTCCTCCCACTCGCGCTCATTCGTCCGCTGCTCGCGCGCATGGATCGGGGGGACTACGGCCCCTTTTCGATCACTGAAATTCCGCAATGGCGGCGGCAATGGATTTTGTGGCGGGCGGCGCGGTGGCCATCCACGATCGGGCGCTAAAAGGCGAAGCGATCTCGCAGGTTTCGCCGCTGAGCCACGATCTGTGCGATGACCGCGCGCTCGGTATCGCTAGCGATCAATCCATCGATGAGATCGACCTGATTCATGGCGATGAGCTGCAGGATTTCGCTGCGCACCTCCCCGACCGCATTGCGTGGCAGCGTTGCGATCAGCTGAAGATGCTCCGGCACGGCTGTTTGGCTGAACTTGGCGCCGACAAACTCCCGCAATTCCCGCTCGGTTAATTTCTGATCGGCCTCAACAAAAGCATAGAGCCCGGTTCCGGCGCGGCGGTCGGGAAAAGCGACAATCGCCACATCGCGCACCGCCGCATGCTCACGCAGGCGCGATGCTATCAACGGCGCGTCGTGGACCAGCCGCGCGCCGCCGCCCTCGCGATCGATGAAACCGAACAGCCCCCGCGTCACGCCTTGATAAACTTTTTTGCCGGTCGCCATCCAAATACGCGTGAGCCAGCTTTTGCGCGCAAGCACGCGTTTTTCGGCGGGCGTGATCGCGTCGGGCAGGTAGCGCCGCTTGTGCTTGAGCAGGTGCCGCAGGTCCTCATAGCGGGCAATCCGAAACAGCCGTCCACGCCGGGAAAAATGCGCGGCAAGCTGGAAGTCGGTCAGATAGGCGCGGCCATCGGCGCCGCGCAGCCAATTTTGCTCCTTGGCGAGATCGTTGTGGCAGATGCCGGCGCGGTGCAGCCGCCGCAGCACGGCCTTGGCGGAGCGGAAATACGGGCGGTCGCCATAGGGCTTTGCAATGTGAAGCGCGACCCCATCAATCCAGCCTCGGACCAGTTCGTAGCGGCCGGCAAACAGCAAGGGCGGCGCGATCCGCAGCGGTCCAGCGCGCTGCAGCGCACGGCTCTCGCGATTGAACAAATGCCGCGCGATCGGCCACGTCCACCACGGCACTTCATCGATGTGGCGCAACACGGCATCGACCTCCCCTTCCGGTGCGCGAAAGCGGCCGCGTTCGACGGTCGAGAACACGTCGCGCTTCAGTACGACGCCGCTGCGCCAGCGATCGGATATTTCGCTCGGCTGCATGCCTATTCCGCCGCGGCCATGTGCAAGTCGCCGGCCGCCCAGCGGTCGAGATCGGCGAGAGCGCGTGCGCAAAGCGCCCGTTTCCGCAGCGCCTTTTCCGCGCCGCGAACTTGCGGTCCCTCGGGTTGCTGCGCTGATCCGCCAATCGGCGGGAACAGACCGAAATTGACATTCATCGGCTGAAATGACCCAGGGCCGGCATCGATGGTTTCCACGTGGCCGCCGGTGATATGGCCAAACAGCGCGCCATGGGCGGTGGTCGGCGGCGGCGGCGTAAGGATTTCGCCCAGGCATTCGGCGGCGGCGAAACGTCCGGCCAGAAGCCCGATCGCCGCCGACTCCACATAGCCTTCGCAGCCGGTGATCTGGCCGGCAAAACGCAGTCTCGGCATCGCCTTCAGCCGCAGCGTGCCATCCAGCAGTTTTGGCGAGTTGAGAAAGGTGTTGCGATGCAGTCCGCCGAGGCGGGCGAATTCGGCATTTTCCAGACCGGGAATGCTGCGGAAAATCTGCGTCTGTTCGCCGTGCTTCAATTTGGTCTGGAAGCCGACCATGTTGAACAAGGTGCCGAGCTTGTTGTCCTGCCGAAGCTGCACCACCGCATAGGCCTTTTCCTGCGGCTGATGCGGATTGGTGAGGCCAAACGGTTTCATCGGCCCATGGCGCAAGGTCTCCACTCCGCGCTCGGCCATGATCTCGATGGGCAGGCAGCCATCGAAATAGGGCGTCGATGTTTCCCATTCATGGAAGCTGGTCTTGTCGCCCGCGAGCAACGCGGCGACGAAGGCCCCGTATTGCGCGCGCGTCATCGGGCAGTTGATGTAATCCGCCCCCGAGCCGCCGGGGCCGGCCTTGTCGTAACGCGACTGGAACCAAGCGACCGAAAGGTCGATGGACTCGCGATGCACGATGGGCGCGATGGCATCGAAGAAAGCCAGCGCATCTTCGCCGGTCAGTGCGCGGATCGCCTCCGCCAAAGCGGGTGAGGTGAGGGGGCCGGTCGAGATAATAACATTGTCCCACGCGTCGGGCGGCAGGCCCGAGACTTCCTCGCGATGGACTTCTATCAACGGATGGCTTTCGATGGCGTGGGTGATGGCCGCGGAAAATCCGTCGCGATCGACCGCGAGCGCCCCGCCGGCGGGAACCTGATTGGCATCCGCCACGCGCATCACCAGCGAGCCGAGACGGCGCATCTCCTCATGCAGCAGGCCAATGGCCGAATTTTCCTTGTCGTCGGAACGGAAGGAATTCGAGCAGACCAATTCGGCCAAGCTTTCGGTCTTGTGCACGGCCGTCATGACCGTGGGTCGCATCTCGTGGAGATGCACCTGAACGTCTCGACTAGCTGCTTGCCAAGCCGCCTCAGAGCCCGCCAGCCCGCCGCCAATGATGTGTATGGGTGTCATGGCGCATAGGTAGGCTATTGCAGTGCCGGGCCGCAATAAAAGCCGGGATCAGCGGGCTCTAAAACGAAAACGCCCGCTGGTGCGGGCGTTTCTCGTCCTAGATTTCGCCGGATTAACGCTCAGAGCGTTCCCACGCCACCCGTGGGATGTCCTCGCGAGTAATCCCGGCGTCCGCCAGTTCACGGTCGCTGAGAAGCGAAAGTTGCTGGAGCGTATGGCTGCAGCGCCTCCAGGCCCGCAAAAAACGAATAACGTATATCAGCATATTCGATCCCCTTTTCTCATACCGTACGCGATTTTCGTCGAATCTGAACGATTTACGCTTCCGGCTTCGATTTAGGGGCGAATATAACTGGTTTAGTGCGCCGCACCATCAAAAATGCTGCGCCGCAGCCAAGCTGAAAACGCATGGCTAGTTAACGTCACGTTAAGCGAATCGGTAGCGGCGGCCCGCCCGCTGCGTCCGGGCGGTTGCTAGGCTGCGCTTCGTTGGGCGTGGCGGCCTTCGGCGACCTCTTCGATGATCTTGGCGGAAAAGGCGTCAAGGTCGCCGGGATTGCGCGAGGTGATGATCCCCTGATCGGTTACCACCGTGGAATCCTCCCACTTGCCGCCGGCATTGATCACGTCGGTCTTGATGGATTTATAGGAGGTGCATTTGCGGCCCTTGATGATGCCGGTTTCGATCAGCAGCCAAGGGGCATGGCACACGGCCGCGACGATCTTCTTCTGCTCGTAGAAGTCGCGGATGAGTTTCAGCGCCTTATCATTGATGCGCAGCAAATCCGGATTGATCTGACCGCCCGGCAGCACCAAGGCGTCATAGTCGTTTGCGGAAACCTCATCGAGGCTGCGGTCGACCTTCACCGGCCGGCCCCAGTCCTTCACCTGCCAGCCTTTGATCTCACCCTTTTCCGGCGAGACGACATGTACCGTGGCGCCAGCTTCCTTGAGCTTGTCGCGCGGGACTTCCAACTCGGATTGCTCAAAGCCGTGGGTGGCGAGAATGGCGATTTTCTTGCCTTGGATCTGCATGGGATACTCCTGCAAATAGCGGATGCGGCCCGGTGGGGCTAACCGGCATGGCAGGGCCAAGGTTCCAACGACTAAGCGTGCGCCGCTTCGCCGCTCGCCAAAGCGGCCTCGATTTTTTCGATGAGCGCACGCGCCGAGGCGGCGCTCAGTTCCACGGCAACGCGCTCGCGCGCGCCGTCCGCCTCGCTGATGAAATCGATACTCAAGGCGTGATCGAGCGGCGCATGGTAGGGGTGATCAAAATAAACGTTGGCCGTGTCAATCCGCATCCATCCGGCCGGTCCTTTGGCACTGCCGAACACGGCGGCCTTTTCCACGATGTATGAACACATGCTGAGCTCCCGTGCGTCTAAGCGGAAAGATGTTTGTTGTAAAAGGCCAAAACTTTTTGCCATCCGTCCGCGGCCTGCTCCGGCCCGAAGCCAGGGCGGGCGGTGTTGAAGAAAGCGTGACCGACGCCGTCGTAGCGGTGGAATTCGTAGTTCTTGCCCAGCTTCTTCAACACCTCTTCGGTGCGGTTCACCTGATCCGGCGATGGATTCTTATCGTTGTTGCCGAAAATCCCGAGGATCGGGCAGCGTAGCTTTTCGGTCAGATCGATCGGCGCGACCGGGCGCTTCGCGTTAAGTTGCGCGGGATCGTCGACGATGACATTGCCGCCCCAGCAATCCACCAGCGCATCGAAACCGGGGATGGTGCAAGCAGCGAGATAGGCATGGCGGCCACCTGAGCAAAATCCGATAATCCCTACCTTGCCGCTGGCATGAGGCTGCGCACGCAAGAACGCCAAAGCCCCGGCGGCATCGCCTACCACCTGTTCGTCGGCGACGCCGCCCGCTGCGCGCACGCGCGCGCCGACGTCGTCCGGATCGCCCGGGCCTTCGCGGAAATACAGATGGGGGCTGATGGTGGCGAAGCCATGATGGGCAAGCTTACGCGTTGCCTCGATGATCCATTCGTCCCAGCCGGGGAGGTGGTGAATTAAAAGCACACTGGGAAACGGCCCGCTGCCGGAGGGACGCGCGTAATACGCTTCCCCCATGTCGCCCTGGTGGCCGCGAAATTTCACAAGTTCCGCAATCATCCCTCTATAGCTCATCGTGTTCCTCACATTCAGCGCTGACGAAAGGCAATTATATCGTTCTGCTGGGAGACGGTAAGGGGATTATTCCTGCACGCTGGCGCCGCCGAAGCGTTCCTTCCAGCGTGGGATGACATTCTTATTATAAACGTTGTCCGGCACATTCCCCTTCAATGCGGTGAGCACCGACCGCGCCGCCCAAGCAACTCCGGGCCGAAGCTCGCCGCCGCCGTTGAAGCCGGCAGAGTGCGGCGACAGCAGCACCTTGTCGCCAAGCGCACGCAGAGGAGAGTCGATAGGCAGCGGCTCTTCCTCGAAGGCATCGATTGCGGCCGCGGCGACGCGATCGGCGGCGAGAGCCCGCGCCAGCGCTGACTCGTCGACGACTTTGCCGCGAGCGGTATTGATGACGATGGCATTGGGCTTCATCAGCGCAAGTTCGCGCTCGGCCAGCATGTAACGGGTTTCCTTGGTCAGAACGACATGGAACGACACCACGTCGGATTCGCGCAGCAGCGTGTCGTAATCCACGCTCTTCGCCCCGGCGAGAAGGAAGCGGGCCGAGTCGATATAAGGGTCATAGGCCAGAATGCGGATGCGCCACGGTGCTAATAGCTGCGCGACACGGCTGCCGATGCGGCCCAAGCCGACGATGCCGAGTGTGATGCCCGGATAGTCGTCGGACAGGCGGCTGCTGATATAGGTGGTCGCGTGGTGCGGCTCGCGCCATTTACCGGCACGGACATCCGCGTCGCGCTCGCGGACCTTTTTCAAAATCGCCAGCATCAGCGTCACCGTGGTTTCCGCCACGGCGAAACAGTTGGACTCCGTTGGCGCATGGCAGACCATGATGCCAAGCTCCGTTGCCGCCTCCACATCAACGTCATCGACGCCGACCGTGTACTTGGCAACGATGCGCAGCCGCTGCGATCCCTGCATGATCCTGCGGCTGACGGGCGTGTGACGGATCGATGTGCCCATGAGCGCCACGGTATCGCGCGCGGCGGCGAAGAAGGCGTCTTCATAGGAGCCCCGCGGCATTTGCCAGGCCCGCTCCCCGAAGCTCAGCTCGCAGCCGGCGCCTTCCAGCGCGGCAATGACCGAAGCCGGCTCCTCGCGCGGCGCGAATATCAGGATTTTCGGCTTGGACATTGGTGTCACGCGCGGTTCGACGATGGAGCTAATTCATCGTAGTCGTTAGTACCAGGGTTATCGAGCCGTAAAACGCGAAAGGCGCCTTGCGGCGCCTTTGGGCAACGAGAAGAGCTAATCTTACTTGATCTTGGATTCGCGAAACTCGACGTGTTTCTTGGCGACCGGATCGTATTTCTTCTTCACCAATTTGTCTGTCATGGTGCGCGAGTTCTTTTTGGTGACGTAATAGAAGCCGGTGTCGGCGCTGGACACGAGCTTGATTTTGATCGATGCAACTTTGGCCATAGCAAACCTCGATTTGGGAGGAGCGGGTCGGGCCCCGCTGCCGTTGGCGCGGAACCTAGCGATCAGGCGCGGAATGTCAAGGAAACCGCCGCAAAACGACCGCCTCTAAAGCATTTCCCCACGAAGCGGTCGTTTTGCCGCCAAGCTGTTCGCCCGTATTCTTCGGATGGTCTATTCCTCTTTCGGACTTATGCCCTTTCGACGAAGCGTTAGTTCAAACATTTCACGTGCGGCGGCGTCAAACGGTTGATTTCCGGCATCATAATCACCGAAAAATGACCGCTGCAGGAGTGCGTTTCCGGCCATAACTAGGCTAAGGAAGAACAGCATCGTGCCAACAAACAAAAAGGCCAGTAGGGGTGACTGAAACATCCCTAGTCCCCCCAGGGAGCCTTGGCCCGACGGAGTTGGCCACCATCCAACAAACAGAAAGAGCATCAGCACCGCTATCAAGGCGGCTCCTGGCAGCAAAAATTTTTTCATGATTTCAGAACGACTGTTTAGAAAGACAGCGCGGTTCCAAGCGTGTCTATGGAGGACAAATACATCGAGCATGGTCCATACCGCCAGTGGAGCTGAAAAAGCCCAGCCAACAAACAGCACGTGCTGCACGACGGGCGCCCAATCGGCATGGCCTGTATTGACGAGATCTAGCGGCATGTCTCGAAGAGCAGGAATGAAGGGGACAAGCAAATCGACAGCAGGATGGATACTTTTCATCCAATCTACGGCGGTGTTGCTGTCATGGACCAACGATATAACGATGGCGTAACACGGAAAAAGAATTGCAAAGGCTAGGAGGGCCGAAACCAGCGCTACCGAAGGGCGCGGCGGCATTTCGGTCGAAAGGGCGGTTTCGAGATAATGCGATTTAACCCTTTCATACTCTTCATGATACACAAGCCTGTTCCTGAAGCGCCGCCAACTAGCCTGAACAACAATACCAAGCGTAACGCCTAGAGCGCACCCCAACTGGCCGGCAAAAAAATAGCCAACACCTCCAGCCAATAAGAGGATTCCATAATTGACGACGATTGATTTAACCGCGCTCATCCTTTTGACCAAACCGGCAGTGATCCGAGATGCGCACGGCATTAGTATAATTGCAGTCGAAGATTAAACCAAGGGCTGTATTACGAAACGATGGATTTAACGGTTCGATAGAGCAAAGCAGCCCTAAAGCATTTCTCGCACGAAGCGGCCGTTAAGCATCCGGTAGAAAGGCACTGGAAGATCGTGGCTCATGCCGGCGACGACGCGGGCTTCGAGTTCCTCCAGCACCACCGTAGTGATGGCGAGCAGGCCGAGCCGCTTGGTTTCCGCGATCGGAATCCACACCAACTCGACCAGTTCCGCGTCGGGCCCGATGACACCGTCGGCGCGATGAGCAATCGCTTCCGCATCGACGGCGAAAAAGCGTGTGTCGAAACGTTTGGGCCGTCCCGGCGGCGTGATCGCCCGGGCGACGAAATGCAGGGCCGCGAGCTCTGGGTACACGCGGGCCTGCGCAAAGGCAGTCCACAGTCCGCCGGGACTCTTTGGCGCGTCGTCGCGTTTGGCGCCCAACATCAGTCCGGTCTCTTCGAAAGTTTCGCGGACCGCGGCGAGCGCGAAGGCGCGCGCTTTTCCCGAACTCGGCCGGCCGCTGCGCGCCAGCAGCCGCGCCTCGGTACGTGCATCGAGTTCGCTTGCCGCCGGCATCAGCCGGTCCAAGGATTCGACGCGGCCACCGGGGAAGACAAATTTTCCCGGCATGAATTTATGAGCTTCATGACGGCGGCCGAGCAGCACCTTCGCTTCCGGTCCGGAGCGGTCGATGATGATAAGCGAGGCGGCGTCCTTCGGACGCACGTTGGGCAGTTCGCCCTTGCCCTGGGCGGTGAGGCGCGTGAGTTGGTCGTTCATGATCGTGAACGTTTGCGCCCGCGGCGCTTCGCCGGACGATCTGGAACCTCGGTGCGCGGACGTTGGCGCCTGCCGGCCGCGAGCTTGCCCTCGGAGAGCAGCTCAAAGCGCAACGCGCCCGCGACGGGCGCCGCTTCGACGAGCTTCACAGTGACCGGATCCCCGAGCCGATGGGTTTCCCCGCTGCGATTGCCGATCAGGGCATGGGCGCGCTCGTCGTAGCGGAAATACTCGTTGCCGAGCGTGCGCGCGGGGATCAGGCCGTCGGCGCCGGTGTCGTTGAGCTTGACGAAAAGTCCCGCCCGGGTAACGCCGCTGATACGGCCCTGGAATTCCGCGCCGACGCGGTCGACGAGGAAATGCGCGATGAGCCGGTCGGTGGTCTCGCGCTCGGCTTTCATGGCGCGGCGCTCGGCGGCGGAAATGCGCGCGGCGATCTCGCCCAAGGTGACGACGTCCTCCGTCTGCGGCAGCCCGTCATCGCCGGCTTTCAGGGCGCGGATCAGTCCGCGATGCACGATGAGATCGGCATAGCGGCGGATCGGCGAGGTGAAATGCGCGTAGCGGCGGAGATTGAGGCCGAAATGCCCGTAATTCTCCGCTGCGTATTCGGCTTGCGCCTGAGTGCGCAGCACCAGTTCGTTCACCAATGGCTCGGCGTCGGTGCCTTTGACGCGCGCGAGCACTCCGTTGAAGATGCGGGCACGCAACGCGCCGCCTTTGGCGAAGGAAATATCCAGCGTCTTGAGGAATTCATGCAGGGCATGGATTTTTTCCGGTCCCGGCTCGTCGTGCACGCGATAGATCAGCGGCACCTTCGCCTTCTCCAGCGTTTCGGCTGCCGCGACATTGGCGAGGATCATGAATTCCTCGATCAGGCGGTGGGCATCGAGGCGTTCGGCGGTGACGACGCGGTCGACCGTGCCGGCAAGCGTGAGCATGAGCTTGCGTTCCGGCAGATCGAGGTCGAGCGGCTCGCGCTCGTCGCGGGTTTTCTTGACCGTGCGATAAGCGTCGTAGAGCGGTTCGATGATCGAGGAGAGCAGAGGCCGGGTGATATCGTCCGGGTTTCCGTCCGCCGCCGCCTGAGCCTGAACGTAATGCAGCTTTGCGGCGGATCGCACCAGAATGCGATGAAAACTGTGCGAACGCTTGCGGCCATCGGCGCCGATGACCATGCGCACCGCGAGCGCGGCTCGATCCTGCTCCGGTTTGAGCGAGCACAGATCGTTGGAGATGCGCTCCGGCAGCATCGGCACGACGCGGTCGGGAAAATAAACCGAGTTGCCGCGGTTCAGCGCCTCGCGGTCGAGCGCCGAGCCCGGCCGGACGTAATGCGCAACGTCGGCGATGGCGACGGTGACGATATGACCGCCGCGATTTCCGGGATCGGTGTCGGCGATGGCGTGAACCGCATCGTCGTGATCCTTGGCATCGGGCGGATCGATGGTGACCAAGGGCAACTGCCGCCAATCCTCGCGTCCCGCTAAGCTGGCGGGTTTCGCGGCTTCTGCTGCGGCCAGCGCCTCAGGCGGAAAGACATGCGGCAGCGAGTGGGCATGAATGGCGATCAGGCTTACCGCCTTTTCGGTGGCCAATGAGCCCAGCTTTTCCTTGACGTGGCCAATGGGAAGACCGAGGCGGTCCTGCCGCCCAATCTCCACGGCGACGAGGTCGCCGTCCTGCGCGTTCGCCGTGGCGTTGGCGGGAATTGTGAGTACCTTTCCAAGCTGCTTCTTGTCGATCGGCACCAGCCGTCCGCCGCCGCCCGGTAGTGCACGGAAGATGCCGAGCACGCGCAGCTTGGCCCGGTCGACGATCTTGATGACGCGTCCGGTGTGGCGGATGCCGCCATCTTCCTCGGTCTCCTCGGTGCGCAACAGCGCTCGGTCGCCGACGCCGGCGACTTCGCCCGGCCGCGCGCGGCGCGGTATGGAGATGCGGATTTTGGGAGGCGCGCCGTGGGCCTCATCGTCCCATTCGGTGGGCACCGCGATGAATTCGCCATCGCGGTCGCGCTCGGTGATGTCGGCGAGCACGACCGAGGGCAGGGTACCAGCGGGGTGCAGCTTTTTATGGCGGCGCTCGACGCGGCCCTCGTCGCCGAGTTCGCGCAACATGCGTTTGAGCGCGACGCGGTCCTGGTTCTTCAGCCCGAAGGAACGCGCGATCTCCCGCGTGCCAACCTTGCCGGGTTGCGACCCGACGAAGGCGACAAGCTCCTCCTTGGAAGGAAGACCGGGGCGTTTTTTTGGAGGTTTGGCCAATGGAGCTATCAGGGCAGAGGGTGCTGCCCTGTATTTATGCGAGCCTGAAGGCTTTAGCCACAGGGCGAAGGCGCCAAAGCGCTCCCTTATCTATGCGACGAGCGGGTAGCCATGGCGAGTTGAATGCGCCCATTAGCCGGAGATTTTGCCGCGACCTTGATGGCGCGTTTAGCCTTCGGCTCCGTCATAATGGTGAGCCGCGGCCGCTCGACGGGGGATTTTGCGGCAAGCCTGACCGGCAGGATCAGTTGCTGGCGCTTTCCGGACGCAAGGGTCACCGGAGTGATCTTCATTGCATTGCTCTTGGTCCCGTTTGCCGTCGATCCAAGAGCCTTCGAGGCAACGATAATCGGCGCAGGAGCAGGCGGATTGTGCGCGGCAGTGCGGACGAGCAGCGAAACGCGCTTGGTTACCGTAGCGGCAGGCTTACCATCGGACGGCGAAGCCGAGGCATAGACGACAGCCGGCGGCGCCAACCGCGGAAGCGGGAGCGGAACCGCCTCATCGTTCGACCGTGCAGCAATCTCCTGGCAGGGCGCGCGGCGCGGGATGCGGAAGCTGACCGTGTGTGGCGCGGCCTTGACCCATTTTTCAGCGGCGTGACCGGTGATGTTCATGACGTAGGAGCGCGTTTCCTCCGGCAGCTTTCCGTGTTTGCTGAGCCAGTTCTGGATGCGGCCCGATCCCGCGTTATAAGCGGCAGCCGCGAGGCCTAAGTTGCCGAACTGCTCATGCAGCGAGCGCAGCAGGCGGGCCGAGGCGGGAAGCGCCTGCAGCGGATCGAAAGGATCCCGCAAGCCCCACTCGGCGGCGACGCGCGGCATGAACTGCGCCACGCCTTGAGCACCGGCACGGCTGACGATGGATGAATCGAAACCGCTCTCCTGCCAGATCAGGCGAATAAGGAATCCGACCGGCAGATTGTTGGCCTGCGCCGCCGACACGACCGTGTCACACATTTCCGCGACTGAGACTTTGCGCGGAGGCGATTCGGACACTTGAGCGGCGGAAGGGTCGGTTTCTGTGCCATTCAAAAGGGAAGGTTCAAAACGATCCTGGATTTTCGGCCTCAAGGGCGCCAAGTCCTGATCGGTTTCATCCCGTTCGGCAACGGCCATGCCGTCGGTGAATAATGTCTCTATAGAAGAAACGACATTAGGTAAGGAAGATAAGACATTGGAATCGAGTAAAAAAGTTTCGGGATCGAGGGAGCTGGATGCGAGCAGGAAGCAGAGAACCCAGACGGCGATCGATCGTCGCATTCAACAAAATCCCCCTGCAGGCGCGGAGTTATCTTCCCAGCGCTCGAAAGCTTGAGAATGAAGGAGAATCTCCCCCGGTTCGACACGGGGTATGACGTCGGAAGCGGCCCTATTTGTGGACTTGGTGCGGCTTGAAGGGGGAATTGTGACGGCGAGGGGAAGCGGCGGGAACCTTTACGCTCCTGGAGCGTTTCGGCGCATTTGTCAGTAACACCGTCGTCGCGCCGGTCTTATTCAGCCGCACTCTTTGGCTTCGGTGCTGATTTCTTAGCGGCCGGCTTTTTAGCCGCGGCGGCGGTTTTCTTCGCCGGCTGTTTGGTTGTGTTCGGGCTCGCAGCTTTGGCCGACGTTTTGCGGGGCGGGCCTTTGCGCCGGGCCCGCGATTTGCCGCCGCCGGCTTCGGCGCGCGCGTCGATCAATCCCACCGCTTCGTCGAGCGTGATTGCGTCCGGTGTTTTGTCAGCCGGCAGGGTCGCGTTGATGCCCTCGTGGCTTACGTAAGGACCATAACGGCCGTTCTTGACGACGATGGTGCCGCCCTTCACCGGATGATCGCCGAGCGGACGCCCTGGATCGGCGCCGAAACGGCGGCTGGTCGGACCTTTGAGTTTTTTCTCCGCGATCAACGTGACCGCGCGGTTTAATCCGACGGTGAGGACATCGTCACCGGTTTCAAGATTGGCGTAGGTCTTACCGAGTTGGACATAGGGACCAAAACGCCCGACGCCGGCAACGATAGGCTCGCCACTTTCCGGATCGCGACCGACTTCGCGCGGCAAGGAGAGCAACGCGAGAGCCATATCGAGATCGACCGACGACAGCTCCGTTCCCTTCGGCAGGCTGGATCGCTTCGGCTTCTGCTTCTCGACCGCTTCGCCAAGCTGGACATAGGGACCGAAACGGCCGGTGCGTAGCGTGACTTCCAGACCTGATACCGGGTCTTCGCCAAGAATCTTCGTTCCGCTCTCCGCGCCGCCGTCGCCACCCGCCGTCATCTGCCGCGTGAAGCGACATTCCGGGTAGGTGGAGCAGCCGATGAAAGCACCGAATTTTCCAAGCTTGAGCGATAGCCGTCCAGTTTCACAATTCGGGCACTTGCGTGGATCAACGCCATCCCCGCGCGGCGGGAAGATGTGCGAAGCGAGCAGTTCATTGAGTGCGTCGAGAACTTCGGTAACCCGAAGATCCTTGATCTCATTGACCGCCCCGATGAAATCCACCCAGAAATCCTGCAGCACTTGCTTCCAATTGATCTCATTGTTGGAAATACGATCGAGCTGCTCTTCGAGTGACGCGGTGAAGTCGTATTCGACGTAGCGGGTGAAAAAACTTTCCAGAAAGCCGATGACGACACGGCCCTTGTCTTCCGGATACAGCCGCTTCTTGTCGATGCGCACATAGCCGCGGTCCTGCAGCACCTGCAGAATGGCAGCATAGGTCGAAGGCCGGCCGATGCCGAGTTCTTCCATGCGTTTGACCAAGGCGGCCTCGGAATAGCGAGGCGGCGGCTCGGTGAAATGCTGGTCGGCGACGATCTCTTTCTTCGACAAGGCTTCGCCCGCGCTCATGGCGGGCAGACGGCGGGACTCGTCGTCCTCGGCGTCCTCGTCTTGACCTTCCTGGTAGAGCGTCAGGAAGCCGTCGAACTTGATCACTTGGCCGGTGGCGCGCAATTCGATCTGCCGGCCGTTCACTTTGGCCGCGATATCGACAGTGGTGCGTTCAAGCTCGGCCGATTGCATCTGGCTCGCGACCGCCCGATTCCAGATCAGTTCGTAAAGCCGCGACTGATCGCGATCCACGGCGGAAGCGACCTCGCGTGGCGTGCGGTTGGCGTCCGTCGGCCGGATCGCTTCGTGCGCTTCCTGCGCGTTTTTCGATTTATTCTGATATTTCCGCGGCGCCTCTGGCACATAAGGGGCGCCGTAATCCTTGCCGATCATCTTGCGGATCGAGCCGATGGCTTCCTCCGCCATGTCGATGCCGTCGGTCCGCATATAAGTGATGAGACCGACGGTCTCACCGCCGATGTCGATGCCCTCGTAAAGCCGCTGCGCCAGCCGCATGGTGTGGGCCGGCGAAAAGCCGAGCTTGCGGCTGGCTTCCTGCTGCAAGGTGGAAGTCGTGAATGGCGGCGGCGGATTGCGCCGCGCCGGCTTGGCTTCCACCGACGCTATCGTGAACGCCGCTTGCTCGAGCGCCTGCTTGAAGGCTTTGGCTTCCGCGCCGGAGCCGATGTCGAGGCGTTGAATCTTTTTGCCGTCGGCTCCGACCAGGCGAGCTTCGAAAACTTCATCCCGAGCAGTCGCAAGCTTGGCGACGAGCGACCAGTATTCCCGGGCGACGAATTTCTCGATTTCCAATTCGCGGTCGCAGACAAGCCGCAGCGCGACCGACTGTACGCGGCCCGCGGAACGCGCGCCTGGTAGCTTGCGCCACAGCACCGGCGATAGGGTGAAGCCGACGAGGTAATCCAGCGCCCGGCGGGCGAGGTAAGCATCGACCAGCGCGCCATCGATGGCGCGCGGATGCTTCATGGCTTCCGTCACCGCCTGCTTGGTGATGGCATTAAACACGACGCGCTCGACCGGCTGGTCCTTGAGCACGTGCTTTTCCTTGAGCACTTCGAGGACGTGCCAGGAAATCGCTTCGCCTTCACGATCCGGGTCGGTGGCGAGGATGAGCTTCTTCGCCCCCTTCATGGCGCGGGCGATATCGGCCAGCCGCTTGGCCGCCTTGGCGTCGACCTCCCAAAGCATGTGGAAATTGGCCGCCGGATCGACCGAACCATCCTTGGCCGGCAGATCGCGGACATGGCCGAAAGACGCCAGGACCTCGTAGCCCGGGCCTAGATACTTGTTGATCGTCTTCGCCTTGGCAGGCGATTCCACGATGACGAGATCCATGTAAATCCAATGGTTTAGGGAAAAATCCGGAAGACGAGACACCCGGACTCGCCCTCGTGACTCGGCGGGAACATGGGTAACTCGACCCGCCCTGTCAAATGCGCGGGTCCGAACTGAGGACGTTTAAGCAAGTGGAGACCCTTTAAACGAGGCCCTGGTTTGCGTCCCCGTCACAACTTATAAGAGTAATTTATGGGTAACATATATAGAATGTATACATCTGGACGAGTTTACGGTACAAAGCCGGTTGGTACCCTGTGAGGAATCATGACGAGGCAATCGGCTGCAAGCGACGAGCCGGAGGACCGACGGGCGGCAGCTAGCTACATCGCGGCTTTATCGGGCGATTTGGCGTTGATGGCGCGGCGGCACGGTCTCGACACGCTGGGATATATCCTGGAAATGGCTAAGCTCGAGGCGGAGAACATCGGCCGGCACCAGCCGCAATAGGGTCTGCCTGGTTCCCCACATCCTATAACAACGACACCAAGCCGCCGCCATGACGCTCGATCCGTCCGGCGATTTCCAGTTCGAGCAGAATGATACGCACGGCGGCGGGGGAGCTGTTGCCCAACCTGATGAGGTCGTCGATAGCGACCGGTGTCGGTCCGAGCAGCGAAATGATGCGTATGCGCTCGTCGGCGCCCGGCTCCGCGCCAGATGACACGCGTTCGGTTGTTTCCGGCTCCTCCACCGGCAAGTCGGGGACCTGGCCCAGGATCGGGCGTAACACCGGAATAATGTCGGCGGCTTCTGTCACCAGTGTTGCGCCCTGTTTGAGCAGTCCGTTGGTGCCTTCCGTTCTCGGGTCGAGCGGCGAACCGGGCACGGCGAAAACTTCGCGGCCCTGTTCGAGCGCCAGCCGCGCCGTGATCAGCGAGCCGGAGCGTTTTGCTGCCTCGACCACGACAACGCCAAGGGAAAGCCCTGAGATCAGCCGATTGCGGCGGGGAAAGTCGCGCGCCCGCGGCTCCCAGCCCAGGGGCATTTCTGAAATGGCGGCTCCTTCGGCCAGGATGGCGTGAAGAAGATCACTATGTTCAGGCGGATAGATGCGGTCATGACCGCCGGCCAGAATTGCAACTGTTCCGGTGCCGACACTTGCACGGTGCGCGGCGGCATCAATGCCGCGGGCAAGGCCGGAAACGATCCCAAATCCAGCAGCTCCTAGTTCGCGGGCCAGCCGTTCGGCAAACTTGGCGCCCGCTGCCGAGGCATTGCGCGCCCCGACAATCGCGACCATGGGAACCGCGAGCGCGGCGACGTTGCCGCGCACGGCGATCAACGGCGGGGCGTCGTAAATGGCCTGAAGACGCGGGGGGTATTCCGGCTCGCCGAGCGCTACAAAGACGACTTCGAGCGCCCGGGCTGCTTCGATCTCACGCTCTGCCTGCTCGCGCGGATAAATGCGGGCGGGACCGGAAGCGCCGCCGCGCCGTGCCAAGTCCGGCAATGCTTCGATCGCGGCGCGGGCGCCGCCATAATGATTCAGCAGGGTACGAAATGTCCGGGGACCAATATTCTCGCTGCGAATGAGACGCAGCCAGTCGAGCCGCTGCTCGTCCGTCAGGCGAACGCCCTCCGTCCCCCCGCTACCGCTCACGTCGCCCCCTGTATCCACTCTTTCAGGCGAGTGAATCTTGCCCGAGCACAACCTTACAGGGAAACAGGTCGCGGTGTGAATGTCAGATTAGCGGCTACTGCCAATCTTGCCCTCGGTGCCTTGGAGCAGCCGCGAAATGTTGGCGCGATGCGTGATCCACAGCAGGACGGTAAGCAACACGAAAAGCTCCGCGGCCGGCACGTCGCCATAGAACCAGAGGAAGGCAGGAGCCACCGCGCTGGCAACGAGAGCAGCGAGTGACGAATAGCGCGTGAGTGTCGCAATCGCCGCCCACACCGCACAGAAGACAAGCGCCGCTGGCCAAGCCAGACCTAAGAGGATGCCGATATAAGTCGCAACGCCCTTGCCGCCCTTAAAGTGAAGCCACACCGGAAAGAGGTGGCCTAGGAATGCGCCGAATGCGGCGGCCAGACCGCCGGCTATCGCGGCGCCAAGCCCGAAACGCTGCGCGAGTAGAACCGCGACGGTACCCTTCAGCATATCTCCTATCAGTGTTGCCGCCGCCAACGTTTTGTTGCCGGTGCGTAATACATTCGTCGCGCCAATATTGCCCGAACCGATGGCTCGAAGATCGGTGCCGCCGGTGAGCCTAGTCAACACCACGCCGAACGGGATCGAGCCAAGCAAATATCCGAATGCCAGGGCGGCGAGGATGTGAGGATAAGGCGTGTTCAGCATTAGATCGCCTGCCGCTTAGACGTATTCATACACCGTGCGGCCGGAAACGATGGTGCGCACCACGCGTCCTTGCATCCGCGCCTCATCGAACGGCGTATTCTTGCATTTCGATTTAAGCTCTGCCGGATCGAGGACCCACGGCAGATCGGGATCGATCACGATCACGTCGGCGGGCGCGCCGGGTTTCAGCGTTCCACCGGCTATGCCGAGCAGTTGCGCCGGCCGCGTCGACATCGCCTTCAACAATACCATCATTTCGAGCTCGCCGCCGTGGACGAGACGCAAGCCCGCGGTCAGCATGGTTTCGATGCCAATGGCGCCGGGTGCTGCCTCGGCGAAGGGCAGGCGTTTGGTTTCCACGTCCTGCGGATTGTGATCCGACATCACCACGTCGATGAGTCCCGAACTAAGCGCGGCCACCAGCGCTACGCGATCTTCCTCGGCGCGCAGGGGAGGGGCGAGTTTTAGAAATGTACGGTACGGCCCGACATCGATCTCGTTCAGGGTGAGGTGGTTGATCGAGGCCGACGCGGTGACGGCGAGGCCTTCGTCTTTCGCGCGGCTGAGCACATTGATCGCCTCTGCGCAGGTGAGGGACGCGGCGTGATAGCGGCCGCCGGTGAGCGCAAGCAGGCGCAGATCGCGTTCAAGCATCACCGTCTCTGCCGCCCTCGGCACGCCGGTGAGGCCAAGGCGGGCGGCGAACTCGCCTTCATTCATCACGCCTTCGCCGACGAGGTCGGGATCCTCGGTGTGGTGCACGATTAGCGCATCGAAATCGCGGGCATAGGTCAGCGCCCGGCGCATGACCTGGGCGTTGGTGACGCTCTTCTCGCCGTCGGTGAAGGCTACGGCACCGGCGGCTTTGAGCAAGCCGATCTCCGTCATCTCCTTGCCTTCGAGGCCTTTGGTCAAGGCCGCCATGGGATGCACGTGAACAATTGCGGTGTCGCGCGCGCGGCGCAGCACGAAATCGACAATCGCCGGGTCGTCGATCACCGGCGACGTATCCGGCTGACAAATGATCGTGGTCACGCCGCCAGCCGCGCCCGCCTGGCTCGCCGAGGCGAGCGTCTCGCGATGGCCGGCGCCTGGCTCGCCGATGAAGGCGCGCATGTCGACAAGTCCAGGCGCGACAACGCGGCCACGGCAGTCGACGATCTCGGTGCCTTCCGGCACGCCGGCGGCGCCGATGCCGCGTTTGGCTTCGCGGATGACGCCGTCGGCGATCAACAGATCGCCGGGGATATCCAAATCACGCGACGGATCCACGATCCGGGCATTGGCGAGGAGGATGGGGCGGCGGTCGGAGAGCATCATGCGTTCGGCAAATGGCGCGAGAGTGCTTCAAGGGCGGCCATGCGCACGGCGACCCCCATTTCCACCTGTTCGCGGATCAAGGACTGGGTCCCGTCGGCAACGATGGAGTCGATCTCGACGCCGCGGTTCATCGGCCCCGGATGCATGACCAGCGCGTCCGGCTTGGCATAGGCGAGCTTCTTCTCGTCCAGCCCGAAATAATGGAAATACTCTCCGACCGACGGCACGAAGGACCCGTTCATGCGCTCGCGCTGCAGACGCAGCATCATCACGATATCGGCGCCTGCCAGTCCCTCGCGCATATCGCGGGTGGCTTCGACACCGAAACGTTCGATTCCGATCGGCAACAACGTCGAAGGCGCCACCACGCGCACGCGTGCGCCCAGCGTGTTGAGCAAAATGATGTTCGATCGCGCCACGCGGGAGTGCAGGATGTCGCCGCAGATAGCGACGACTAATCCTTCGATGCGGCCCTTGTTGCGGCGGATCGTCAGGGCATCGAGCAACGCCTGGGTTGGATGCTCGTGGGAGCCGTCGCCGGCATTGATCACCGAGCAATCAACTTTGTGGGCGAGCAGCTCCACGGCGCCCGAAGAATGGTGACGGACGACGATGATGTCCGGCCGCATTGCGTTCAGCGTGATGGCGGTATCGATCAGCGTTTCGCCCTTGCGCATGGAAGATGAGCCGACCGACATATTCATGACGTCGGCGCCGAGCCTTTTTCCGGCAAGCTCGAAGGAAGCCTGGGTGCGTGTCGAGGCCTCGAAGAACAGGTTGACCAGGGTGCGCCCACGCAGGGACGCGCCCTTTTTCTCGATCTGACGGTTGAGGTCGACGAATTCTTCGGAAAGATCGAGGAGGCCCACGATCTCGTCGCGGGAAAGCCCCTCGATGCCCAACAGGTGTGGGCGGCGAAGGACGAAGGAGGACCTCGGCGCAATGTTCATTAAAGCGAGTTCTATAGGCGAAATCGGCGGCGGCGGGCAAGGGAAACTGGGTGCCATCCCATGAATTCTTGACGGCATTGTTACCGGGCCGGAGATCACATCCTGTTGTGCGGCAGCGAGGAACCTGGGCTTTCGCGTGCGGTTGGTCCTATGACCGCCGGAAAAGCGATTTCCGTTGATCGGACACATACCACGACGCATAGGAGAGATATGATCATGCTGAAAACAACGACAAGATATGCCGTGACGGCTGCACTCGCGGGCGCATTGGCGATAAGCGCCGCTACTCCCTCTCTCGCGCGGAATGGGCGCATTGCCGCTGCTGTCGGCGGCGGATTGGTGGCCGGAGCCGTGATTGGGGCGGCGGCTGCGAATGCGAACAATTATAATTATTACGAGCCAGGCCCCGCTTACGGGCCGTACGCCTATAGCTCCGGCTATGTCGCGGGTCCTTACGCTGGCGACGCCTATGCTTATGAACCGGAACCAGTATATCAGGCGCCCGCACGAGCTTACGCAGGCCGCTGCTGGGTTCCGGTCCACTTTGATCAAGACGACGGCATGCCAGGCGCCGATACTTTAGGACACTGGGGTTCGTGCGCCGAGCCAAATGCGCGTCTTGCGAGATAACGGCGTATTCGCCAACTTTAAAGTCGCTTCAATCGATCCAGTGCGCCCTGCAAAATGTATGCAGCGGCGTGCTGGTCGATGATTGCTGCCCGCTTCTTCCGGCTAACATCAGACGCGATCAAATCCCGCTCCACTGCGGCGGTCGATAGCCGCTCATCCCAGAGGCCAATCGCGAACTCGGTCAGCTTCGCCAAGTTGCGGGCGAAGGCACGTGTTGACTGCGCGCGCGGGCCTTCACTTCCATCCATATTCACCGGCAGGCCGAGGACGAAGCCTATGGCGCGGCGCTCATCAGCAAGAGCCAGCAGCCTCGCGGCATCGCGGGTGAAACTCGTCCGCGTGATGGTCTCGACCCCTGCAGCCAGACGCCGATCCGGATCGGATGCAGCCACGCCGATGGTTTTGGTGCCAAGATCGAGGCCGATAAGCGCGCCGCGCACCGGCCAATGGACGGCCGCTTCGACGAGGGGCAGGATTTGCGCGGGCATGCGCGTGCCTATCACGGCGCGCCAATCGAAACCAATGCCGGTTGATCCCGTTGCCGCAATGGCTATTGTGCGCGCCAAACCCTCCAGCATCCACGGGAAAAGACCATGCAGATCACCTGGTACGGACATTCCGCTTTCCGCCTCGATTTCAAGGGCGCGGCTGTATTGATCGATCCTTTCTTCACCGGCAATCCGGCTTTCGTCTCCGACAAGGCGGCGGCGACGAAAGGTGTCAGCCATATCCTGCTCACCCACGGACACTCCGATCACGTCGGCGACACGGTCGAGATTGCGAAAACCAATGGCGCGACCGTCACTGCTAATTTCGAAATCTGCATGTGGCTGAACGGGCAGGGCATCGAAAAAATCAATCCAATGAATACCGGCGGCACCACGAGCCTCGGCGCTTTCACCGTGACCTATGTGCGGGCCGATCATTCGTCGTCCGACATCCAGGACGGCAAACCGATCTATTTGGGCAATCCTTGCGGGCTGATCGTCAAGGCCGACGGCGAGCCGACGGTTTATCACATGGGCGATACCGACATTTTCGGCGACATGGCGCTGATCAGCGAATTGCATCAGCCGAAGATCGCCATGGTGCCGGTGGGCGACCGTTTCACCATGGGCGCGAAATCGGCGGCGATTGCGGTGAAGCGCTTCTTTAAGCTCGATACGGTGATCCCTTGCCACTACGGCTCATTCCCGATCATCGATCCCAACGCGGACAAGTTCCTCGCGGAGATGAAAGGCGCATCGACTAAGGTCTTGGTGCCGGAGAAGGGGAAAGCGTTTTCGGTGTAGCGCGCTTTCTTCCCTCTCCCACAAGGGGAGAGGGGAAGAAAGCCAACGCTCCGCCGGCCCTATTGTTGGCGGCGCGGGCGCGCCGTTTCCCTTTTCCGCTTCCTTCGAAAAGGAATGGAGCGCCGGGGAGGCGCCGAGTCCCAAAAGGACTCGCGCATCT
>JAXDOR010000047.1:0-2588 GCA_034668825.1 Alphaproteobacteria bacterium | reverse complement strand
ATGCTCTGCCACGGCACCGTCGGCCTCATGCACGGCACCATGGCGGTCTACAACGCCTGGGCCGACCGCGTGCCGATGGTCATGGTCGGCGGCAACGACCTCGACGCCTCGCGTCGTCCGCCGGGAGTGCCGACCTTCCACTCGGCACAGGATATCGGCGCGCTGGTGCGCGATTTCACCAAGTGGGACGACACTCCGGTGTCGGCGCAGCACTTCGCGCAGTCGTTCGTGCGCGCGTACAAGTACGCGATGACGCCGCCCTACGGGCCGGTGCTGATCTCGCTCGACGCCGGCCTGCAGGATTCGCCGGTCGACGACCAGCATCTCTACATCCCGCGCTACGTGCCGACGTCGCCCCCGAATGCCGACCTCAACGCGTTGCGCGAGACCGCCAAGCTGCTCGTGGCCGCGGAGAACCCGGTGATCGTCGTCGACAAGATGGCGCGCACGGCCGAGGGCATGAACCACATGATCGCGCTCGCCGAGCTCCTGCAGGTGCCGGTGGTCGATCAGGGTGGCCGGATGAACATGCCGAACACCCACTATCTCAACCAGAACGCGGCGGCCCAGAACCTGATCCGCAATGCCGACCTGATCATGGGTCTGGAGTGCTCCGACTTCTGGAACACCGTCAACCAGTGGATCGACAACGGCGAAGAGCACGGCCATGGCCTGCGTGAAACGCGGATCAAGCCGGGCACCAAGCTGATCACGATCAGCAGCGTCGAGCTCAACACCAAGGCGAACTTCCAGGACTTCCAGCGCTTCCAAGTCACCGACATCGGCATGGCCGGCGATGCGCAAGCCTCGCTGCCCGCGCTGATCGAGGCGGTGAAGGCGGCGATCCCCGGTGACAAGAAGGCGGCGTTCGAGAAACGCGGCGAGGCCCTGAAGAAGGCCTGGCAGCAAAATCGAGACCGTCTCCGCCAGACGGCGGCAGTGGGCTGGGATGCGAGCCCGATCAGCACGGCGCGCCTGTGCGCCGAGCTTTATGCGGCGGTCAAGGACCAGGATTGGTCATTGGTGACGCAGACCGGAAATACCAGCGGCTGGGCGCTGCGGTTGTTCGCCATGGACAAGCACTACCGCTATCTCGGCGGGTCCGGTGCCTCCGGTCTTGGCTATGGCCTGCCGGCCTCGGTCGGCGCGGCCCATGGCAACAAGTCGCTCGGGCGCTTCTCCGGCTCCATCCAGGGCGACGGCGACATGATGTATGCCCCCGGCGCATTGTGGACGGCGGCGCATCACGAAATCCCGCTCCTCACCGTGATGCACAACAACCGCGGCTACCACCAGGAGGTCATGCACGTGCAGCGCATGTCCAACCGGCGCACCCGCGTCGCCAACAACGGCAAGGACTTCGGCCCGATCGGCACCCGCATCGAAAACCCGAACATCGATTACGCCAAGCTGGCGTCGTCATTGGGCTGGTGGACCATGGGCCCGATCACCGATCCAAAAGAGCTCGGACCGGCGCTCAAGAAGGCGGTCGAGGTGGTGAAGAGCGGCCAGCCGGCGCTCCTCGACACCGTGACCCAGCCGCGCTGAGAGGTGATCCATGCGTTTTGTTCGTAGTTCCCTTGGGCTGGCGGCACTTGCCGCCGGCCTCCTCGTCAGCAACAGCGCGGCGCTTGCAGCGGATGCCGCCAGGGGCAAGCAACTGTTCTCCGAGAAATACGGCTGCTACCAGTGCCATGGCTATCTGGGGCAGGGCTCGCCGATCACCGGCCCCAAGCTCGCGCCCGATCCGATGCCCTATGAGGCGCTGGCGAACTTCGTGCGGACCAGCAATCGCGCGATGCCGCCGTACAAGGAGCAGGTTCTCCCGAACGAGGATCTGCAGGATATCTACGCCTATCTGCAGTCGGTCCCGGCTTCACCCGATCCGAAGTCGATTCCGCTGCTCAACGACTGAGGCGTTTCAACACACGTCATCGGCTCGGCTTCACCGCCGGGCCGAACTTTTTTGTGGCCGCCGCTGCGGATGCGTGAGGGCGGGCTATGCGCCTCACAAGTCCAGCACCAGCCGGTCGCTCTTGCAGCCAGCGCAGCAGATCATGACGCGCTTGTTCTCGGCTTGCTCTTCCTCGGTCAGGATGGCGTCACGGTGTTCGGGGATTCCGGAAATCACCCGCTGCTCGCATGCGCCGCAAATGCCAAGCTCGCAGGAATAGTCGACGTCCACCCCTTCATCGAGCAGCACTTCCAGAATGGTGCGGCCCTCGGGAATGAAGAACTCCTGCTTCGAGCGTGCCAGTTCGACGGTGAAGCCGCCCTTCTTGGACGGCTCGGCCTTGGCGGTGAAATATTCGATATGGATTTGCTCGCGCGGCCAGTCCTTGGTCGCTGCCTCGAAGGCGTTGAGCATCGGCGTCGGGCCGCAGCAATAGAGGTGCGCGTCCTTTGGCGCCTTGGCGACGATGCCGGCGATATCGAGGAATTTCCCAGCGCTCTCGTCGTCGAAATGGAATTCGGCCGGTGTCATGTCCTCGAGCGTTTCGACGAATGCCATGTCGGCGCGCGAGCGGCAGGAATAATAGAGCTGCCACGAGCGCTCGAGCTCCTGCAGCCGCTGCATCATGCACCAG
>JAXDOR010000046.1:0-3263 GCA_034668825.1 Alphaproteobacteria bacterium | reverse complement strand
ATATGGACTCCTTCATCTTTAACCCGCCGCGCGGAGATTATTCAGCCAGCGGACACATCTGGGTGCCGATCGACGACGAGCACGTCTGGACCTGGAGCATGAACTACCACCCGACTCGTGCATTGACTGAGGTTGAGCTGCAGGCGATGCGCGGCGGAAAAGGCATTCATGTGAGCTATGTGCCCGGCACCTACCGCATGAGCGCCAACAAGGACAATGACTACCTCATTGACCGCGCCGCTCAAAAGGCTGGCATTTCCTACAGCGGCATAGAGGGCATCGCGGCCCAGGACGCCGCGGTGCAGGAATTGATGGGGCCGATCGTCGACCGCACCAAAGAGAACCTCGTCTCGACCGACAATGGCATCATCATGACGCGCCATCGTCTCCTGCGGGCCGCCAAGGCACTCGCTGAAAAAAATATCGCGCCGCCCGGCATCGATCCGGCGCACCACCGGGTGCGGCCGGCTTCATTCATCTTGCCGCGAGATCAGACATTCAAGGACGCTGCCCGCGAGGCGCTGATCGCGCGTCCTGGAGTAGCGCTCTCCTCGGTCTGACTAGCAAAGGCAGGATCAAACATGCGGCGAACTCTCGTTACAGCTCTGGCATTGCTGGGTGGATGTATTGTCCCGGCTCAGGCGCAGTCCTACCCGGAAAAGACGGTGACCATCGTCGTCCCGGCCACGGCCGGCGGTGTGACCGACTTTATCGGGCGCCTTGTGAGTCAGCACCTTGCAAAAAAATACGGAAAGAGCGTCATCGTTGAGAATCGTGTCGGCGCGGGCACCTTGATGGGAGCCAATGTTGTGGCGAAGGCGAGTCCGGACGGGCACACGCTCCTGGTGATGCCGCTCGGAACGCTTTTCAATTCGATTATCTCGCAGACAATACCTGTCAGTTTCGAACGCGATCTTGTTCCCGTCTCGGTGGTTGCGGATCAGTCGCTTGTGTTGGTGGTCAACGTCGACCTGCCCGTGAAGGACGTCAAGGAACTGATTTCGTATGCGAAGAAAAAGCCGGACGAGCTCTCCTACGGAACAGTCGGACCGGGCAGTTTGCCGGATATCGCCGTTCAGCTCCTCATGAGCATGACCGATACGAAGATGGTCGGGATTCCCTATGGCGGGAACACCCCGGCCATGACCGACCTTCTGAGCGGCCGTATCCATCTGCTGTTCCTGCCGCTCGGCTCAGCGCTGCCGCACATCGAGTCGGGAAAAGTCCGCCCGATCGGAGTTTCCACGCCGGCGCGAGACATCGGCGCCCCCGATATTCCGTCCATCAGCGAGGGCCTGCCCGGCTATTCGTTCCCGACCTGGCAGGCGCTGATGATCACCGGCGGCACACCGAACGACATCATTGAGAAACTCAACAAGGATGTCACCGAGATGACCGCACAGCCGGAAGTCCTGGCGCGGTTCAAGCAATTGCATTTGACGCGGCGGCCGCCAGCCAGTGCTGCCGAGGACAAGGCATTCATCTTGTCCGAGGTCAGCAAGTGGGGAAAAGTCCTGCGCTCGATCGGATTGTCCAAGTAGAGCACAAAGTGGACCAGTAATCCGCCGTAGGTTGCCTTGCGGCACGGTCTGTTGCGCAGGACCCCCGCTCGGTTTCCAGAAATCTGGCCGGCGACTCACAGCCGGGATGCCGCCATGTGCATCGCAGGCCCCGCGCGGCGATGCGTCCACCTTATATGAATTTGCCAATATGAAGCTAAATTGATATTATTTCCGGATGAATGTGACGTTCAAGCAAGTGCGCGCCTTTGTGGCGGTAGCCGAGACGAGCAGTTTTTCGCGGGCGGCCGAGCAACTCAACGTAGCGCAGTCGCGTATCTCTATCCTGATCCGCGATCTGGAGAAGGAGCTTGCGGTTCGGCTTTTTGATCGGACGACCCGCCGCATGGAATTGACAAGCGCAGGCCGCGAATTTCGTCCGCATGCCGAAAAGCTGATCATCGACCTGAAACATGCGGTTGACGATACTCACGCGCTGGGCGAGCGCAAACGCGGCCGCTTGACAGTCGCGGCGCCCCCTTTGCTCATGGAAGCCTTGATCCCCCGATTGCTGGTTCCGTTCAAAAACGACTTTCCTGGCGTGCGCGTCGTTTTGATCGATGCGCGTACCGAGCGGATCGTCGAAGCCGTCAAGAGCGGTGAGGCGGATATCGGCATCGGTACGTTTTCGCAAACGGAGGAAGGTCTGGTCTGTACGCGCCTGGCGCGCGACTCTCTTCTGTTGTTTTGTCAGGAGGGCCACCGGCTCGCATCGATCGAGCGTCCCCGCTGGCGTGACATCGTCGGTACACCGCTTATTGCGCTAACAGGAGACAGCGGTGTCCGCCGCCTCGTCGACTACGGCTGCAGCGCAGCAGGGATCTCGCCGCAAGTCGAGTATGAGGTTGCATTGGTCACCACCGCATTGGCGTTGGTGGAGGTCGGATTAGGCGCCAGCGTGCTGCCGAGCAATGCTCTTGCGGTTGCCAGGACGCGACCCGTCGTCGCGCGTCCGCTTTCACACCCGGCTATTTCGCGAGAAATCAACATGATCGCCCGCCACGGGCGGTCGCTGTCGCCCGCGGCTGCCGAATGGGTGCAGCGGCTCCAGCGCGGCATGAAGGCCATGAATAAGGAGCATCTTCTTTAGGTCTTCAGGTCGCGTGGACGATCTTCCTGCGACTTATCGCGGTTTCGCATCAATAAATATGAAGAAGCACGTTGCAATATAAGCACATGCAGGCAAGTTGGAATTCTTCGATACAGTCCCATCCGCAACCAAACCTGTTCGGCGAAAGCACCGATGTCGCTTGTTCTAAGGCATGAAGATATCGACGGTTTGCTCACGGTCGATGAAGTGCGCGAGGCCGTCAGAGCCGGCTTGATCGAGCAGGGCGAAGGGCAAGTTCAGGTTCCTCCCCGAATCACGATCGATTCGACGTCGAACCGCGGCTGGCTACGCGTGATGCCGGCGATCCTGAACGGAGCGGGGGTCATGGGCTACAAGGCCATGCATTCCACGCCTGGGGTCGGAGTACGCTATCTGGTGATGCTGTACGAACTCGCATCGGGAGAATTGCTCGCACAGATGGATGCAGACTGGCTGACAGCGCAGCGCACAGCGGCCACGGCGGCCATTGCTGCCGACTTGCTGGCTGCGCCGGAGATTGCTTGCGCCGGCGTGCTGGGATCGAGCGACCAGGCCCGGGCGATGCTGACAGCGGTTTCGCGCATTCGGAAAATACCGCACGTGAAGGTGTATAG
>JAXDOR010000045.1:0-36187 GCA_034668825.1 Alphaproteobacteria bacterium | reverse complement strand
AAAAGACCTTTGAATATCTGAAGGGACGGCCAAAGGCGCCGAAAGCCGGGGCCTGGGAAAACGCGATGCGTTATTGGGAGACGCTGCGCTCCGACGAGGGCGCGCATTTCGACCATGAGATCAGGCTCGATGCCGGCAAGCTGCCGCCGCTGGTCACGTGGGGCACCAGTCCCGAGCAGGTGGTGTCCATCAGCGGTCGTGTGCCGGTGCCGTCAGAGATCGCCGACGAGCACAAACGCCGCGCCGCCGAACGCTCGCTTGATTACATGGGACTAAAAGGCGGCGAGAAGATTACGGACATCAAGCTCGACCGTGTCTTTATCGGCTCCTGCACCAATGCCCGCATCGAAGATTTGCGCGAAGTCGCGCGCGTCGTCGCCGGCAAGATCGTCAATGCGAATCTCTCCGCGATGATTGTCCCCGGTTCTGGAATGGTGAAAGAACAGGCTGAAGCCGAAGGGCTGGACAAGATCTTCATCAAGGCCGGCTTTGATTGGCGCGAGCCGGGCTGCTCCATGTGCCTGGCCATGAATCCCGACAAGCTTGCGCCGGGAGAGCGTTGTGCCTCGACATCGAACCGTAATTTCGAAGGCCGCCAGGGCTACAAGGGTCGCTCACACCTCGTGTCGCCGGCGATGGCCGGAGCCGCCGCGATCGCCGGGCGCTTCGTCGACATACGCGAGTGGCAGTGAACAGTCAGGCCCGTGCGAAAAAGCCCACCTAACCGGTGGGCTTTTTTTTGTTTTCTTCTTTTTGCTTCTAGATCACGCCGCCTCCCATGGGGGGAATTTTCCCGCGCCGGGAGCGCAATTAGAACACATTCATAATCCGGAATGGTGGCTCATCTCGGGAGGGGTTCTCATGAAAAGCATCCTGATGATTGCCACCGCGTTGATGTTTGCCACCGCCGCCAACGCGCAAGTCATGACCACCACAACATTTGGTTCCCAGCCATCTGCATTCGCCGAGCCGACGCTCCGTATTACAACCGGTTTCAGAACCGCAACAGCTCCGGCAGAGGGCCAGACGATTGCGGATCCAAAATCGCAAGAATCGGCAAGGCAAATTCTCTATCGGATGGCGGAAGCCGAATGTGCAACACTGTCGGAAATTTACAAAGCGGATTGCCGGCTGGCCAGTGTCTCGATCAGCACGTTACCGGCCGTACCTAACTCTGGGCCGCCGAATGGGATGGGAGCCAGCGCAGTTTATGAATTGAAAACGAAGCGATAATGTTTATCGCAGCGTCAATAAAAAAACGCCCGTCGATCCGGCGGGCGTTCTTCATCTAGGTCCTGCGACCATGGCGCTAATACCAAACGGTAAACGGCATCGGAAAGGATGAGATCGTCGGCGGCGCGTAGGCGACGATGTAGAAGCCCGGCCGATGATTGAAGCCGCGGACGTCCCGATAGTTACCCCACGTATAGTGAGACCGCGCTGAGACCCTCCCGCCGGCGTGGGCCTTTTCCGCGCTGTGCAGGGCTTGCGATTTGCGCGCTTCCGCACGATTGGCGGTGGCCGCGAACAGCAGCGCTGCGGCGGCAATACCTGTTATGATTTTGAACATGCTGAACTCCGCTCGCCCATCCAAGGGTTAACGCCGAAGATCGCATCTGGTTCGTTAATGTATTGTTTGAAGCGTTCCTAACGCTTACTCAGCCAGGCCGCCACCAGCAGCGCATGCGCGGCACGATCACCGTGCCGCTCGGGCGGGCTTCCTGCTCCAGCCATGAGGTGCATTCGCGCACGAGCTTTCGCGCCGGGTGGATTTCGATGCGGGGGCGCGCGCGCTGGACTTCGTGCGAGTATGCGGCGCTGGTGCGCGTTTGCGCCTGCGCGGACGGCGGGGTGTCAAAAGCGAGCGCCAGCACCCCTATCGCCGCAGCCGCCGCGACCCGTTTCCCCCGCATAGGTATCCCCCACCTCAAACCCGCGAGGGCCTAGGCTCTCCCATCGCGACCTGGACGTCAACGCCCGCCACCTTGGCGCTGATCTCGCCCTCGCCTAGAACGGACGGATGAATGACACCCCCGCCGCTCCTCCCGAATGGCATGGAGCCAAGGCGCCCACGCTCGCCGAAATCGAAATGCTCGCGAGCGAGGCATACCAGCGGTTGCCCGACGGTTTTCGCCTGCTCTGCGAGGGCCTCATCATCAATGTGGAGGATTTCCCCACCGACGAAGTACTGAACGACCTGCGCGTGGAGAGCGAGTTTGACCTGCTGGGGCTCTTCCACGGCGTGGGTCTGCCATTCCGCTCGGAAACCGCGCCACAGCAGATGCCCAACATGATCTGGCTCTACCGCCGTCCGATCCTGGATTACTGGGCCGAGCACGACGAGACGCTGGGCGCGGTGATCGCCCATGTGCTGGTGCACGAGATCGGCCACCATTTCGGCCTCTCGGACGCCGATATGGAAGCAATCGAAGCGAGCGTGGAATGATCCGTTTCAAAACAAGTTGCCAGGAGGAAAGGACGATATGCGAACCAAGCCATGCCTGACGTCAAGCGACGTGCAGAAAATGATGGAGGCCTGCAAGGCGGAAGCGGCCAAGAACAAATGGAACGTGGCCATCGCCATCGTCGATGACGGCGGTTTCCTGCTGCATCTCGAGCGCCTCGACGGCGCCTCTATGACGACGCCGGAAGTGGCCGCCGGGAAAGCACGCGCCGCCGCTCTGACGCGGCGGCCGAGCAAGGCAATGGAAGACCGCGTCAAGGAACGAGCCGTATTTCTGAAATATCCCTACGGCCTACCGATCCAGGGTGGCCTGCCCGTTCTGTATCAAGGCGAATGCGTCGCGGGATTGGTGTCTCCGGCGTGCAATCGCACGAAGACGAACAGGTGGCGCAAGCGGGGGCCGCCGCCCTGATTTAGCTTAGCGTCCAGCCTGGCGGATTGACCGAGACAATACTGCCGAGGATGCCGCGATCGCCGACCCATGAGCCAAAAACGCATCGAACATCTGCCGGAGGCGGGCCCCTCGGGATGGTAACCCTGCCGGAGAAGTTTCGGCCTCTTTCCAGACTGCCCGCTCGACCTCGACCGCACCGGGCGAACTCCATGCCTGCGACTCGTAGGCACGGGATCCGACGACTCCGAATGGCAACAATGGATTGTTTGTCATTCTTATTTCCGCTCCTATCCTTGGCAGGCATAGTGGCAGGGCTACCTATGCGAAGACCTCCACCAATCATTAAAATTGAAACGAACTGGACGTCCTTCACTCGAGAACGGACATTCCTGCACTAAAGCGGAGCGGAGTACCTTCGGCATGCCGAACTTTACGCGGATTTAACCCGCTGTTTAGCTCCAATCGGAAAACGCAGAACAGCGGACGCATTCATACCTCCTTTATTGCCGTTCCGAACGTTAGCTTCCCGACATGCCGACGTTGTGGGATTCCCCCTACTCAACTGCGCGACGAGTGGCGAACCTTAGGGCGAGCATTGCGTCGCTGGCAGAGTTGCGGCTCAACGACCCCGGGCTGGTCGGTAGTTTTGTACTTGGCTTATTCGCGCTGATCCTTATGTGGCTCGGCACCGCCTATATTTCACAACAGGATTACAACCGGACCGAGGCCGCCGCTTACCGGGACACAGGCAATCTTGCCCGTGCCTTCGAGGAGCACATCATCCGTTTGTTCCAGGCGCACGACCAAATCCTGCTCTTCGTCCGTTCAGCCTATACAAAGGATCCGCAGCACTTCGATTTAGTCCAATGGGCGAAGGATCAGCAATTCGCCACCGACGTAGCGCTGCAGGTCGCGATCGCCGACAAGGATGGACTGACGATTGCCAGCAATCTCCCGATTCCGACGCCGGCGCCGAATCTCGGCGATCGCAAGCATTTCCGCGTCCACGTCGGTACAGATCGGGACGACCTGTTTATCAGCGAGCCGGTGATCGGCCGCGTCAGCGGCAAACCGTCGATCCAGCTGTCGCGCCGGATCAACGCCGCGGATGGATCCCTTGCCGGCGTCGTGATCCTGTCGCTCGACCCTGCTTATCTGGCAAGCTTCTACGACGCCGTCGACAGCAATAAGAAGGGATCGGTCGCTCTCGTCGGCTTGGACGGCGTGATACGTGCATACGCGGCAGGGCCGATACGCAATATCAATAAATCGCTGGAATCAAGCTCGTTGCTCGATCGAGTCGCTCATACAGACGCCGGGACCTTCCTCTCACGCGGTCAACTTGACGGTACTCACCGCTTGTCGAGCTACCGGCACGTCAAAGGCTATCCGCTCGCCGTTGTTGTAGGATTTTCGCAGGATGAGGTGTTCGCGGCTGTTCATCGCAATCGCCTAACCTACTACGGAGCGGCGGCATTCGTCAGCGTGCTCATACTCATTTTCATGAGCTTGGTTCTGAAGCACCAGGTCGGGCTACGGCGCGCGCGCGACAGACTGAACGAAAGCGAGGCGCAATACCGTTCGGTGGTCAACGGGATTCGCGAGGTGATCTTCCAGACCGACGCCGCGACATCGCTGGCCTTCATCAACAAGGCTTGGACCGATGTCATGGGATTTGCTGTCGAAGATTCGCTCAAGCATCCGCTGCTTGGCTATGTCCATCCCGATGATCAGCCGGCCGCGGTAATCTTGTTCGGGGCGATTCCGGATTCGGACGACCACCTGGATTCGCTGGAGCTAAGATTCGTTACTAAAACCGGCGAGGTTCGCTGGATGGAGCTCGCCGCTCGGCCGACATTCGATCATCAAGGCCAATTTACCGGCATGGCAGGAACCCTGACGGATGTTACTGCTCGCCGGGAAGCTGAGTCGGCACTGCGCGACAGCGAATTCAAATTCAGATCGATGTTCGACACCGCCCCCGTGGGCATTGCTCTGACCGGGGCCGGCGGCGAGCTGCTCGAAGTGAACTCCGCCTTTGCGGCGCTCTGTGGCCGCAACGGCAAAGAGCTTCAAACATTGACCTTTGCTGATCTTCTACCGTCCGAGCAACGCGAAAAGGTCGAAGAATACCGCGCGCAGGCGCCGCACGACCGGCAGGCCGCCCCGATCGAGTGCGATATTATCGGCAGCGATGCATCGCAAGTGACGGTGTTGCTGAATTCCGCGCCGGCGTCCAGTTCCGAAAGGCTGCCGCTTGCCTGGTCAATCATTCAGGACATATCCGAGCGCAAACGCGTGGAAATGAAAATTTGGGAAGCTGCCAAATTCGACGCGCTCACCCACCTGCCCAACCGGCAAATGCTGCATGATGTTCTTGATGAGATCATCGCAGATCCGGATAAGCGCAATGCCAATTTAACGCTGCTCCTGGTTGATCTCGATAACTTCAAGATCATCAACGATACGTTCGGGCACGAGGCAGGCGATCTGGTGTTATGCGCGGCTGCCGAACGCATCAGTAGTGTCGCCGGCGATGCAAAACTAGTCGCGCGGCTCGGCGGCGATGAATTTACAATTCTGCTTCACGGAACGCCCGGCGAGATCGATCGGACTATGCAGGGAATTTTGTCTTCGTTGCGCCGGAGAATGAATTACCGGGGCCAAGCGGTCGAGATGTTCGGCAGCATTGGTATTGCCAGATTTCCAGATCACGCCGCCACGCGCAGCGACCTCTTCCGCGCGGCCGATCTTGCCCTCTACCGTGCCAAGCACGACGGACGAAATAGAGCGGCCGTCTTCGAGCCAGCGATGTTGATCGAGGCGGAAACCAAATTCGAGGTGCTAAGCTCGGTTCGCTCGGCCATTAAGGAAAACCGTCTTGTACCGTTTTATCAGCCGGAGATTTGCATCGAAAGCGGCGAGATTTCCGGCTTCGAAGCGCTGGCTCGAATCATAGGACGGGATGGACGGTTGACCATGCCGGGGGAATTCATGGCGGCGTTCCAGGATCCGGAGGTCGGCCGCTGTCTCGGTCTCAAGATGCTGGAGCTTGTCGCTCGCGATTTACAAAGTTGGCTCTCGGCCGGCCTGGACGTAAAGCGCATCGCCATCAACGCCTCAAACCTCGAGCTCAAAGTCGACGATTACTCCGATCGAGTGATGTCCGTTTTGCAAGCGCGCGGGATCGACTTCAGGCATTTCGAGATCGAGGTCACCGAAACGGTGGCTTTCGGCGATGATAGTCTTTCAATCGGACGTAACCTGAGCGCGCTCGCGACGCAGGGGATCTCCCTTGCGCTCGACGATTTCGGTACCGGCTTTGCCTCGTTGACACACCTGAAGTCGCTTCCGATCTCCCGAGTGAAGATCGACCAGTCGTTCATTCGCAATATCGTCAGCGATCAGCAAAGCTACTCAATTGTCGAGGCCATCGTGCGTCTTTGCCACAGCCTCGGCAAATCGGTAGTCGCCGAGGGCATCGAGGATGAGATGCAGCTCGAAGCAATCGGCGGCTTAAGGTGCGACGTCGTCCAGGGCTACTTCTTCGCTCGGCCAATGCCCGCCGAAGCGGTCGGACCTTTCATGCTGCGCCATGTGGCTAATCTAGCGGCCAACGGGCCGCCGCTGCAGGGCATCCGCCGGCAGTCGGCCAAGACTTCGCCGCTCAAAGTGGTGGGCAGCTAACCGCACCGCCGGCTCACGCTGCGCTCAAAAATCGTGAGCACGTTCCTCTTTGGTGATATCGAGATTAAGAAGGCGAGGCGCTTTCAAGGCGGTAACGGCGACCACGATGAGTGTTAGCGCCCCGCCAAGCCAGACGGAACGTGCCGTCCCAAAAATGCTGGCGGTTACGCCGCTTTCGAAAGCGCCCAACTCGTTCGAAGAACCAATGAAGACGGTGCTGACCGCGGCAACCCGGCCGCGCATCGCATTAGGCGCCATCAATCGCGTGATCGCCCGGCGGATAACGACGCTGAGGCCATCGCATCCCCCCGCGATGATGAGGAGGATGAACGATAGCGTGAAGTTCTCGGACAGCGCGAAAAGGATCATGCTGCATCCGAATCCTGCGATCGCGATATGAAGGACACGCCCGGCGTAACGCTTCGGCGGATGCCGCATGGCGATCAGCATGATCGCCAGCGAACCGATTGCCGGCGCTGCACTGAGCAGCCCGAAACCGCTGGCCCCTACCTTCAGAATGTCGGTTGCGAAAATGGGCAGGAGCGCTATGGCGCCGCCGAATAAGACAGCAAATAGATCCAGCGCCATCGAACCAATCAAAACTTGATTCGACAACACGTATTCGACGCCTTCACGTATCGATTGCAACGCGCCCAGTTCGTTTTTGACCTCGGGTAGCGGCCGTCTGTTCACCCAGAAATTTGCGATTGCCGAATAGGCGAAAACAGCGGCCAGCACGGTGTAAATTCCAACCGGACCCAGAGAATCGTAGGCTAGACCCGCCGCGGCCGGACCAACGATGCACATGGCTTGGTAGCCGCCACCGAGCAATACGCCGGACTGCACCGCCGCTTCACGTGGAACTATCTGTCCTTCAAGAGCGGCCTGCGCGGGCTCCGCAAAGGCGCGCAGGCAGGCTGCGAGAAAAGAGAGAAGCAATAAAAGCGTGACGATATCCGGATCGTCGCGAAAGGAGATCACTACAAACAGGATTGCGAGCACGATCATTGCGCTGCGCGACCAGATAATGGTGAAACGCCGGTCATGCTTGTCGGCGTAATGGCCGCCGTAAAGCACCAGGGTCACGCCCGGTATCGCCTCGACCAGACCAAGCCAGCCGAGCACCAGCGGATTCTTGGTGAGTGCGTAGAGTTGGAAGCCAATCACGACGGCTAAAGCCCGTGAGGCGAAGACCCACGCGCTGCTTGAGAGCCAGAAGGTGCGGTATTCAGAATTCCTGAGGAGCGATGTCTTGGACGGAATAACTACATTTTTGCGCGCAGCGACATCGACGGTCGACATTCGGCCTCCTCGCTTCGAGGCCGCTGCACATCGCGCAGGCCCCATTCAGGTCCGCAGATGACGGCTCGGTTCCTGTCGTACTTTACAAAGCGGACTAGAGCGGAAGTTGAATTTAACTACATCCTAAAGATGCAAACCGCATTTAACAATGATACTCAGGAACGTGAACGCGCGAGCGGCGGCCAAGCCGAATACCAGCAATCAATCTGGCAAATCTTACAGCCGGTTTGTCTCCGGTGTTTTAATACCGTCAATGACGCTGCTGCTAAGGTCTAACAACTGGAGGGGGACCGTGGTCAGGATGATCAACAGACCGGAACTTGATCCGGCCCCGAGGCGGCTATGCCAACTATCGACCTGAATGCCGATCTCGGTGAAGGATTTGGTGCTTACCGGTGCGGAGACGACGATGCGATGCTTTCGATCATCACATCCGCGAACGTCGCCTGCGGGTTCCATGCGGGGGACCCGGATATCATGGGACGCACCTTTCGAACGGCAAAGGATCGCGGCATCGCGGTTGGAGCTCATCCGGGCTTTCCAGACCTTTGGGGATTTGGCCGGCGGAGAATTCCGTTCACTGTCGCCGAGATCGAACGCATTGTGGCGTATCAAATCGGCGCCGCCCAAGCGGTTGCAGCTCTCGCCGGTCATCGGCTCAGTTATGTGAAGGCCCATGGGGCGCTCAGCAACATTTCTGAGGTCGAGCGCGAGGTTGCCGATGCCATTGTGCGTGCCACGCGCGCGGTCGAGCCTTCGCTGATGATCCTTGGTATCGCGCTCAGCGAGCACCTGAAGGCGGCGGACGCGCTCGGCGTTGGCGCCGTCGCTGAAATCTATGCTGATCGTGGCTATACCGAAGCGGGACGGCTGATCCCGCGCGGAAAGCCGGGCGCGTTGATCGACGACGTGGATGAAGCCGCGGAGCGCGTGCTTGCCATGGTCGAAAGCGGAGCGGTGATCACGTCGGCGGGAACGCATCTGAAGACGCCCATCGACTCAATTTGCACGCACGGCGATTCACCGCATGCCGTACAGATGGCGCTCCGAGTGCGCGAAAGGCTCACAGCAGCGGGTGTCAAAATCGCTTCCTTTGCCGTGCCAGACATTGGCCGGCACGTTGTGTGAAGCACAGGCGACGCTTCCAGAGAAGCCGGCCGTGGCATCTATTGTTCAGAACATGGTCTCTTTCGTTGCGCAGTACGTCAGAAAGCGCGGCGCAGCGGGACAAAACGCCGCTTTAGCCCGGCCTTGACCCGGATGCGTCAAGCCGCCATGAAAGCGCAGCCAACCCCAGGATTACCGACATGGACAAGTTCACCACGCTCGAAGGCGTCGCCGCGCCGCTGCGGATCATCAATGTCGATACCGACATGATCGTCCCCAAGCAATATCTCAAGACCATCAAACGCACCGGCCTCGGCAAGGGGCTGTTCTCGGAATTGCGCTTCCGCGACGACGGTAGCGAGAATCCGGATTTCGTGCTCAACAAGCCGGCCTATCGCAATGCCAAGATTCTCGTTGCCGATGATAACTTCGGCTGCGGCTCCTCGCGCGAACACGCGCCTTGGGCGCTGCTCGATTTCGGTATCCGCTGCGTGATCTCCACTTCCTTCGGCGACATCTTCTACAACAACTGCTTCAAGAACGGCATTCTGCCGGTGCGAGTTACCCGCGAGGATTTGGAAAAACTGTTTGACGACGCCGAGCGCGGCGCCAACGCCCGGCTAACCATCGATCTGGAAAAGCAGGAAATCCGTGGCCCGGACGGCGGCGTCGTCAAGTTCGACATCGAGCCGTTCCGCAAGCATTGCTTGCTTAACGGCCTCGACGACATCGGGCTGACGCTGGTCAAGAACGCGCAGATCGACGCCTACGAGTCGAAGGTCAAGGCAACACGCCCCTGGACATGAAGGCGGCGCTGACCGCCTGCGGGGTGGTGGTACTCGCCGCCGCGCCGGCAGCGGGACAGACGACGACCTTCCGCGGCGTCGCCGAATGCACGCATCACGCAGCGGTGCAGTTTCGGCGTCACGATCCGGGCTTCCGGCGCTTCCTGATCGACCGCGCCAGCGTCCTCGAAGATAAGTTCGCCGACCGCGTCGGCAACCAATTCGTTTCCACCGTTTATTCCGGAACCGCGACCTACGAGGCCGCGAACGGACCGAAGCACGTGCGCTTTCTCTGCCTTCACGGCGGCGTCGGCAAGGGACCGGTCTTCGTCTACGCGCTGCCGATTGATTAACGGCCACTACGCCGCTGCAATGGCTTCCGCGATCCCGACAGTGCGCCGCGCCATGGCCATGTGCAGGCGCTCGACCATCCGCCCATCGACCTGAAGCACGCCCTCCCCCTGGTTTTCCGGCCGGTCGAAGGCG
Source organism: Alphaproteobacteria bacterium (assembly GCA_034668825.1). Lineage (GTDB taxonomy): Bacteria > Pseudomonadota > Alphaproteobacteria > Rhizobiales > Xanthobacteraceae > CANKHA01. The sequence continues at coordinate 25,962 of JAXDOR010000045.1, read as the reverse complement.
GCGATGATCGCCTTTGCTTGCGCGACCTCCTCCACCGTCGGCGAGAAAGCCTCGTTGCAGGGGCCGATCTGGTCCGGGTGGATCAGCGTCTTGCCGTCGAAGCCCATGTCGCGGCCCTGGCTGCATTCCCGCGCAAAACCTTCGCTGTCGGCAAGATCATTGTAGACCCCATCGAGGATGTCGATGCCGTAGGCGTGCGCCGCCGCGATGCAGGTGGAAAACCACGACAGCATCGGCGCGCGTCCCGGCACCATGCGCGCCCGCGTTTCCTTGGCGAGATCGTTCGGGCCCATGACTAAGCCGGCCAGCCGCGTCTCGGAATCATGCGCCGCCGCCGCGAGCGCAAAAACATTGGCGATGGCGAGCGGGGTTTCGATCATGGCCCAGACGCGCGTACGCCGATCAGAGTGCATATCGAATAACCGCTGGCCTATCGTCTCCAGATGCTTTGGCGTCGCGATCTTCGGCACCAGAATCCCGTCCGGCGCCGCCGCAGCGGCGGCGTCGATATCCTCCACGCACCACTTGGTATCGAGTCCGTTGATGCGGATCAGCACTTCACGAGATTGGTAATTTCCCGACTTCGCCGCCTCGATCACGTTCTTGCGCGCTTGCTCCTTGGCCTCCGGCGCGACCGAATCCTCCAGGTCGAAGATGATGCCGTCCGCCGGAAGCGAGCGCGCTTTTTCCAGCGCGCGGAGATTGGACCCGGGCATGAACAGCATGCTGCGACGCGGACGAATGGTCATGGTTCTCTCACTCACTGTCATTCCGGGACGGCCATCGCTGGCAAGTATACGCAGCCAGCGTACACTTGGCTGCGTGTGGCCGGGCCCGAAATCCGGGCGCGTTCGCGCCTCTCTGGATTCCGGGCTCGCAAGCTTCGCTTGCGCCCCGGAATGACGCAAGAGAGTTACGCCGCCTTTTTCTTCGCCTGAATAAGCTTGCGGTTGATCAGGCTCTCGGCAATCTGCACGGCATTGAGCGCGGCGCCCTTGCGCAGATTGTCGGAGACCACCCAGAGCATGAGGCCGTTGTCGACCGTCGGATCGGTGCGTATGCGGCTGATATAAGTCGCGTCCTCGCCGGCCGCCTCGTAGGGCGTGACGTAGCCGCCAGGCTTGTGCTCGTCAATCACCAGGCAGCCGGGCGCCCGGCGCAAAATCTCCCGCGCTTCATCGACGGAGATCGGCTGCTCGAATTCCACACTCACCGCCTCGGAATGGCCGATGAAGACCGGCACCCGCACGCAGGTGGCGACGAGCTTGATCTTGGGATCCAAGATCTTCTTCGTCTCCATCATCATCTTCCATTCTTCCTTGGTGAATCCGTCCTCCATGAAATCGTCGATCTGCGGGATCAAGTTGAAGGCGATGCGCTTGGGGAACTTCTTCTGCTCGAGATCCTGCAGCGTGTAGACGGCCTTGGTCTGGCGATCGAGTTCGTTCATCCCCTCCCTGCCGGCGCCGGAGACGGATTGATAGGTGGCCACCACCACGCGCTTGATCTTGGCTCTGTCATGCAGCGGCTTTAACGCCACAACGAGCTGCACGGTCGAACAGTTGGGATTGGCGATGATGCCCTTTTTGCGGAATCCGGCGACAGCGTCAGCATTCACCTCAGGCACGATAAGCGGCACGTCCGGGTCCATGCGCCAGCAGGAGGAATTGTCGATCACCACCGCGCCTTGCGCGGCGATCTTCGGCGACCATTCCTTCGACACGGCGCCGCCCGCCGACATCAGGCAGATGTCGACGTCGGAAAAGTCGTATTGGTCGAGCGATTTCACCTTAAGGGTTTTTTCACCATAAGAGACCTCGACGCCCATGCTGCGGCGCGAGGCGAGCGCCACCATCTCGTCGATGGGGAATTCCCGTTCGGCCAGCACGCTGAGCATCTCCCGGCCCACATTGCCGGTGGCTCCCACGACCGCGACTTTGTAACCCATCGTTCACTCTCCAAAGGAAAATTCCCCGGCCCGCAATGCCGCGGATACCGGAGTGGAAGCGCTTCTAAGCGAGAACAACCACAAAGACAACGCCGATTCAGCCGATTGGCCGCATCGGCGCGAGCGGTTGCGCGGTAGGAGCAAGGTGGATGTCGAGCACGGATGTAGCAATGGGCGGGATGATCCCCCCGGTGGCACGTCCGAACCGGACATTCGGGATGCGGCGAATACCCCCATCTCCCTTCCCTCCCGTGCCGACGACGAGCCCCGAGTGGCAACACGTCCAGCTTCTGCGGGACCGGCTCACTGTAGTCCTGACAACCTGGCTAAAAGCCGTGGCGCCACCGCTGAAAGCGTCGGCGCTTTATTTGAAAGCCCTGGCACCACCACTGAAGGTGCTGGCCCCACCCCTGAGAGCTTTGGCGCTGTCGCTGAAAGCCGTGGCGCCCTCGCCCAAAGCCATCGTGCTGTCTTTTAAAGCTCGGGCGCTCTCTCTAAAGCCGAACCTGGCCTGGTCGCGTAAAGCTGCCGTCCGCGCGCTGCTCCACACCGAACTGCGAGGCACGTTGCTGCGCTTGCTCGCCTATCTCGCAGCACTCGCCCTTCTCGCCATCGGGACCGCACAAATTTTCCGCTCGGGGCCGGTCGCCGCGGCAATCGAACTTGCACCCCGCGCCGAATGGATCGAAGTCGGCAAGCCGTTTCCGGCCTTTGCGTTAGCCATGCCGGAGCTTGCCGAGGCCGGGCTGAGCTACGGCCTCCGCCGTCACGTCACCGGCGGCGGCCGCAGGGACGTCATGACGTGGGGCGAGTGGAGCGGCACGGGCCCGCATCTGGTGGTCGAGGTTTACCGGCCCGGTACGGAATTCACACGCTTCGCGGACATCGGACAGGAAATCGCCGCCAGGACCGAAGGTCACGTGCTCGCCAAGGACATCAAGCCGGCGGACATGCTCGAAAGCAAATTCGGTGCGGTGGCACTTGCCGAATTTGCCGCTAACGATGGCCCCCGCCGGTGCGTTGGCTTCGCTCGGCCCTTCACTCACCCGCATCTGCAGATCGCCGGTTGGTATTGCACGACAGGACCCGAACTCATCGAGCGCAACGTGATCGCTTGCGCGCTCGACCGGCTGAGCTTGCTATCGGCAGGCGGGGACGAGAAGGTCGGCCAGCTGTTTGCCGGGGCGGAGCTGAAGCGCAATTTCTGCGGCCAAAGGAGCATCCTGCTCGCCGCCACCCCGAAACACGGGCCAGGGCCGTCCATCAGCCCTGAAATGAAGCTGCGCGGCCGTTTTTCGGCCCGCTAGCCGGCGCTATCCCCTCCAGATCGGCCTGCGGCAGCATCCGCGGTAAATGCCTTGTTGCCGCGAACCAAACATGGCTACACTGCGTTGACATATCGATCGAGGAAGCCATGCGCTTGAAACTGCTTGCTATCGCCCTTGCCTCCGCCGTCGCCGGAGCTTTTGTATTCTCCGCCGATCCGGCGGGCGCGGCGCCGAAGAGGAAGCAGGTCGTTGCTACGCGCAGCGCCGGCACTGTTGTCGTCAACAGGGACGAGTCGGGGCGCAGCCGCACGCGGATCATCATCCAGAAGCGATCATTTCTCGACGGCGGCACTGAGGTATTGCCGGGGGAGCGCAAGTTCACCGACTATGTCTATCCGCCGAATTATTCCGTCACCGGCGTAATCGATCGCACCGCTTTCTCGCACCGCTCGCCGCTGCCGGGCCCGTGGGATTTGCCCGGCAGGAACAATCCGGGCCAGTTCTGGTGAGTTCTTCGCCGCGCCTATAGTTAAGCCGCCAGCTTTTCCATCTCTGCGATCACCGCCTCGCCCATTTCCTTGGTGTTGACGGCTTTCGTGCCCGCCGACTTGATGTCGGCGGTGCGCAAGCCTTTGGCGAGCGCAGCGGCAATGGCCTGATCGATCAGGTCGGCTTCCTTCGTCATGTTGAAGGAATAACGCAGCGCCATCCCGAATGACGCAATCATGGCGAGCGGATTGGCCAATCCCTTGCCGGCGATGTCGGGCGCGGAGCCGTGCACCGGCTCATACATCGCCTTGCGCTTTTTCGTTTTGGCATCGACCTCGCCGAGTGACGCCGACGGCAGCATGCCGAGCGAGCCGGTGAGCATCGCGGCCACATCGGACAGCATGTCGCCGAACAGATTGTCGGTGACGATCACGTCGAACTGTTTCGGATTGCGCACGAGCTGCATGCCGCCAGCATCCGCGAGCTGATGCTCAAGCTGCACGTCCTTGTATTCGCGCTGATGCACCTGATTGACCACTTCGTGCCAGAGCACGCCTGACTTCATCACGTTGCGCTTTTCCATCGAGGTCAGCTTGTTGCGGCGCTTTTTCGCCAGATCGAAGCCGACGCGGGCGATGCGTTCGATCTCGTAGGTGTCGTAAACTTGCGTATCGACCGCGCGTTTTTGCCCATTGCCGAGGTCGGTGATGGTTTTCGGCTCGCCGAAATAAACCCCGCCGGTCAATTCGCGCACGATGATGATGTCGAGGCCTTCGACGAGTTCCCGCTTCAGACTCGATGCGTCTGCAAGCGCCGGATAGCAGACCGCGGGCCGGATATTGGCGAAGAGGCCGAGATCCTTGCGCAGCCGCAAGAGGCCCGCCTCGGGACGCACGTCATAGGGCACCTGGTCCCACTTCGGCCCGCCGACCGCGCCGAAGATAACGGCGTCGGTCGCCTGCGCCTTGGCCATGGTCTCGTCGGTGATGGCAACGCCGTGGACGTCGTAGCAAGAGCCGCCCACCAGCCCTTCCTCGATCTCGAATTTGGCAATGCCTTTCTTGTCGAGGAAATCGATCAGCCGCTTCACCTCGGCCATGACTTCGGGGCCGATGCCGTCGCCTGCCAGCAGCAGGAGCTTGTGGGTCGCCATCGCGTGTTGCCTCGCTTGAATGTGTGCAGATTGCTAAGTCGCGGCGCGAGGATTGACAAGTCGGGTGGTGTTTCAACCGGCAAGCCTCTCATTCGGCCTCATGGTGAGGAGCGTCCGCAGGACGCGTCTCGAACCATGCAGGCCGCCCTCGTCCTTCGAGACGGCGCTTTGCGCCTCCTCAGGATGAGGGCGGAACAGCCAACGCTCCGCAGGCCCTATTATTGGCGGCGCGGGCACGCCGTTCACCCTTTTTTCCTTGGAAGGAGCGCTGGGGAGGCGCCAGGGCGCGCTATCGGGGCGCCCCGGTGGGGATTATCGGACCCCACCGCGCACCTGGTGAGGTGCGCGAGTCCTTTTGGGACTCGGCGCCTCCCCGGCGCTCCATCACGGCTCCGCAGGAGGCGGGCCGTACCCTTTTCACTTCAGGGTGCGTCATGACGACACCCCTTGGCGAGAAAGGTGATAGGAATATAATCTCGGATAGAAACGGAAGTCAAGGGCCCTAGATGTGAAAACCACCAACGTGCGATGCTGGACGCAGTCAGCGAGAAAATCATGCCGCAGATGCGTCCACGAGTGGTGATCGCCGGTGCCGGATTCGGCGGGCTGGAAGCGGCGAAGGCGCTCAGCCGCGCGCCGGCGGACCTCACGATCATCGATCAGCACAACCATCACTGCTTTCAGCCGCTGCTGTATCAAGTCGCCACCGCGGCGCTGTCGCCTGCGGAAGTGGCTTGGCCGATCCGTCACATCCTGCGGCGGCAGCGTAATGCCACGGTGTTGATGACAAAAGTGACGGGTGTCGACACTGCGGAACGCGCGGTGCAAACCGATTGGGGCGCTATCCCCTATGACTACCTGATCATCGCCACCGGGGCCACGCACTCCTATTTCGGCCATGACGAGTGGGCGGAATCCGCGCCAGGCCTCAAGCGCATCGAGGACGCGCTGCGCATTCGCGCGCGGCTGCTGTTGGCCTTCGAGCAAGCGGAGATCGCCGAGCAAGAAGCTGAGCGCAAGCGTCTGCTGACTTTCGTCATCGTCGGCGGCGGCGCCACCGGCGTGGAAATGGCCGGCGCCATCGCCGAAATAGCCCGCCAAACATTGGTGAAAGATTTCCGCCGCATCGATCCCAGCACCGCCCGCATCATTCTCATCGAGGCAGGGCCCCGTGTTCTGCCGACCATGCCGGACGATCTGTCGGATTATGCGAAGGCATCGCTCATCCGCATGGGCGTGGAAGTGATGACAACCACGCGGGTGACCCAATGCGACCCGCGCGGCGTCGATCTGGAGCAGGGCCGCATCGAGGCCAGCACGCTGATCTGGGCGGCCGGCGTGGTGGCGTCGCCCGCCGCCACCTGGCTCGGCGCCGCCCATGATCGCGCCGGGCGGGTGACTGGAAGTCCCGACCTTTCGATTCCCAGTCACCCGGAAGTCTTCGTCATCGGCGACACGGCCGCGGTCAGCGAGAATGGGCGCCCGGTTCCCGGCGTGGCGCCCGCCGCCAAGCAGATGGGCCGTTATGCCGGCAAGCTCATCGCGGCGCGTATCGCCGGGAAATCAGCGCCGCCGTTTCGTTACCGGCACGCGGGCGATCTCGCCACCATCGGGCGCCGCGCGGCCATCGTGAAATTCCACGGTCTGCATCTCACCGGCTTTATTGGCTGGCTGTTCTGGGGCGTGGCGCATATTTATTTTCTCATCGGCCTGAAGAACCGCTTCATCGTCGCCTTCAACTGGATTTTGGATTATTTCACCGGCAGCCGCGGCGCGCGGCTGATTACCGATGTGCCGCCGCAGGAGAAGCGGTAACTCGTCCGCGGAGCCGAACGCCAATCAACAGCAGAATCCGTATGGCAGTCAAAACCGTTTTCTTTGACGTAGGCGAGACGCTCATCGACGAGGCGCGCCTCTGGAATGCATGGGCGGCTTATCTCGATGTGCCTGCGAGCGTTTTTATCGCAGCACTTGAAGAGGTCATTAGCGATGGCCAACACCATCAGCAGGTTTTCAACCGGCTCAGGCCGGGTTTCGATTTGGAAACGGCGCGGCGTGAACGTGCCGCACGGAACGACATCGACCTGTTCACCGCAAGCGATCTTTATCCGGACGCCGCGCCCTGTTTACGCATGCTTCGCGAACGCGGCTACGCGATCGGAATCGCGGGCAATCAATTTGCCGAAGCTGAGAAAATTCTCAAAGAGCTGGGTCTCGCAGTCGACATTGTTACGTCCTCGGCGAGCCTCGGCGCGGAAAAGCCCTCGCCTATGTTTTTCAAAAGACTGGCAGAGCTTGCAGGCGCCGTGCCGTCGCAGATCGCTTACGTCGGAGACCGGCTCGATAATGACGTGTTGCCCGCGCGTGAAATTGGAATGATTTCGGTATTTCTGCAACGCGGTCCTTGGGGCCAAGCCCATGCCAAACGCGCTGAAGCACGATTAGCGGACGTGTGGCTTACAGGCTTGCTTGAGTTACCGGGCGCGCTGGACCGCTTGCGGATTAAAGCCCGTTAACAATCTCGTCGTTCCGGAAGCCGCGTAGCGGCTATCCGGAATCCAGAGGCACGAACTGTATTTGATGTCTGGATTCCGGGTTCGCGCTCCGCGCCCCGGAATGACGCGGTAAGTTACAACCCGCTAAACCAATTATAGCCCTGATCTTCCCAATAGCCGCCGCGGTCGTCGTTGGTGACGGCCATTTCCATCACGTATTTCGGATTCTTGAAGCCGAGCTTGGTGGGAATGCGGATCTTCATGGGAAAGCCGTAGGCCTGCGGCAGGATGTCGTTCTCGAATTTGAAACTCATCTGCGTCTGCGGATGCAGCGCCGTCGGCATGTCGATGGTGTTGGTGTAGCCCTCGGCGCAGCGGAACCAGACATATTTCGCGCTGGTGTCGGCGCCGACCCGCTTGAGGAAGTCGCGCAGCGGCGTTCCGGTCCAACTGCCGATGGCGCTCCAGCCTTCGACACAGACGTGACGGGTGATCTGCGTTTCCTGCGGCAGCTTATAAAGTTCCTCTAACGTCCATGGCTTCTTGTTCTCGACCAGCCCGCCGACTTCGAATTTGTAATCGGCGGCGTCGACTTCGGGAGCCTCCTCTTCGTCGTAATAGGCATTGAATGGGAACGGCCGCGTGATCGCGCTTTCGGGGAAGGTTGGCGCCAGCCGGTTTGGATTGAACAGCCACGCCTGGGCGCGGTCGTTGAAGGTGGAAATCTTCCGCAGCACGCCTTCCGCGGCGTCGCTATTGATGATGTCGCAGCCGGTGAACAGGACCAGGGCGCCGAGGCTGGCGGTGTTGCGCAGGAACAGCCGCCGGGTCGGGTCAGGCAGCAGCTTCGCGGCGTCCTTGATCAGCAGCTTGGGATCGACGCCGGGGATAAGTCTTTTTTGCCGCGACATGGTTTGCTCCTCAGCGGCCGGCGATCATGGCGCGCAGGCTCTTTGGCACCAGCAGCGCCAGCGCGATGTGCACGATTAGAAATCCGACAATCGCCGCCATGGCGAAAAAGTGAACGTAGCGGGCGGCGTCGTAGCCGCCGAACAGCGCGGTCAGCGCCTGCAATTGCACCGGCTTCCAGATCGAAAGGCCGGAAAGCACGATGATCACGCCACACAGGATGACGCCGAGATAGAGCAGCTTCTGCACCGCGTTATAGACCGAGAGGTCTTCATGGGCGAGATGGAAACGCAGCGCCGCCTTGATGTCCGCCACCACTTCGCGCGGCCGGATCGGCAACAGCTTGCGCCGGAAACGGCCGGTGACGATCCCAAGCGTCACATAGACGATGCCGTTGATCGTCAGCACCCACATCGCCGCGAAATGCCATTGCAGCGCGCCGGCCAGCCAGCCGCCGATGGTAATGGCGCCGGGAAAGATAAAGGAGAACAACGGCGACGCGTCGTAGATCTGCCAGCCGGAGCCGATCATCACGATGATGGCGATGGCATTGATCCAGTGCGTCACCCGCACCCACACGGGATGGATAACCCCTGTGGCGGGCGCCGGAGCGGAATTGCTTGTATCGGCGGATGTAACCGTCATCTTACCCCTCGGCACCTTCTAGCAGATTAGCAGCGCAGATTTGCATCCTCGCGCCGGTCGCCGGATTCGCGCGCGGGCGAATCCGGCACCGCGAATTGTCAGTACTTCTGCATGCCATCCGGCTTCTTATCCATCATCTTATCGGACATGCCGTCGGTCTTTTTCTTCGAAGTTGTTTTAGTTTTTTTGGCGGACTTTCCCATGTCGTCCATTTTTCCCATGTTGTCCGTCTTGCCCATTTTGTCGGACGACATCTTCGCCGCCGCGGGCTGCTTATCGGAATAATCCTCCGCGAAAGCCGGCGCGAAAGTGACGCCCAAACATAGGGCGGCGGCGGAAAGCGAAAGCACAAAGCGAGAAGCCTTCATTGTGAAATCCTCCTAGGAGATTGTCGCCGATGGTGATCATACCCCATCGCACCTCTTTCGCCACGGCCCGCGCGCCGGTTACGTCAGTTCTGATAATTTGTTCGGCTAAACGCCCGCGCACCGAAAGCTCGGCTCAGGATTATGACAAGCGCCACCGCGACGGCATGCACCGCCAAGTCGGTCGCCGCGGCGTCATAGGGATGAAAGAGATTGAGCAACGTCGCGGCCGCCGCTGCCGCCGCCAGCCCGGCAATCGCCGCCGTCAACCCGGGCTGTAGCGGATAGGCCTGCCTCAACATTAAGAATAACAATGCCGAAAGCGGCACCGACAGTCCGAGGATGAACAGCAGGCAGTCCCTCATGTCGTTCATATCGGCAGGATGGGTATCGGGCACGAACCATGCGCGCAGGCAGCCCGCACCGCTGGCGCCGATCCATAGCACGGCTGAGGGCAGCGGCAGCCATGCCCAGGCCCGGCTGCGGTCGGGCAGGCTGAGCTGGAAAGCCGCCAAGGCTGCCAAAACAGCCGTCAACGTCGAGCCGATCATGGCGAGCCACATATCCGGGACCGCCATCAGCCGGTGCGTCAGCGCCGAAAGATCAGCGATCGAGGCAAGAAGCACCGCCACGACGGCAACAACGGCAAGCCACGTCAATGCGCGCTTGCCCGGCGATGGCAGCGGGCGGACTGGCTGCAAATCCGAAGCCAAGCCTTCGATCAGGCGATCATGCGGGGAGCCGGCATTCCCGGGAGTCATGTTCATAGCTTCATTCCTCGCGGTCGATGCGGCCGCGCAGGGCCTTCAACGCGCGATGCAAATTCACTTTCAGCGAGCCCTTGCTGCGCCGGGTCAAAGCCGCGGCGTCCGCAAGCGATTGTTCTTCAAGCACCAAATACTGCACGGCCTCACGCTGCCGCTTCGGCAGACCGGCCAGAGCCTGGCTGATTTGCCCAGCGTCATCGGCGCGATCAAGTCCGGTTGATGGATCCGCCGACGCATCGGCATGGCCTTCGAAGGCAAGCGGCGCATGAATTTCCCGTGCGCCCTGCCGGCCGGTTTGGCGCAGTAGGTCGATGGCGCGGCGCTCGGCGATGACGCGCAGCCAAGCGGTGAACGACCGGGCCGGATCGTAGGTCTGCCGGGCGCGGTGAATCGTAAGCAATACGTCCTGGACGACATCGTCGGTGCGGTCGCCGAAAACGCCCTGCCGCCGCGCCACCGCCTTGATCAGCGGCACGCAATCGCGCAGCAGCCGCTCATACGCCGCGCTGTCGCCGGCTTGTGCCGCCGCCATCCAGGCGGAACGGCGCACATCGTCGGAGTTGGTTTGCTGCGGATCGGCTACGGCCATGCGGCGTCCGGGTCGCATCTTACTTGGTTGCACGCAGACGATAGCGCGGGCAACGGCCACAGAGTAGGGGAACGAGGCCAGCCCAAAAGCCCCGCGACCGCCAATTGCCATCACGTTCGGTTGACGCAATGTCGTTCCCATCCGAGGCCACGGCCAAAATACCGCATTCTGGGTATTCGGCCGCGCCTGGAGAACGGTTACATGGCGAAGGAATTTAGACCGGCGGACGAACCATGAGGCCGCGTCCGCCGGCTTGTCATTTGAGCGCGATCAGCCCGGCAACAGCACGGTATCGACCACCTGGATGACGCCATTCGACTGCAGCACGTTGGAAACCGTGACCATCGCCACGTCGCCCTTGGCGTCCGTAATCGACAGCTTGCCATTGCCGGCGTCCTTGACGGTAAGCTCCTCGCCCGCGACCGTCTTCAGCTTGGCCATGCCGCCGCCGTCCTTCACCGCCTTCTCAAGTTGCGCCGTGGTCATGCGTCCGGGAACGACGTGATAGGTGAGAACCTTGGTCAGCATCGCCTTGTTCTCGGGCTTCAGCAGATTGTCGACTGTGCCGGCGGGCAGCTTGGCGAAGGCGGCATTGGTCGGCGCGAACACGGTGAAAGGGCCGGTCCCTTGCAGCGTATCAACCAGACCCGCGGCCTTCACAGCAGCGACGAGCGTGGTGTGGTCCTTGGAATTGACGGCGTTCTGAATGATGTTCTTCGACGGATACATCGCCGCGCCGCCGACGGTCACTGTTTTCTCGTTCATCTGCTGCGCGGACGCAGGGATGATCGCGGTGCTCGTCATCAGCGCGAGCGTGGCAGCAGCAAATAGAGCAAGACGCTTAGACATGGGAGTCTCCTGGGGTTGATGTTGGCTTCAGGCGGCGCGTAGGAGCCTGTCATCGAACCCCTCCTCGCCGTCACCCGAAGCTACGGGGCATCCGCCAGCTGGTTTCACGCGCCGTGCTTTTTCCGCTGCGCCCATGTTCCGGATTTGCCGAAGCCCCGCTAAATACGCGCTGCTGCATGGAAAAAACGCCATTGCGTCCAATTCTTTGAGTGCTTAAACAGAAGACCTTACAAAGGGTTCTCCTGCGATGCCTGCAAGCAAGCCCCGGCGCGATAGGCCGCTGTCGCCGCACCTGCAAATCTTTCGCCCGACGCTGACGATGACGATGTCCATCCTGCATCGCATCACCGGTATGGGCCTGTATTTCGGCACGATCCTCTTGGTCTGGTGGCTGCTCGCAGCGTCTTCCGGTCCCACGGCCTATTCCAGTGTCGAAGGCTTCATGGGCTCGCTGGTCGGGCGTCTAATTTTCTTCGGATATACCTGGACCTTGATCCACCACATGCTCGGCGGCATTCGCCACCTGATATGGGATACCGGCCATGGCTTCGGACCGAACGAGCGGGAATGGCTTGCCCGCGCCACGCTGGGCGGTTCGATCAGCTTGACCATCATCCTGTGGGCCGTCGGCTCACTGGTCGTGGGAGGACCGCGGTGAAGCCGGACGATTTCAACATTCGCACGCCGCTTGCCCGGGTGCGCGGGCTGGGCGCCGCACGGTCGGGTACCGATCATTTCTGGCGCCAGAGATTGACCGCTGTCGCCAATGTGCCGCTCGTCATTTCGTTCGTGGTGATCACCGCTTCGTTGCTTGGACGCAACCATGCCGCCGTGGTGCAAATCCTCGGCTCCCCGCTGGTTGCAATCATCATGTTGTTGTTCGTGGTTTCGATAACCACCCATATGCGAATCGGAATGCAGGTCATCATCGAGGACTATTTGCATGACGACATACCGAAGCTGATTTGCCTGATGGCAAACACTTTCTTCACCATCGCCGTCGCGCTCGCCTCCGCCTACGCCATTCTCAAGCTGTCGTTCGGAGTGTGAGCATGCCTTCAAACGGATCATCGAACGGGAGCGCGGCGGTGAACGGCCGTGCCTATCCGATCGAGGACCATAGCTACGACGTCATTGTGGTAGGCGCCGGCGGCGCCGGATTGCGTGCGGTGGTCGGCTGCAGCGAAGCCGGCCTCAAGACCGCCTGCATCACTAAAGTTTTTCCGACACGCTCGCACACCGTCGCCGCGCAAGGCGGCATCGCCGCCTCGCTCGGCAATATGGGCGAGGACGATTGGCGCTGGCATATGTACGACACCGTCAAGGGGGCCGACTGGCTCGGCGACCAAGACACCATCGAATACATGTGCCGCAACGCGCCCGCCGCGGTTTACGAGCTGGAGCACTGGGGTCTGCCGTTCTCACGACGGGATGACGGCAAGATCTATCAGCGGCCGTTCGGCGGCATGACCACCCATTACGGCAAAGGCACCGCGCAGCGTACCTGCGCCGCCGCCGACCGCACCGGCCATGCCATGCTGCACACGATGTATGGACAGGCGCTGCGGCACTCGGCGCAATTCTTCATCGAGTATTTTGCCATCGACCTGATCATGGACGATGCCGGTCGCTGCCGCGGTGTCATCGCGTTGAAGCTCGACGATGGCTCGCTGCACCGCTTTCGCGGCAACATGACGATCCTGGCGACCGGAGGCTACGGCCGCAGTTATTTCTCATGCACTTCCGCGCATATCTGCACCGGAGACGGCAACGCCATGGTGCTGCGCGCGGGCCTACCGTTGCAGGACATGGAATTCGTGCAATTTCATCCCACCGGGATCTACGGCTCCGGCTGCTTGATCACCGAAGGCTCGCGCGGCGAAGGCGGTTACCTGACCAATTCCGAAGGCGAGCGCTTCATGGAGCGCTACGCGCCTTCCGCCAAGGACCTCGCTTCCCGGGACGTGGTGTCGCGTTCAATGACCGTGGAAATCCGCGAGGGTCGCGGCGTCGGCAAGAACAAAGATCACATTTTCCTGCATCTCGATCATCTCGACCCGGCGGTGCTGCACGAACGACTGCCGGGCATTTCGGAATCGGCCCGCATTTTCGCCGGCGTCGATGTTACCAAGGAGCCGATCCCGGTGATCCCGACGGTGCATTACAACATGGGCGGCATCGCCACCAATTATCACGGCGAGGTTCTGACCAAGAAGGACGCCGATCCCGACAGCGTGGTGCCGGGGCTGATGGCGCTGGGCGAAGCAGCCTGCGTTTCGGTGCACGGCGCCAACCGGCTGGGCTCGAACTCGTTGATCGATCTGGTGGTCTTTGGCCGTGCGGCGGCCTTACGCTGCGCCGAGCTTTTGACGCCGAACGACTCGCATCCTGATCTGCCGAAGGATTCCGCCGATCTCGCGCTCAGCCGCCTCGACAAGTTCCGCAATGCCGCAGGAGGCACGCCAACGGCGCACCTGCGACTGCAGATGCAAAAGGTGATGCAGAATAATTGCGCGGTGTTCCGCACCGGCGAAGTATTGGCGGAAGGGCACAAGCTGATCCACCAAGCTTTTGCCGGCATTCCCGATTTGCGCGTGAGCGACCGCTCCATGATCTGGAATACGGATCTGATTGAAACGCTGGAGCTGGATAACTTGATGGCGCAAGCCGTGGTCACCATGGACGCGGCACAAAATCGCACCGAGAGCCGCGGCGCCCACGCGCGCGAGGACTACCCGAAACGCGACGATCAGAATTGGATGAAGCACACACTGATCTGGCTTGACGCCAAGGGCAACGTCACCATCGATTATCGCCCCGTGCATACCTACACGCTCACCAACGACATCGCTTATATCGAGCCGAAGGAGCGGGTGTATTAATGGTTCAATTCACGCTGCCGAAGAATTCCAAAGTCACCGAAGGCAAGACGTGGCCGCGGCCGGCTGGTGCCCGCGACGTCGTGGAATACCGCGTCTATCGTTGGAATCCGGACGACGAGAGCAACCCGCGTCTCGACACTTATTACGTCGACCGCGCCGATTGCGGGCCAATGGTTCTCGATGCGCTGATCTGGATCAAGAACACCATCGATCCGACGCTGACCTTCCGCCGCTCGTGTCGCGAGGGCATCTGCGGCTCCTGCTCGATGAACATCGACGGCACCAACACCCTGGCCTGCACCAAGGCGATGGACGACATCAAGGGCGACATACGGATTTATCCGCTGCCGCACATGCCGGTGGTCAAGGATCTCGTCCCCGACCTGACTAATTTCTACGCCCAACATGCATCCATTAAGCCGTGGTTGCAGACAGTGTCGCCGACGCCGCAGAAGGAATGGCGGCAGAGCCACAAGGACCGCGAGAAGCTCGACGGCCTTTACGAATGCATCCTCTGCGCTTGCTGCTCCACGGCCTGTCCGAGCTATTGGTGGAACAGCGAGCGCTTCCTCGGCCCAGCGGCGCTGCTGCAAGCCAATCGTTGGATCAAGGACAGCCGCGACGAGAAGACCGGCGAGCGTCTCGACGATCTCGAAGACCCGTTCCGACTCTATCGCTGCCATACCATCATGAATTGCGCAAAGGTCTGTCCAAAGAACCTGAATCCGGCCGAGGCAATCGCCGAGATCAAGAAGAAGATGGTTGACCGCCAAGTGTAACGAGGACAGCAGCCTCGGCTGCGATTGTCACAACCCCGGCCGATCAACAGTCCGAATATCTGCCTTAAATCACCTCGCGGGCGCGACGGTGAGAATGGTCGTCGACGGCGGCACGGCCTTTTCGCTCGTGCTCGTCGCCAGCAGTTGGCGGACCAGCGCGAGAACCGAATACGAGTATCCGGCTTCCTGCCGGTCAGCGGGGATGGAGTACCGCGAGCCTTCGTACTCCACCGAGAATGTTGAACTGCCGGTCACGCCTGGGTTAAGCACGAAAAGATCGACGCAAGAAAATCCGACGGCGCTAATCTCCGGCGGAGTCCCGCCACCGCCACACCGCCCTCGAGGAATCGGCAAATGCGCAGGCCCGAGCTTGACCTGGATTGATCTTGCATTGTTGGTAAATTCCGGATCGATCCGTCGCCGGACAACCTCTCCGATATAATAAATGATGCGCTGGATGGGCCTGGCATAGATTAGGATCCAAACCGGCTTCCCGATAAAAGGTTCAAAGCGGTATGAAGGAGAGGCACCAACCTCGGCCTGAATCTCGTTCAGCTGATCAACAAATTGACGCGAGAAGATGACGCCTCGTAGCGAAGCAGCGGCCGTGGGCTTAATGGGCAATCCACAGCGAGCCGATGTGTCGATATATTCGCCATGCAAGGGTTCACTGGGCGCAAAACAAAAGTTGTGACGAAGCGCTGTGGTGCCTGGGGTACTTGTCTGGGCTGTCGTCAAACCGAGGTGCAGGAGCTGCTCGACCATGGCCTGAAACAGGTCGAAATCGAAATCATTGCCGACATGGTTCCTAAAAGTAATTTCGCAGCGCGCCGAGTTGTTCAAGGCGCAAGCGCCATCGGCACGTTTTATCAAAATCTTGTCGATGAACAGATCGAACAATACCTCACGAGGATAGCCTGCTTGCAAATAGAGATCGAAAGTTCCCTCCTGGATCGGGCGCAATATTTGCGTCGCGAAATCTCCGCTATCCAGCGGGGTAACCTGGAATGAGCTTATACCTGCCGAGCCGCTGGGGTTCGCCGACAGCACGTCGGAACCGCTGACGCGGCCTCCAAATGGAATATTGAGCGAAACGCCGCCTTGCACGCTGCTGTTGGCTTGAACGCTGCCCAGCGCGGTGAACTGCATCGGGTACCGCTTATAGGAGCGGACGATGTTCAGCAGCACCGCCTGGTTTTGCGCCTGCTCGGCTTCAACATTGTAGGTGAGCGCACGGCTTCCATACTGATCGACGATCCCACACCCCGTGACAATCCCCGAAAGTATAACGAGCCACAAACCCGCTAACGCAACTCTACTATGCCGGAACATTTACACCTTCCCCGCCAGGCAACTTAGGCCGAATCCGGAAAAGCTGCAATTTCCAAGTGGGGAACCCGGCCGCTAGCGGCGGGTTAGCTCGTTACTATGACCGCTGAAGACAAAGTCGCCCGGGTCTGGGATATTATTGAGAAAGTCGGCGTCGGCATGTTGACGACCCGCTTCGCTGGCGGCTTGCGCGCGCGCCCGCTGGAGCCGCGGCCCGATCGCGAAGCTGGCGTTATCTGGTTCGTAACCGACGTGCGGGGGACGAAGGACGACGAGATCGAAGCCTCGCCGGACGTGGGCTTCATCGTTATCGATCACGGCGACAAGGCCTATCTGTCGATCACCGGCCGCGCCGAGGTGAGAGACGATCACGCCAAAGCTGCGGAGATTTGGAAGAAGACCGACGACATGTGGTGGCCAAGCGGAGCCAGCGATCCCAACGTGCGCGTGCTGCGCCTGGAGCCAAGGACGGCGGAGCTGTGGGACGGGCCGTCGAATTCCGCCGTTGCCGCGTTCGAATTCGCCAAGGCGCGTATCACCGGCGCTAAGCCGGACCTCGGCGAGAACCGCAAGGTGACGGTGGAGCTGTGAGGCCGCGATGCCGAGCGAGCTTTATCTGAAGATTTGGAAAGCGGTTCGCGAACGCCGGCAGGTGTTGTTTACTTACAAGCATCTGCCGCGAACAGTGTGTCCAGTAATATTGGGCTATGGCGAGGATGGACAGGAACGAGCGTTTGCCTTTCAAATTGGAGGCCGCACCAGCGGCAAAGGAAAGCTACCGCAGTGGCGTTGCTTTCATCTTGAGAAGGTTAGAGATCTCGAAGTGAGAGACGGCGACTGGCTGGAAGGAAGCAGCCATGAACAGGCGCAAAGCTGTATTCCCTTCGTCGACGTTGACGCAAATATTCCGGAGACGCTGACCAGAAAAGCACCTCTGGTCTTAGGCTCTCCCAAACTAAAGCCGCCGCGAAACGAAAAGAAGCGGCCCTCATTCCACCGGAAGAAAAGAAAGGCCCCTGAAGGCGATCTCCACTAAGCGACCGGCCCTTGCGTGCTGCCCGGCTTCATCGTGACCGGCAGCACTAGGCCCCAGGTGAGCAACCAGGAGCGGAAACGCTTCACCGCTTCCGCTTGCTGCTCATCATTCTCCGCGCGTTCGAGCTTGTGCAGCACTTCGTCGCGGTCATCGACGCCAGGGCGCGTTTCATGCTCGCGCAGAAGCGCGATGGCGTCCGCGACAGTGCGGATCATCCGCCCTTCTTGCAGGCGGATCGCCGGATCAAGTTTGCAGTCTTCGGGGCTTTTCATGCCCCGCTTAACGGTAAGCCGCGCGGATAGTTCCGTAACTGTTGGGAAAATCGGCAATCAGTCCGGCAGCTTCAGCTTTCGCTTGCGCTGCCCGAGCGTCCGCAGCCGCAGCGCATTGAGCCGGATGAAACCGGCGGCGTCGCGGTGATCATAAGCCACCGCACCTTCCTCGAAGGTGACGAGGTCTTGGTCATAGAGCGAATATTGGCTCTCGCGCCCGACGACGACGGCATTGCCCTTGTAGAGCTTCAGTGTCACCCGGCCGGTCACATATTTCTGGCTCTTGTCGATCGCCGCTTGCAGCATCTCGCGCTCCGGCGCGAACCAGAAGCCGTTGTAGATCAGCTCGGCATATTTCGGCATCAGCTCGTCCTTGAGATGCGCCGCGCCGCGGTCGAGCGTGATCGACTCCATGCCGCGATGGGCGGCGATCAGGATGGTGCCGCCCGGCGTCTCATACATGCCGCGCGACTTCATGCCGACGAAACGGTTCTCGACCAGATCGAGCCGCCCGATGCCGTTGGCGCGGCCAAGCTCGTTCAGCCGAGTCAGCAACATGGCCGGTGACAGTTTCTTGCCGTCGATGGCGACGGCGTCGCCCTTGTCGAAGTCGATGGTGATGGTGGTCGGCTTGTCCGGCGCCTTTTCGGGATCGACGGTGCGCGAATAAACATAGTCCGGCACTTCCTGCGCGGGGTCTTCGAGCACTTTCCCTTCAGACGACGCATGCAAGAGGTTGGCATCGACAGAAAACGGCGCATCGCCGCGCTTATCCTTGGCGATGGGAATCTGATGCTGCTCGGCGAAGGCGATGAGCTGCTCGCGTGACCGCATATCCCACTCCCGCCACGGCGCGATCACCTTCACATCGGGCTTCAGCGCGTAATAGGCAAGCTCGAAGCGCACCTGGTCGTTGCCCTTGCCGGTGGCACCATGAGCGACTGCGTCGGCGCCGACCTTCTCCGCGATCTCGATCTGCTTCTTGGCGATCAGCGGCCGTGCGATCGAGGTGCCGAGCAGATATTGCCCCTCGTAAAGCGCATTGGCCCGGAACATCGGGAAGACATAATCGCGGACGAATTCCTCGCGCAGGTCTTCGATGAAGATGTTCTTGTCCTTGATGCCGAGCAGTTGCGCCTTCTTCCGCGCCGGCTCAAGCTCCTCCCCCTGGCCGAGATCGGCGGTAAAGGTGACGACCTCGCAGCCATAAGTCGTCTGCAGCCACTTCAGGATGATCGAGGTGTCGAGCCCGCCGGAATAGGCGAGCACCACCTTTTTCACGCCGCTGATATGCGCGTCGTCCTTAGCCATCGGAATGCTCGTTAGGTGGAAAAATCCCCAAAGTGGCGGGACTATAGGCGGACTGGTCTGCCGTGCAAGACTAGCCTTCGCGGGGCGAACGCCGCCTCATATGGCGGTGAAGAAACGCGGCCAGACCCGCCCTCGCGGCTGTGGCCTTGCGCTGGCCCGCCACGGCGAGGCGCTGGATCCCTCGCTCGATTGCCTCGTCCGCAAGCCGTGTCGCCGGCCAGCGGTAGATCAGTCCATGCGCCAGCCAGATGATGAGGAAGGTAAATACCCCCGAGAACGCCACGTCGCTGAAAAAATGCCCCCCCGCCGCCATGCGCAGGAAGGCCATCCCGGTGCCGAAGACGAGGGCGCCGGCATAAGCCAGCGGCCGCCATGCCGGAGGCGCCAAGGCCGCCGGTGCGAGCGTCCAGAATGCCGCTGAGACGTCGCCCGATACGAATGAACAATTGGTGGGGCACTCGCCGCGCGGATCCCACCAAGCAACAAAGCGTTCGGTGCCGCCGAGTGGCGTGACATCGATTGGGCGCGAGCGTCCCCAGTGATCCTTGAGCACGATATTGGCGACGAGACCCGGCGCCAGCACCAGCGTCGTGGTCAGGAAGACGATTGCGCGGGCGGAAATAAGCAGCCGCCTGTGCGGCAGGATGAGCTTGAGCACAAGCGCGAAGATGGCTGGCGCCACCAGCGCCGTCACCACCCACATGCCGGCCTCGCGCAGTGCCATCAACGCGGGATGAATGCGGAGCGCGAAGGCATTATTGGCGGCGTCGATATTTTCGTAAAACGGCCGCGAAATCCGCAGGTCGAGGTCGGGGAAAAAACCGAATATCAGTCCGACAGCCGCCGCCACGCCGAGCGCGACCAAAAGTCCGTTGCGATTCATCAGGCGGGTCTAGCGGAGGACGACATGGTTGGGAAGTGCGGGAACAGCCGGCCGTTCACCTAGCTAGATGAATGTGGCGGCGGCACGGTCGCGCGGCGCCACGCGCCGGCCTTGCGCCCCGCGATTGCCCAATAGACGAAACCGAAAACCGCGCCCACCGCGGCTGCCAGCTCGGCTTCGCGGGAAAACGGGCCGGCCTGATCAATCGATTCCTCCACGCCAAACCCGGTGCCGTAATAACCCAGGAGCATGATGATAATTCCGGCCACGACATAGAATAAAAGCGAGCGCAGGTTGAGGCTTTCGGCAAGCACAATGACCAGGAACAGCGGCAAGATGCCGGTTGCTCCGGTCAAGCTCGACCCAAACATCGCCAGAATCCAAAATCCGCCGCGCGCCACCGGGTCGCCATGCAGGGCCGGCCACTCCGGACCGAGCAAAGCGATAGCGATCGCAATGCCTGTGGCCAAGCTCGCGACCATGAAGGCGAAGAAGATCACGAAGATGCGGCCGAGGAGCGCCATATACGTCCTTTTTCCGATCGATCCACCCACTCCTTTGGATTGAAGGATCGCTGGATGAAACGCAGTCACCTGTAGTCAACAAGCGCCCGGTCTACGACTTCCTTTCGTTCCGAAAACCAAGTCGGAAAGGTGTATCGCAATCGATTTCCGCGCGTGGCCTTGACGCCATGGCGGTGTCTCGGTCCGCAACTAAAAGCTACCAGCATCCCCGCCTTCGGCTTGATACTTTCATCGATCTCCGGGAAGTAAATTTCGCCGCCCTCATAATCATCATTGAGGTAGCCGACGACCGCGAACAGGCGTTGTTCAAAACCATCATCCTGATCGACGTGAGGAACCATTTCGAGATTGGGTGGCCAACTCACGAGATTGACGGTTTCGGGATAAATCGGATCTGGATAGCCGAAATGCTTAATCAGCAATTCCATTTGTTGATAGACAAGTTCGCGGATGCGGAGCTTCGTGCTTCGATGCTGTTCCGAAATGCCTCCGAAATAAAGCACCCGATTCTTCCAATAGTCGGAAGTGTCTTGACGTAAGCTTGGACGGTTATCTTCATAACAGCGGATGAGATCGCGGCAGTCTTCCGGCGCCAGGAAATTTTCTAGGATCAAAAGCTCAGCCACGTTGCGCAACCTTCCGCGGAGACAGCGTGGAATGAACGTATCATTCTGCTGAGAATGGCGAAAGCCGACTTGGGCTCAATCCGTCATCGCCATGGCGCGCAATGCCAGGCGCTCACGGGCCGAGAGTTTCTCCGTGGCACTTTTGAGCTGGCCGCAGGCGGCGAGGATATCGCGCCCGCGCGGCGTGCGCACCGGCGACGCATAGCCGGCGTTGAAGACCACTTCGGAGAATTTCTCGATCTGCTCCCAATCCGAGCATTCGTATTTGGTGCCCGGCCAGGGATTGAAAGGTATGAGATTGATCTTCGCCGGGATGCCTTTGAGCAAGCGCACCAGCGCCTTGGCATCCTCGATGGAATCGTTGACGCCCTTGAGCATGACATATTCGAACGTGATGCGCCGCGCGTTCGAGGCGCCGGGATAGGCGCGGCAGGCATCAAGCAGCTCCCTGATCGGATATTTGCGGTTGAGCGGCACCAGATCGTTGCGCAATTCGTCGCGCACCGCGTGCAACGATATCGCCAGCATGACGCCGATCTCGGCGCCCGCGCGCGCGATATTCGGCACCACCCCGGAGGTCGAGAGCGTGATCCGGCGCTTGGAGATGCCGATTCCGTCTCCGTCGGCGGCGACCAGCAGCGCATCGCGCACCGCTTCGAAATTGTACAAAGGCTCGCCCATCCCCATCATCACGATGTTGGAGACAAGGCGAGCGCCATCACCCTTATTCCAATCGCCCAAACGGTCCCGCGCGACCATGATCTGGCCGACGATCTCGCCCGGCGTCAGATTGCGCACCAGGCGCTGAGTGCCGGTGTGGCAAAAGCTACACGTCAGCGTGCAGCCGACTTGGCTCGACAGGCACAAAGTGCCGCGATCGGTTTCCGGGATATAGACGCATTCCACCTCGTGCGGATTTTCGCCCGGATGCTCGCCGGGGAGCCGCAGCAGCCATTTGCGCGTGCCGTCGGAGGATATTTGTTCGGCGACAATCTCGGGCCGCGCCAGCGTGTAGCGTTGGTCGAGCGTCGCGCGCACTTCCTTGGAGATGCTGGTCATGGCGTCAAAGCCCGTAGCGCCGCGCACATAGAGCCAATGCCAGATTTGCTGTACCCGCATTTTTATCTGACTGGGCGGCACGCCGATCGCGATCAGCGCTTCGGCTAGCGCCGCGCGCGATAGCCCGACGAGCGACGGCTTCTCCGGTGCGACATAGCGCTCAAGCGCCGTCTTCTCGATGGCGAGGGTGGCGGTCATAGTGTTTGGGTCGTTCATGCTCTGCGCGTCTTTAGCACAGATAAGTTGAACAGGCAGGAACGCCACCTAACCCCCTCCCCTTGTGGGAGAGGGAAGAAAGTTACTTACATTCCTGATCGATGCGATCGATCGCCTGCGCCAGGCCTTTCAGCGTGAAGGTGTCGGTCGTCTGCGTCCCCTTCACCGAAGTGCCCTTGATCACCGCATCCGATCCCTTGCGCATGGCCTCCACCATCTTGGCTTCATCGCCCGCATTCTTGATCCAGGCGCCGTCATTCTGCGTGTACATCGGGAAGGTTGCGGGACCGATATCCAGCGTCGCCTCCGAGTTCGGCTTGAAGCTATAGCCGATGATGATCGAGACCTCGTCCTTCACCTTTTCGGCGGGCCGGCTGGAAATGAATAAGGTGGCCGGATCGCGCGGACGGTTCGGCGGGGTGGTCTGCGAATTGCCTGGCTTGCCAAGCGCGAAACAGATTTTCGCGCCGCCTGGCTTAGCCGAATAGGCGCCCCACTCCCCATATTTTCCCAGCAGCACGGGCTGGTCATCGCCAGGCGCCGACGGCGTTGGCGCGGTTGCCGCCGCAGGTTTCGCAGGGGCGGGCTTAGCAGCCGCCGGTTTGCTTGGTGTAGTTTTGGCTGCGACGGGCGGTTTGACTGCAGGTTTCGTGGCAACTGGCTTTGCGGTAGCAGGTTTGGGCGCAGCCGGTTGGGCGGTGGGGGTTGCGGCTGCTGGTTTTACCTGCGCCGGTTTCGCGGCCGCAGGTTTCGGCTTGGGCTTCGGCTTGACGGCGGGAGTTGCCGCATCTGGCGCCGTTTGCGCTAATGACGGCGAAGGCTGCGCAATGACCGCGGCGAATAAAATCGCCACTGTAACGGAGAATGATTGGATCGGCGTCATTAGCCCTTACCCGCGTTGGCTACAATTCTGGCTGATGCCCTGAGATGGAGGGCTGAGCAATGGATATCACGAAACATGGATATAGAGCGAAATCGGCAATGTGAAGGCGGTGATATCCGTTACGACTGGCGACGATGAGAGTCGAAGTATTCGCGTTTCCGTACTACCAAGAGGCTCCTTTTTGGAGAAATTATGAAAGCTCTCCTTTGCACCCGTTACGGCACGCCCGATGATCTCACGCTTGGCGACCTGCCGGATCCCGTCGCAGGTCCGGATCAAGTGGTCGTCAAGATTGCCGCCGCCGCCCTCAACTTTTTCGACACACTGATTATTTCCGGAAAATATCAATTCAAACCGGAATTCCCATTTTCGCCTGCCGCCGAATTTGCCGGTGTGGTGGAATCCGTTGGAGCGAGTGTCACTTCACCGTCCGTTGGCGACAGGGTCATGGGTTTCATCGGCTGGGGAGCGGCGCGCGAGCGCGTCGCCGTGCGCGCCGACAAGCTCGTGCAGATTCCGTCCGGACTCGATTTTGAGCGAGCCGCTGGACTCACCTGCACCTATGGCACCAGCTATTATGCGCTGCGCGAACGCGGCGATCTTAAACGCGGAGAGACGCTGGCGGTGCTTGGTGCCGCCGGAGGCATCGGCATTGCGGCGGTGGAGCTTGGCAAGCTGATGGGCGCGCGCGTCATCGCCTGCGCGTCGTCCGACGACAAGCTCGCTTTCGCTCGCGAGCGCGGCGCCGACGAGACGATCAATTACAGCAAGGACGATCTGAAAGATGCGTTGCGCCGCCTCACCGGCGGCCGTGGCGTGGATGTCATTTGCGATCCGGTCGGAGGTCCTTATTCGGAAGCGGCTTTACGCGCCATTGCGCCGGGAGGCCGCTTGCTGGTCATTGGCTTTGCGGCAGGGGAAATCCCGAAAATTCCGCTCAACCTCGTGCTGCTCAAGGACTGTGACATACGCGGCGTCTTTTGGGGCTCGTGGCTTGAAAACAATCGGCCGGGATATCGCGCTGACACAGAGCAGATCGCGCGCTGGTGCGCCGAAGGCAAGCTCAGTGGCTATGTCCAGGCAGTCTATCCGCTTGCTGAAGCCGCGCAGGCCCTAAAGGACATCGCGGCGCGTAAGGTGATGGGGAAGGTGGTGCTGCGGATGTAGCTAGTGGAGAGTTTGCGGTGTCCCGGACGCGGTGCAGCGTGAAAACGGTGCACCGCTGATCCGGGACCTTCCAAAGCTCGAGCTTGTGGCGATCCCGGTCTGCAGCGCATCACTTGCTTCGCCGCGTGCTGCGCTGCGCCCGGGACACATTTAGTCGGCCAGCTTGTTCATCGTCTCGGCCAACTTAACATCCAGTTCCGTCACGCCGCCGGCGTCGTGGGTCGACAGCGTCACCTCGACGGTCTTGTAGACGTTGAACCACTCCGGGTGATGATCCATTTTTTCGGCCACGAGCGCCGCGCGGGTCATGAAACCAAAAGCCTCGTTGAAATCCTTGAACGTGAATTTTCGGGTAATGGCGTCGCGGCCCTGCACTTCGGTCCAGCCGGAAAGCTTCTTGAGCGCGGTCTTACGGGCCTCGCCGGCGAGTTTTTGCTGCATACGCGGACCTCATTGCGTAAAATTGACACCTTTATCGCATAGGCATCGAACATCGCCAAAACAAGACCGGTGTTCATCTAACTCGCTTTAAACCGTTGCTTTCCGCGCCTTCCGCACTATATTGCGGTGCAACACGGCGGGCCCCCTTTTTGGGCCCGCGCTGATTTTCGGAACCCCTATGAAACTTCGCAACGTCGCCATCATCGCCCATGTTGACCACGGCAAGACCACGCTGGTCGACCGGCTGTTGCAGCAGTCGGGCTCGTTCCGCGAGAACCAGCGCGTCGCCGAGCGGGCGATGGATTCCAACGACCTGGAACGCGAGCGCGGCATCACCATTCTCGCCAAGGTGACGTCCATCCTGTGGAAAGACACCCGCATCAACATCGTCGACACGCCGGGCCACGCGGACTTCGGCGGCGAGGTGGAGCGCATCCTCGGCATGGTCGATGGCGCGCTGGTGCTGGTCGATGCCGCCGAGGGGCCGCTGCCGCAAACCAAATTCGTGGTGTCGAAGGCGCTGAAGATGGGTTTGAAGCCCATCGTCGTCATCAACAAGGTTGACCGCTCGGATGCGCGGCCCACCCAGGTTGTGAACGAAGTGTTCGATCTTTTCGCTGCCCTCGATGCCAGCGAGGAGCAGCTCGACTTCCCGATCCTCTACGGCTCCGCCAAGGAAGGCTGGATGGCGGCGAGTTACGAAGGGCCGAAAGACGCCGGCATGCAGCCGCTGTTCGATCTCATTTTGCGCCATGTCGCGCCGCCTAAAGTCGACGAAGGGCCGTTCCGCCTGATCGGCACCATTCTCGAAGCCAATCCCTATCTCGGCCGCATCGTCACCGGCCGCATCACCTCGGGCTCGGTGATGCCAAATCAAAACGTCAAAGTGCTGGACCGCAAGGGCAACCTTATCGAGCAAGGCCGCGTCTCTAAGGTGCTGGCCTTTCGCGGGCTCGACCGTATCCCCGTCGACGAAGCCTCCGCCGGCGATATCGTTGCCATTGCCGGCCTGCCGGAAGCCACCGTGTCCCACACCATTTGCGCGCCGGAGGTGACCGAGCCGCTGCCGGCGCAACC
>JAXDOR010000044.1:0-2517 GCA_034668825.1 Alphaproteobacteria bacterium | reverse complement strand
AGGCGAGCTGATTGATCACATCTTCCAGCCGCAGCAGGTTCTGCTCGGCCGCGCGCAACCGCAACTCCGCCTCGTGCCGCCGCGCGTGCAGGCCGGAAATGCCAGCCGCTTCTTCCAGCACACGCCTGCGCTGCTCGGGCTTGGCCTGGATGATCTCGCCGATGCGGCCCTGGTGCACCAGGGCAGGGGAGCGTGAGCCAGTTGAGGCGTCGGCGAACAGGATGTGCACGTCGCGCGCGCGCACCTCGCGGCCGTTGATGCGATAGACCGACCCGGTGTCGCGTTCGATGCGCCGCGACACTTCCAGCGTATCGTAATCGTTGAAGGCCGCAGGCGCCGAGCGCTCGGAATTGTCGACGCCCATCGCCACTTCCGCGGTGTTGCGCGGCGGACGAGTTCCCGAGCCGGAGAAGATCACGTCCTCCATGCCCGACGCGCGCATCGCCTTGTAGGACGACTCTCCCATCACCCAGCGCAGCGCCTCGACCAAATTCGACTTGCCGCAGCCGTTCGGGCCTACCACGCCGGTCAGTCCGGGCTCGATCAAAAAGTCGGTTGGTTCGACGAAAGATTTGAAGCCGATGAGGCGCAGCCGCGTGAGTTTCATGTAGCGCTTTCCAATACCTCTTCCCGGAAGGACAGAGGCCGGTCGACAAGACCGGGTGAGACACCGGTACGGACTATGAAAGGGGATCGTCTACGCCCCGTGCCCCGAACAGAGAAGGCCACACGGCAGGACAATGAATCGCCGAAGGCTTCTCGGCAACTGGCAGAAGAAGTTTTTCAGACCTTATCTGCGCGGGAACCTGGCGCGAGCCTGGCGTTGGAGCACCACCGGGCATCCGCCCCTTAGCCGGAAAAACCCTTATTCTCCCTTGAGATAGGGCTTGATCAGCTTCTCCAATTCATCCATCGGCAAGTCGCCTGAACGCATCTCGCCGTTGATAAAAAAAGTCGGGGTGGAGCTCACTCCGAAGTTTTGCGAGGCCCGATCACGCTGCGCAGCGATGCCGTCGAACAGCTGCTGATTCGAGGCGCACTTCTTGAAGCTGTCCTCGGTGAAGCCGACTTGCTTGGCAATTGCCATCAGCGGCGGGATGGCGTTTTGCACCGCCCACTGCTCCTGGGTCGCGTACAAGGTCTCCACGAAGGGGAAATATTTGTCCTTGTCGGCACAGCGCGCCAGCATGATGGCGAGCGCATCGAGCTCATTGAGGACGAATTCGCGGAAGATGTAGCGAACCTTCCCGGTCTCGATATAGCGCTTCTTCAATTCCGGAAACGTGGTCAGTTCAAAATGCTGGCAATGGGGGCAGGTCAGCGACGCATATTCGATAATGGTGACGGGGGCGTCGTCTTTACCCAGGACGCGGTCGCCGAGCGGGCCCGGGACGGTGAGATCGGTCAGGGAAAGCCCGCTCGAGGCTGCCGATGCTCCGTCGCGATTCCAGGCGAAATGGGCGATGGCGCCGCCGAAGATGAGCACTCCGGCGCCGATGACGATCAGTAAGTCGCGGCGTTTGAAATTCAACTTGATGTCCTCGCGCTGAAGGTTTTAGGCCCCGTATCTTAGCAGTGAATGTGGCGATGGCCACTCCCTGGGCCAAGGGCTCCGGGAGCATTCATTTTGGCTGGATCGCTGCGCCAAGCCGCGCCAGCGCCTGGCGCAGGCCATCATCGGCGACCTCCGGCAGGCTGGCGGCGATGCGGGCCGTTACCGCCGGATCGGGGCCGGCGGCGGGTCTATGCCCTGCCTTGCGCCGGGAAAGCGGGGCCTGCCGCAACGCCAGCCGGCCCACCGCCTGCCAGCCGAAGAAGCGGTTCACGCGCTCGAGAATCACGCCGGACAGGTGCTGGATCTCGATCGCAGTCGGCCCTTCCACCCGTAGCACCAGGGTGGCGGGTTCCGCCGGCTCGCCGCCTTCCCCCTTCCGCCATTGGATCTTTATCGGTTCCGCATGAGCCGCGATCTCGGGGCCGACAATGTCGGGCCAGCGGGTCACCAGTTCGGCCGAGGCGAAGCCTTGTTCGGCAAAGGCGTCGGACAGGCAAGCGCCAAGGAAATCGGCGAGCGGTCGGGCTTGTCGCTTTGAGGGCTTGTTCATGGCGCGCGGCTCTGGCATCGGTCGAGCATGACGCTAGCAGGCGGCGCACGTAGACAAAAGCAAATCAACTCGCTTCCGCGCGGAGGGAGGGAGGCCGCTTTACTCGCCTGGTACGACCGGCATCGCCGCATCCTGCCTTGGCGCGCTGCTCGTAACGAGACGCCGGATCCCTACCGGGTTTGGCTCTCCGAAATCATGCTGCAACAGACCACGGTGAAATCGGTCGTTCCCTATTTCGCCCGCTTCATCCAACGCTGGCCGGATATCGGCAGCCTCGCCGCCGCGCCGCTACAGGACGTGCTCAGCGCCTGGGCCGGCCTCGGCTATTATGCCAGGGCGCGCAATCTTCACGCTTGCGCGAAAGCGGTGGTCGAGAGACACGACGGGCGGTTTCCGGCAAACGAGGAGGAAT